>NZ_JACCAS010000001.1:4109605-4425729 GCF_013409255.1 Paraburkholderia bryophila
CTCCTGCATGGAAGCCGCGCCGTACGTTGAGGCAGAGGCCCAGGAAAACCTTGCGCGACATTTCGCGGCTGAACTCGCCGGCCATCGCCCGTTTCAGCGCCTTTAGCACCGAGGCAGCGGGGCTTCCATCGTTTTGAAAAGGCTCGGCAACGTAGATGACGTTCACGCCTGCCCGGCGGCACGCATACTCGTAGAAGGCTGCTTCGTCGACGTCCTGGAATCGTCCCCATCGGCTCACGTCATATACGAGCACGGTGCTGAATCTGCGCGCCGGACTTTCGACGTCCAATAGCAACTGTATAAGTGCCGGACGCTCTCGCAGGGTCAAACCGCTGATGCCCGCATCCTCGTAATCGCGAACGATGCGGAAGCGATGAGTGGCCGCGTAGTCGGCGATGGCTTGCCGCTGGAAAACTGGTGAATATTCCTGACGGTCGGTCGACATGCGGATGTACTGCGCGGCGCGAAAGGGCACAGCGGGGTTTGCTCGACGAGTCCGCGCGGAAGGCATGTGACATGTCCAACGACAGCACAGGTCAGTAGTAGTGCGTTTGAGCGAGAAGTCAAGGCAAGTCGAAGTCGGCTTCTGAAATACGCTGCCCCAGTTTTTAGCGATTGCCCAACCGCAGGACCGTTGCGGGCCTTAGATACGCGGCTACGCTCTGGGCAGCTTAAAGCCAGTCCTCGCAGCCTTGCGAATCATTCCTCTCCGTGACTCTGGAACATCTCATGGGCAATCGTCGAGGATGGCGTGAAGATTCGTGTGCCGCGGCCGCAGTTCCAAGAGTCTGACGCGACAGGCTGCAACTGGAACATGACTTACTTCGGCAACGCAGTCGGCTTCGAGCGCAACATCGGGGGTGTGCTCAAGGCCGCGCGTGCGGAATGAGAGGTTGCATCTTAGCTGGTCCGCTTGGCTTCGAATCTTGACTTCAAACTCAAGGTCCGGCTAAAGATAGCGTTGAGCATGTCGTTATATCAAGGGACCGATGCCAAAAGCGGGATTCCGAGAAAGCTCAACAATGTCAAACGTACAACTCGGCCGTCAAGGCCTCCGCCTGCTAGAGAACCTCCGGCATCTGTTTGTCGGTAATCACGTTGATGCAAATGGCATTAAAGCAACCGCCGAGACTATAGACAGTTATTTAGTCAGCGCCTTCGTTACCTGGCGCTTTGAACACGACATCACGACATCTACGTCGAAGGGGAATGCTGCGATTGCCGGCGGACATTTCGATTACCGTTCCAATGATTACCAGAATCACCTTCAAAAGCTTTGTCAGCAGGCTGTGCGCAACCGAGACATCCGGGGGTCGTTCATGCAGCGGGTCGATGCCGCTCGTTCGACATCGCTGGAATGGTCAACTACCTCTCGAGTCGTCCACGACTTCGGCTCGTACTCCGTCTTCAGGCAATGCAGCGGATGTCGCGGTAGCGGTAAAGTCTCTTGCAGCGGTTGTTCTGGGGGCGGCAAGCGAAGTTGTGGAGGATGCGGGGGCATCGGCTGGCGAAGTCGTGTCGTTACTCATACGCGGTGGAACGGTCGTCAGAATGAAACCTATTCTCAAACTGTAAGAGATACCTGCGGCTCTTGCGGAGGAGGAGGGCGAGTTGTCTGCACATACTGCGGTGGGTCGGGACGTCAGACATGCGGCGCATGTGCAGGGAACGGGTTCTTCACCGATATATCACGAGTTCAAGCCATCGCAAGACCTCGGTGGAGCGTTCCAACTCACACCGGCCTCGCGTCGGAGCTTCTTGTGAGAGCGCTTGTTGCCCGAGGACCTGCGGCTGCGAGCGCGCTCGTCCCGTTTGACCTTGCGGAAACGGGCTATAACCAGAACGACAACTGGGTCGTCCGGTACGAGGGGACCGCAGAGGTAGTGGAGCTCGGATTGGACGTGGTTGAGAGCAACTACATCGTAGCAGCCGTTGGTGCGAACGTGATTCCGATTACGACGCCCCCGGTCTTCGACCAACTATTGCAGCCGGAACTTAAATCAATCAACGGGTTGTACACCGTAAAAGGTAACCCTTCTAAGCTTAAACGCGAAGCGAAGAATCTCTTTACCATGTTTCGAGGCGTGCCGGTACTCGATAGCTGTCTGCAGGCAGTAGCTAGGCTGGGGAAAGGCGGGCGCTCCGAGCCTGGCTCGGCTATCACTGTCGTGGCTCAAGGATTCATATCGCCTGATGCAGCGAAATCGATTGGCGATGCGATGCTGCACGTGCTTGACAGGGTGTCTCCTGCGAATTCTCGAACGGCATGGGTGGTTGTCGGTGCGGTTCCTGTCTTTGGGGCATTTTTCGCCACCGCTAACAGCTTCAACGCGTTATCGCCCACCGCACATTGGTCGGCATTGATACCCCTAGCATCTGCGATGATGGGGTCGGTCCTGGCGGTGCTTCTGGTTTCACCCGCAGCATGGCTCCTCAGTGCGTTTGTCAGCCACCTGATGCGACTGAGGGTCCCACCGGAGTATCGACAGCGAGGTCGCAACTGGGCTCCTTTGAAGAAAGCATGTGGGTTGTCGCTCACTTCGTCTTTTGTAGGGGCGCTCTACGGTTTCGCCGGAGCAATGCACTGGGTGCCAAGCGTACGCGATTCGGCCGAACCCATAGTCACATATGCTATCGCGCACACTGCGCCTGGAACTGAGGTTAGCCAATACCTGACCCGACTCGTGACCTTCCAGACGAACGTGTCTCCGACAAGCGCTATGACAGAAAGCGAGACGGTGCGTGACGTGCAGCGCTATCTGATTGTGCATAATTATTTGCACGGCTTGCCGGACGGGAATATGGGGCCGCGCACAGTCTCTGCAATTGCCAAGTATGAGCGGCGTGAGCATCTGAATTCATGGATACCGGCTTCCGAACTTCTTGCGTACATGAGGCGGCACTGAACTGTTGAGCCCTAAGTCAGGCTGGCGGTAGGGGGCATTATGAGCCGCGTTAAGGCAGGCAGACGCTGCCAATGTAGCATCGGGGCAGTTTCGGCATTTTCGATTCGAGTCTCTTATGGTGGAGGTGGCGCCATATAGACCATCTGACGGCAGCTATTCAGGTCGTCGGCCTGAAGGTCTGCCGCTTAGCTCCGATGGCGCCCCGCGTGCTAGATTGACTCAGGAGTACCATTTGGGCCAAGTCCGAACCCGCCGCCGTCGTTGTCATCATCTGTACGAGCTGGCGCCGCCTCCATGACTCTCGGGGCCATCTTCGCCGGAGCGGCAGGCGCCAACGCCTTGCCTGCAGCTGCTGCCGGTGCCGGCTTGGCGCCGCGATTCGTTTTCGTTTTCGATTTGAAGAGCGCCTCAGGGTCTCCACCGGGCCCTGGGCCGAAGTCGCCGGGCGCGGTCGCACCCACACCTTCGACGGGCATACAGGCAGACTCGGGTTCGCCAGAAGGCCCCGGCCCAAAGTCGTTGATGGTTTGTGTCGCCCCGGCCAGCCCCCGAGGTTTGGCCACGTTGCCACTCGAGCCTGCCGCTGAACGCTTGCTCGTTGCAGGGCGTACAGGCGCCTTACGCATAGAGGCAGTACTCGCGGCTTTTGAAATGCTTTTGCCAGCGGTCAGCTTGTCTTGCTCGGCGGTCTCGGGCGCTGCCGACAACTTTCTCTTTGCCTCGGTCCGAGCGGGAGCAGGACTGCGGGAGGCAGGTTTGACCTTCGCAGGTGGTGATGGCCTCGATGTGGCAGCCGCTCCGCTCACTTGAGTTTTGGATGACTCAACTGGCTTTGCTGGAGCTTTCGAGAATGCCCGTGCGGTTGACTTTGCGGATACCTCAGGACCGGCCTTCGTCCGTGGGACGGATTTCGCCGTCTTGGTAGGCGTTGCCAGCTTCGTTGGTTTTTCCGCAGCAGGCTTGGCTTTTGACGGCGCTGTCTCCTTTGGTGCTGGAGCAGCCTTCGCACGCGACGCGGGCGTGGCCATCACAGTCGACTTCGCCTTGGCTCTAGATACCGTGCCTTTGGCCGTGCCGGATGTTTTGGCCGCCTTCGCGGGCTTTCTCAGGTTCGTTGGCATCGCATCCTCCGTGCAGCATCAGCTGTGTCTAGTGGGCAATAGTCCTTTCAGGTACCGGCGGAAGATGCAGCACCAGCCGCATTCGCGCCGGCCGCGGGTGGCTTGGGTTTGGAGGCTCCGCCTCCAGCGAAGAGTTCGAAGCCCCTGTATCCAATCACAACTGGCGATGCGAAGCGTCTGCTCATGATGACGCCAGTCCCATGTCCGTTGACAATCGAAATCTGTACGCCGGGAAACTGAAGAGGCGCAGTGTTATCGTTGCCCATTTGTTTGGCGAACTGGTTGAGCTGGGCAAGAAAGGCGGTGGCTTCGGCAATCGTTGGAGTCGATGCGGGTATCGCAGCATCGGCCGCCGGCTGATTTCCGGGCTTCGGTGCGCCGCTAGCCTCCGGCGCGCTCGCCGTTTTGGTGCCGCTTGCGGCCCCAGGGTTCAGGAATTTGTCAAATGCGCTCATTACTTTGGACTGGCTTGAACCGGCTGCGTAGTTCAGACCGACTGCAGCGGTACCGCCTGTCTCGCTGCTGTAGGTGATGCTCACATCGATGGCACGCGCTGCGTAGACCTCCGATACAACTTCAAGCGCCGGTGCAGCGCCGTTGGCGCAGAAGTTAGGGGAGTTGGCATCGAAGAGCTGCTTCACTGCGGCGATATCTCCCACGCCGCTCCTCTGTTCCAAGGCAAATTCAGTCCAAAGGTCAGAGTCCGGCAATCCGTAGGACTCGGTTTGTGGGACGGACACAGAAATATTCTGCGCGGAGTCGTAGCTTAGACCGGCTTGCGCCAAAACGGACGGGAACGGAATCAGAGCCGAGGCCTGCGCCTTGGTGACTGAAACCGAGAAGAACTCTGGCATCGATACTGGCATGAGCGCCTTAAGCTGGTTCCCTTCGAAGATACCAGCGGTTCTCACCGGTGGCGCGGGCAAAGCCTTAGGCGCTGCTGCCGGCGCTCTCGCTACCGGGGCTTTCACCTTCTTTTTAGGCGCCGCCGGGGCTGCCGCGGCCGCAACGTCGGAGGAGGCGGCTGCGGCTGGAGTGCTTACCGCTTGAGGAGCGGAGGCAAAAGGAATTACAGGCATTTGCACACGAGTCAGATAATACTTCGATAGCAACCCGGGCACTGCCGGTTTGCCGGCGGCGGCTGGCTGGTCGACGATGTTCATAAGCCTGCCAAGGAACATCGATTTGTGATTGCGTCGAGGCGGCTGTTCGATGGTCGACGGATTTGGCGCTGGAGGCGTGTCGGCGCTGATGTTGCAAACCATGTACAGGTCGCCAACCTGTACGTCTGCGCGAGGCGGGAACACGGGGAATATAGCGAACTGCCGCATCTGGTCGGACCACTGGTCGGACACGGTGTTCCGGGAGTTAAATCCCGGCTGCGCACAGCCCGCAAGAATGGAAGCCCCTGCCACGCCGACCTTAAGATGCCACCGCACGGTTGCTATCATTATCGCTCTCGCTCGAAGCAATACCGCGAAATTGTAGGAGACTGAGCAACAATGGATATGAGGTTTACTTCGGATAATGAAATAATTTTTGAATTTATGCGAATGCTTAATGGACTAGGCGTGGCAAGACACTTTCGGGAAAAAAGCCGCGAGCAACTGACCCACGCCAAAACAAAAATTCTTTCTCGGCGCGGTAATTGAAACAAGGCAGTTTGTGTGTGGGGTGAAATGAAAATACGGTAACCCCAGGAAGCCAGACCAGTGTTCGAGAATGGAAAGAGTCAGGTCCGGGAAGTCGTCTTTTCCTGTTTCAGGAAAACCCGCGTGTCACTGCGACTGGAGAAGGGTGGCAAATTTCCAAAGGTATTTTTTGCTTTAGAGGTCTACGGCCCTCTGCATCGGGAAAGAACCGCGTAGGCGTACTGCTTTGAACGTGGTAGCTTGAATGACGGTGGCGCATGGTATCTGCGGTCGTTTCGGTTCTTGTATTCATCGTTTTCTGGACTCAGGCCTGCGCGGTATATTCGCCGGCCTCGTTTCGGGGCAATCGAATGGCAGAATCTGAGCAACAGACTAAAGCAGCGGGACAGACAGGTGCCGGGCAAGACAGTACGCCAGCGGATAAGCCGTCGAAGCTAATCGCCTTCTTACCGGTGGCCCCAAAGTTGGGCTGGCTCATTTTCGCAATCTGTGCCTTCATCGCTCTATATCCTGGAATCCACGACGCGTTCCCCCGACTGCTAGAGCGGGTCCATTCCGTCAAACTTCCAGGTGATATCGAGTTCGCGTTCCAGGAGCTTGGTGAATCCGCAGAACATGCCTCTTCAGAGACGGCGGCCATGCTGACGGGAAGTGAGCTCAGTTCCCTTCAAAAGCGCGCGACGCTTCTACTACCAGCTCTGCAAGGTGTTCGCATTCTCTGGTTGGACAGCTATCCAGATGGCAACAGGGTCGAGGTCAAGCTATTCACCGCGCTGGGGCTGAAAGTCGATTATGTGAACTCGTTCGAGGATGCTTACGCCCACCTTCGGCGAGGACAATATGGCATCCTGATTACGAGCATCCGCGTGCCCGACCCTAGCTCGACCACGGGGTCCAACATATGTGGCGGTCAAGAGTTCCTCGACACGGTTTGTAGGGTGCCGTACGCTTCTAGCCGCGCGCCGGCCATCATCTATTCTTATGGTTTTTCGCAGGCTGAGGGTGTGCCACCGAGCGTATACGGCGTAGCCCGTAGCAGGGCGCAGCTCGTGCAGTTGGTCCTCGACATTGTCGAAAGAGGATTCCCTCAGGCAGAGTGTGCCAAAAGGTCTAACGACGCCGACCCTGAGCTCAAACCGACAAATTGTCCGGCGCGCAAAACGGGCACCGCCGCGCCGGGAGCTAAGTCCAAGGCAGCGGCCTCCCGGGGGCGCAATTAGTTCGTATCCATCGAATAAAGACACACAGGCCTCGCGTGGTGAGTTGCCACCGGTGCCACGCCCCCGGTCTTCATATGGTCCGGACGAGAGTGCATCAAATTCAGGTCCTTTGAAGCCAAATCTGTTCTGGCTGGTTCAGCTGATAGTTAGCCTTGCAATTGAGTGGTCGTTGGTGGTGTGCCTGCGCCGCAGTATCGCTCTCCTGGCGTTGACGATGGTTGCAAAACTCGTCGTCAGCGCGGTGTACTTATTGCTCTTTGTGCGCCACTCGCGCTGGCCACTTCCGCTTTGTGGTATCGGTGCAATAGAGTTATTTTCATATGTGTTACCGGAAAACGTCGAACGGCTGGGCTTTGCTTGCGAGTTTGAGGTCAACCAACCGAACCACGTAATGTGTTCGGTCAGGTCATGAACGACGATGGATAAACAATACAAACGCAGTATCAGCCGGCGCTTGCGCGTGGCCCTGCTGGCGGCAATTGCCGTCGGTTCAGCATCCGCATTAGCGGCGAGCTTCGACAGCGGTCATATGCGTCTGCCTGACGAAAAGGCGGTAGGGACGCAATCATGAAGCGACGCTAGAGCCGTGAGAGGCCCTCAACAGAATCAGGTCACGGGTCGAGACGATGCCAACACTGGTTTAACTCCTCAAGCTCGTCTTCAGGTATCGGTCTGACATCGATGCCACAATCGGTCAGCACTATGACTAGGTTTTCGCGACGCAAAACCGCGGACGCGTCTGCTTTCCTCAATGCATCACAAGCCGTAAAGAAGACCGTCCGGAGATGGACGGGACTATCCCGTATTGCGGGACTTTACTGTCGCAAATGGCTTTTACGCCGGGACGCTTAGGCGAATCGCTCATGCTCAACCTACACAAGCACCTCGAAGCATAGCCCGACACCTCACCTGACTGGCCGACATTGCCTGGCCACCTCTCCTTGAAGCTTGGCCCTAGCGGGCTTTTTACGTTTTGCGGTTTACCCTGATACGGCTAAAGTCGACGGCACGCCTAATCTTGAGGATGGCCAGGCACTTGGAGGAGGTAACGTGGCGCTGCCCAGAAACCTGCAACGTTTCAGAAAGCAGCTGGAAAAGTCGCTTGAAGCGGGCGAGCGACTGACCCGCTATGACCGTGCGCTCATTGCCGACCTGACGAAACTTGACGAACAGCTTGGTGATGGCACAGCTCTACCCGCACTCGCGCGCCTGGCGAACGACCCGATTTTCCGTTCCTCGTCCGCACGTTCACTAGGCCCACGAACTGAGGTTGGACCGCTACCGGTCAAGCGACATCAGAACCCCGTCGAGGGAATCTCGGTGTGTCCGACCTGCGGTCGTCCGCTGCACCCCTGAGGCGAACCCTGCGCGGTCAGCGCCCTACGGCCCCCTGCATTGAACGAAGGAGATGCGACCATGCTTCCACCCGAACTTGACAAGCTTCACAATGAGCTCGTGGCCAGCGCGGGACCGACCGTGAATGTCGACCGCGTAGCGTTGCTGAATGAACTCCTGCGTCTAGGCCCACAGCTTGATGGCGCCGTCCGTAACGGATTCTTACCCCCGGATATTTTCCTGTTTGAAGTGGGACCGCTTCCCGTCAAACATTGCCCGCATTGTGGAAAGGCCATCCCATGAGCGAGCCGCCTGACGCCTCCGCCAACGAGCCGCTCGACGGGGACGTTGCGCCGGACCCGGGCGACCCTCCAGCATCCACATTGAACGCTTCGCCCGACACGCATCTTCCTTACGAGGGCGACGCAGCGCGTGAATCCGACCAGGCGGCCGCTGGAAGGGAACAGGTCATCCTCCCGGACCCGGGAGCGCAGCAGCACCAGAAGCGCCGCGCTGCAAGCGACGACCGCGGGGGACCGCTTATGGGTCGCCGCACACCTGTCAGCTACGTCTCCGGTCTATACAGCCCGCGTCAAGGAAAGCGAAAAACAACGCCACCTGCCGCCGGCACGACAGCGCAAGCTCGTGCTGCCCGTACGCATCGCGCCATCGACGTCGGCGCAATTCATGACCGTAACGATGCAGGTGATGCTGGTGACATCGGGCAAATGACAATGCCAATTCAAGGCGCACCCGCAATATGCGCCTTCGTGGTCCAGGAGCATCCGACAAAGCGTTCGCGGCTTCTATTTTCGCCCAATCCCAACTTCAGAGGGCGCACCATTCCCCTAGCAGGCTGTTGAAAAGCGCCCCGTCATGAAGACGGGAGCAGTGTTCACGAGGCTTCCAAATGCGATGTGCTGCTGAATTGCGGGTTCGCACGGTGGTTTTTGTAGGCAATGCGCGTGCGCGCAGGCGGCGCGCCGTGCATTCGCCATGCCGTGGCGGCTCATCGCGTCGCTCCTTGCGGCACCACACCTGGCATTCGCGCCATGCGGGTCAGATTGCTCGCAACCATCGTCAGCTTGAAGTGCTGGTCGACTCGCCGGATGCCGCGATAGACCGTCTGCCGGATCCGACCGACGGTTTTACCCCAGCCGAAGTGCTCCTCGATACGCTTGCGGATGATCTGACTGGTCCGGTAGCCCGCATGCCGCGAAGTGCGCCCGTCGATTGCGCTGCCGCCCGAACGCTCATCGTTGCGCGCGACATGCGGTGTCACGTTGCGAGCGCGGCAATCGTTCACGAAGTCACGGGTGTCATACGCCTTGTCGGCACCGACTGTCTTCGCATGAGCGCCTGGCACGCAATCGAGCAATCGCAACGCGCTGGCCCGCTCGGCGAAACCATCCGCGTGACTAACCACGGCACCGACCACCAGCCCTGAGCGATTCTCCATCAGGATGTGCCCGTGGTAGCACAGGATGGCCGGGCTTTTGTGGCTCTTCTTGAACAATCGCGCCTCCGGATCAGTAGTCGACTCGTGCGTGGCATTGCTACGTCGCTCGCCTCTCCAGTCAGTATCGGCGTTGCGGCCACCGCCGGCGGGCGGACCATCCTCCGGGCCGTCCTTGCGGCGGAAGCTCTTGTGACTGGCCCACGCCTGAATCAGCGTGCCGTCCACCGAGAAATGGTCCCTCGACAACAAGCCCCGTTTGTCCGCCAGGCTCATGACTTCGGTGAAGAACGCTTCCACGACTTCATGCTCCAGCAACCGGTCTCGGTTCTTCGAGAACACCGAGTGGTCCCACACGGCGTCCTCAATCGCCAGCCCGACGAACCAGCGGAACAGCAGGTTGTAGCGCATCTGCTCCATCAGCATGCGCTCGCTGCGCACCGAGTAGAACACCTGCAACAGCAGCGCTCGCATCAGCTTCTCAGGTGCAATCGAGGCACGGCCAGTGTCCGCGTAGATGACGCTGAACAGCCCGTTGAGCCGTTTCAACGCATCATTCACCAGCACCCGGATCGGTCGCAACGGGTGATCTGCCGGGACGAAGTCCTCCAGCTTGACCGTCGTGAACAGGGTTTCCTGCATCTCATCCATTCCGCGCATCGCATCCGCTGCCAAAGATCATGAACACGATATCCATAACGCCCGTCCCTCAAACCCCGCTTACACGGGACCAAAATTCAACAGCCTGCTAGAGCAGGGTGAGTTACAACGAGCCTTCGACGTTACCCTGAACGTCGTACGCGCCGCCACCCACGACGAAGGCACCTTCCGCGACGATTTTGAACGCCTGCTGAACTACGCGCTGGTTATCTTTGGCGACAGCCCCGCGATGATGAGTTACGGCACAAAGTGGCTGGCGGACTTCCGGCAGGAGGTCCTTGACCGCGAGGGGCCTGCCATCAAGGACAAATATCTCCGGGACCTCGCCCGCGTGGCCTCGGTTGCGAGCGGCGGGCTACTTTTCATCGGTGTGGTCGTCCAACTGATAACCACGGTTTATCTTCGCGAGCTGGCGCCGTCCACGACCAACACGACCATCGCTCTGTCCGACAAGGTATCGTTCGACCTCTACACGGCACCCTTTCACATCGGCGTGGTACTGGCGGCCACCATGTGGGGTATCTGGTTGTCACGTTTCTGGAGTTGCTCGACGCTGGAATTCACGCAACTCAACATTATCGAAGCAGACATGCTCAAGCCATGGTCCCGCTTTCTCGGCTACGGTGTGACGGCCTTTTTTGCGATGCTGATTCTCCTCTCCGGCGTCGTCAGCTTCAATCTTGGTACGTTTTCCGCATTGCATGTTGGCGACAACATCGTGGTTGCACTCGTCGTAGGACTGGCACTTGGATTTCTTGACAAGGCGCTACCGGATTTCATCCGACGTCCGCTGGAGGCGGCCATGTCCGGCCAGCAGAAAAAGCCCGCGGCACACGCCGGCGCCGCGCACTCAGTTGAACATCACGACAGCACCTGAAGATGCGGCGGAACGTTCGTGGCACTGCCTTGATGCGGCTTACGTTGTTGCCACACTGAATTTCCTTGAATGGTAGTCGGCAACAGTCCGGTTCAGGTCTTCTGACGTGTTCATGACGAACGGACCGCACGCGACGATGGGCTCGTCAATCGGTTCAGCATGTCGAAACAGGACACGAGGAGTGTCATCGGCCACGTGCTCCAGCGTGAGGGTTCGGCTTGCCATTGGATACTGGCTCCCTCATTTGGTGCTGGTGGTCTCGGCGACACGTGACTAGAAATTGCGCCGACCGGTCGCAGTTGGGAATTGCGAAGCAGATGTGTAAGGGCCGCATCAGGTAGCGCGAATTGTGGTTCGACTCTGTGCCGCGGCGTGAGCGGCAGCCCGGAACCCGTTACAAGGCATGTGTCGGGCGCGTTAAGCCGCTCCTTCACGTTAATCGGCTGCAGTACGCTCATCCTAGGATATCGCAGGTGCCCTGGCTCAGACGGGAAAGAGGACTTGGAACAGCAAAAGATGGGGCGGGGGGCGACATGCTTGAGGCGCGGAAACCGTGAAGATGGCAAGGCGAGTTCTCGTGACCTTGCCCTCTCAGTTACGACTTGGCGGAGAGACATAAACCTGCGCCAGCCGGCGCGTCAACCGCTTAATCCGAGTTCCCTTCACCGCCCATCGTCCCCCTGTTTAGCAGACTGCCAGCTCCCAGCAGGGTTGCATAACCGACGTCACCACCGACGCGGAGGTGGCGGCACGAGACGCGCAGATTCCTGACGCCAGTTTCGTTCGGTTGCGCCGAACGATGGACCGCGTTGCTTGCGCGCAATCGCTGCTGGAATCAATGAGGGTGGAGAGCGTGGGGGGCGAAAGGCGGTCAGGCGGCGCGGAGCGCGGCAAGATGGCAAAGTGCGCCGAAGCGAGGGTGCGAATGCGGATGGGGGATGCGGTGGAGTTGCTGGCAAGGGAGGTGCGGCCGGAAGACTTTCCAGTCGGGACGGTGGCGAGGCTATGAGCATTCACATTGAATGCTAAGAACGAGGTGATGGTTTTAAATAATCGCATAACATCTAGAGCCAGAGGGCGAACTGCCCGCAGGCCCCCGACGCGCGACAGGGGCGGACCATAAGCCTCGCTGAAATTGAACGCGTAACTGAGGGCTTGGGGGTTGATGCCAGCGAACCATCTCTATCCAGCTGGCATAGGCCTAAACCGTTGCCGTCTTTGTTAAAAACTTAATATCCACAAAATCGCGCCAAGCTTCGAGCGCGACGTCTAAGTCACCTACAATTTTTTCGCCAAGGTCTTTCGACACCGTCAAAATAATCTTTCCATCGTCACAAGATAGTCCCACATCAATTCCCTGCACAGGCGAACGTGTACGCGAATCGTAAACAAAGTAGCGGTCCCAGTCTTGAATACAATCAACCAAGATACCAAGGTAGGTAAGTGGCTCTTCTTGTAGCGACAATTTACCGCCCACTACGCCAGGACTCCACGCCCCCTTCCGTTGCTGAATATTGTGCAGCGCTGCAGAGGCAGACGCCCAAATCAGTCCTTTCCACCAATACTCATAGTCGTATCTGACTGCGACGTCTCCTTCTCGAACCTCTAATCGAGTGGCGGTAGACTTCGCAGAGTACTCGCTATTGTCGTCATTTAATTTATCAAAATTCGCAAAAAGGTTATAAAAGAATGTTGCGATTTTAAGCTGTAGCAAGCCACTACAGACGCCATGGTCCAATACTCGAATATCGAAACCAGGCATTCCTTTCGTAACGTATTGTAAGAACGCTTTCTCGAGTTTTGTGATACGGTGCGCCGCATCCTCTTGACCAAACTCATTGAAATGCGCTCTCCACAAATCGAACGCGTCGCTAGGAAGTCGAAGTTCTTTGGGTTTCTTTCGCTGACGTTGGCCTCTGGCCGTCACGCGCAGCTCTTCCGAAACCCTGCTCGATAAGTTATCTAAGGACCCAAGTGAGCGCAAATAAATCGCAATTCGAGACAAGGATGCTTCTCGAGGTAACTCGGGCATCTCAATAAGTTCACGTAATTTTTTTTGCGAATGCGTCGAAGTCTCGCCCGTTTCAATCCAAAACGCCATGTTGAAATATTCATCAGCAGTTTTCAACCCAATTTCTGCCTGGGCACTTTGGTTTCCAGTTTCCATGTTCGTTATCGAACCTTCAAATAGGTAGCCGATGTCATGAAGTAAACTGGTGTATTGCCAGGCATGGCCGAAGAACTGTTCATATGAAAATTTCTCTGGAGCTTCAGAATCCCATTCTCGCTTCTCGATGGCACCATTGATTGCAGTCTTGATTCCTTGCGAGTGAGCGTAAAAGAACCATCCCAGAAGCCAGTTGTTAAGTGTGTGTGCTGTATGGTCACGCTGCTTCTGATAATCCATGCCGCGCGTCGCCTCTCGCTTCCAAACACCTTCCCGAAACATTTCGAAGTCCTCGAGGTCTGCGATTTTCAATATTCGATGGGTACAGTCCAACGCTTTATTTACCCTGACCTGGTCCATCGTCGAACGTAAGAATAGCTGCAGTTCATCTTGAAGAGTGGGAAGCGGTTCTTGCTCTTCATTTTTCTTTTCCAGAGCTACATAGTCGGCCAAGCCTGTTCCGCTCTTTCCCACAAAATCAAGTAGCGTTTCGATTGCGTTAGGCATAGTGTGTATTGAGCCGAAATTCCAAAATATAAATTGGATGGGTCGAATCTATCGCCCATGGCGAACCTTCCACATGCAAAAGTCCCCTCTTCGCCGCCTGACAGCTTGGAATCCACGCATTGAATGCCGCGTTCACTTTCGGTCGCTTCGCAAGTGAGTCAATAATTCCCACCCCTTGGGACGACGCGTGGGTTACCACGAATGCATGATGTGCCACGACCCTTTGTCTTAACAATTCACAGTTGGCTGTTACTAGCACGGCAGGTTGACTTTCAAGTCTTCGTTGCAATATTGAACCCAGGGCTGCGACTGAGTGCACCCGACATTTTTTCACCTCAACCTTGATGTCTCCGACCACAGTTTCGAGCGTTTGTCGAAGTGTCTCGTGGTCAGGCGGCCGCCAGCCTCGACGACGCGCTCCGAATATACGCATAGCAACCGGCTTTGACGTTGGGATACCCCACAACGACAAAGTTACGGCCGCCGAATACACGGCGCAGAAGTTCGACCTAATCTGTTGCTTTATAAACGCGCCACGCGCGTCAGTGCTTGGCAAGCGCTGCTCCGAAGCCGCCGATACCCATGGCCCTTTTCGCCGCAACTTTCTTTGCAGGCGCAGCTTTTTTAGCAGCGACCTTCTTGGCCGGCGCGGCTTTTTTAGCAGGAGCAGCCTTCTTCGCCGCGACTTTTTTTACGGCCGCTTTTTTTGCAACTGTCATGGTCGTCCTTAGTTTGCGAATAACACTACCTACGGGAGAGGTATCCTCATGGGCCCAAAATTGAAGCGTTAGAACTCTCGCCACCGATGCAACTGCGCTTTTCTCCTGCAAGAATAATGGACGAAAAAGTGTGCTAATACAATCCTACCCGCGGTTCTCACTTCTGCGCACTTTATCCGCATCGGCGAGCGCCCGCGAAGACAAAAAACCGGTCGTGATTCCAGCCAAATTCAAACGGGTCGGGGGCGAGAGATGCTTCGATGCATCGCAATCTCTCAGCATCCACCTCTTCTCACACGGTTCGCTGAAGACAGGCAGTACTCGAATTCCTTGACGTGCCGGCAGAAGCGATGCAGCCGCCCTGTCTAGTCGTCAACGCCAAGATATTCGCGCGAAAGCCCGAAGCCGGCAAACGAGAATGGCTAGAATTATGCGCCTTGAGTTGTTTCGCGAGAATTTTGGAGATTGTCGTCGAACGTGAGCTTCACGAGATGGTGTACGTGTTGCGGATTGCATTCTTGACATGTGCTAGCAAGGCCGATTGCCCGTTTCCGACATGTCCATGAAATCGTTCATAGAGTACGTACGGCAGCTCGTACAGTAGGTCAACGGTATTGCGGTATTTCGGCCGTACGACCCGACGTAGAACCTATATGCAGTCTTCGAGTCGAGTCCACGCAGGTCGGCGTTTAGTCGACCGACGATGCGCCCCGTTCTGTACGCGACTGAAGAGTGCTTGTCGCTGCTAATCCGAAGCGATTTGCAAAAGTCCGAAAACCACTCCCCGACACCCATAGCCGATGCTCCTGATTACTCGATAGGAACGCTTAGCCGGTCGCGAGCTACGCAGACGTCGTTCTTGATGATGTAGCACTCAACGTAATGGTCGCCGTGAAAGTTCGCAGTCTCTTTTCGCTCGCGACATCCTTCGTCGCGAAGAATTTTTCCGCGAACCTGCGAGCGACGGATGGCCTCCGGACCCACGTTGCGAACCTTCCACTTGACTTCGTAGGGCTCGGCGACATCGCATCTAAGAATGTGAAAGCGCAACGACATGCCATGTTTGAGCCATGGGAAGTGCTGCATTACCGAGCGCAGGAGGCCGCGGTCACTGTTGCCCGAAAACTCGCAACCGATTTCTAGATTCCTGCGGATATCGACTGGATACTTGTCTTCGATGAACTCTTCAGCACCCTCGCCGGCATCCTTGACAACAGTAATGGTTTCGCTTGCAAAGGCGCGCGGAATTTTTATTTCAAGCGGAAAGTCGCGTCCGAAGACCTCGCGCCAGAGCTTCGCACGCTTTCGTTCGGCATCCGCATCGCGGGCTTCGATGCATGTCAATGCCGCCTTCTTCGCCTTTCGGTGGAAGTTTCCCTTACTGTGAATATGTGCCTGACTGCCTGGCGCACGCCAGTAATCTTTCTGTTCGAGGTCGGCCAGGAAGGTGAAGAGCGCGGCGAAGAGTGAAGGATACGAGCCATAAGACTTATCGTCGTAGTCCTTGGAGTTCTCGAAAAAGCGATAGCAGAGGGTGTCGATGAGAATGCCGCTCATCGGTGCGCCATGTTCGTTCTTCCACGAACGCAGCATTTTGCACGCGTGCTTGTAGATGCGGTTCGTACGAGTGTTCATGGCATGCATCGCAGCCATTTCCTGCTGTGGGCGCGTTAGCTTCCAGTCGCCGCCGTCGTTTGTGTCCGGATGAAGATAGTCGTTTGTCTCTTTCCGATAGAAAGCTGGCAGCACTTCGACCTTGAACTTGGCAAACTGCACCACAACGACTTGGCCGTCACCTTTGATTTCAGTGTTGACGTAGCGGACCTTGAGTGAATCGCGAACTACCTGAAGAAGCTGGGAGGGACCATTGCCTTCCCGACGCCGGTGTCGCTCATAGAGTTCCCAAGGCAACTCAAACAGCATGTCGAGGTCGCTGACGCCATGAATCGCGGTGTGGCGCCCGTATGACCCAACTTGGAGGGAATGAGCGTTGTTCGAATCCGCGTTGTAGAAGTTTTTGTTGAGACGGGTGGTAATGTTCTGGTAGGACGTCGAGATGTCGCCGGCATTGCCCACAGAGATGTTTTTTCG
Organism: Paraburkholderia bryophila; assembly: GCF_013409255.1. NCBI lineage: Bacteria > Pseudomonadati > Pseudomonadota > Betaproteobacteria > Burkholderiales > Burkholderiaceae > Paraburkholderia > Paraburkholderia bryophila. Next base: position 4,126,317 of record NZ_JACCAS010000001.1, read on the forward strand.
GAACTGCTCGAAGAGGGCGTAGCTCATGTCTTGCAAGGCTGCGAGTTGAAAACAATCGAGATGATGGCGGGGTGCAAGTAGAGCACAGCGGCCAAGGCAAGCAAAATCACGAGCGTTACCCACGCACCGAACGGTACCTTGTCGCGGAAAAGGCTGAAGTTAAGTTCATCGTCAATCCAGCCAATCTGGTGCTGCCAAAAAAACTTCACATGGGCATGCCAGTGCGCAAGGAAAATCTGCTTCGATACGGACGCGCCGGCTGCAGCGTCAACGATTTCCATGCGCCTCTCGGCGAAAACCGTGACGTCGGCGTCAACAGACTGAGCCTTTACCTCGGCATATAGGTCCCTTAGCTGGTTGTAGGACCGGGTCAACGATACGCCGGCGTCGTCGTATTTCTGCTTGTCGGAGTTATAAAACGTGACGTAAAGCGTGAGAGCAGAAGCAATAACAAGCGTGGCCGATATGCCTGCCGCTGCGAGCGCAGGGAAAATGAGCGCATACACGCCGATGATGAAGGCGATGACGTTAATCCAACCGGGTGCTTTTTCGACGATGTCCAACGTCGAGAAGTGAAGCTTCGCACCAAACCCGATGTTGTAGCCGCTCTCAGCAAGCAATCGGAGCAAGTCATTCTTCTTCATCTTTCGTCCGAATCCTGCGCCCCGACTGGCGCGTCTCTCATGGGTTTTCTTTATCTTGGTGACGTGCTCTGGGAAGTCTTAAGTGCGGAAGGGTCTCAGCAAAGTTGGTCATCTTTGCCGACCGCAGCAATTTACCGGTTGATACTACTGCAATGCTATAAACATTGACAGTCTTTTGGGGGCGGCGAAAACGTGATGATAGTTGATGCGAAATGAATATTGCTTCCATACGGAGCTAGGAGCTATCGTAGATGTCTGGCGGTTCGTGCAATAGGTTTGTAAAGGTTCTAAAACCATTTTCCTATGTCCAGATGTCGGGTCGGCCGACGCACCAAGGACATTGGGAATGAAACTGAAAAAATGATACGAACGCAGCAACAGCGCGTGTGGCAGTGGCAGAGACGACTGTCCAGTCCATCACCCATGCCAACCACCACGAACGGCGGTCCAAGCCCGGAATAAACGTGTCCTCGGTCTTGCCTGACATGTCTTTGACGGCAATTCACCCCGGCAGGGGAGGTATTAGCCAAGATGTGACGGACCTCTCACTACTTCTTGGCACCACGGACGTCTGGTAGCGAGCTGACGCGAGACATCGTACATCCACCGGGAGCTCGGTCCAAGTTAGGCGGCAATGGTGCGCTCCGGAAAGGTCCCGTCAAAACGACCGCCTGCTAGCACAGCGTGGTACTTCGTCTGGGAGGCGACTTGTGTTGGAAATGACGTATCCATCGCGCATCTACTATCCGGTCGCGATGATGAACTAGCCGTTGAGCCGATAGGTGACCGCTCGCGTGAACAAAGGCGAGCCGTCAAAGCGCATCTGGGCCGCAGACGAGCTGGTTCTGGCAGATGTCCGAAAGACGCAACGCGTCGTACGCCAAAGCCGAAATTTTGCAAGCTACAACGCCAAGATGCCTTTTATCCCCGCTTGTCCTATTCTAAATCCGGCGGAGAGGTCCGGAATGGTCACGTTAATTCGTATGATGAAAAAGAAGAATGCCCGAGAAATCGGTTTTGCTACGCACTCCACAGGTGGCCCGTATGAGTGAGCCAAGCACCGCTCAGCAAGGTATTGCGACTGCACTCAAAGAGCAGTTGCTGCTTGTTTCGTCGCTAGTGCTTTTTGCCGGTATCGTCACAACCGACACTTACTACTCGGCCTTTGGCCTCCGGTACCAATTTCTAGACATCGCGCCGGAGCACTTGCTCTACCGAGGGGTACGGGCTCTGACAGACAGTATCGCGTTAGCGATTGCCTATTTTGTTGCGATTTTCTGGCTAGCCGGCGGAGCGTCTGCTTCAAAGCGACTGCTGGGAAGATGGCAGGATTGGGTGGAGTTAATCACATATCTTGTTTTGGTCGGTCTCGCTACAACCGCATATTTCGCTGCTATCGGAGAAGGTCGACTACAAGCAGAGCGAGACATATCGATTGCGACCACGACCTTGCCAACGGTTGAAGAAATCAAGGGCGAAAAAGATGTGGAGTTACCGTTCGTCGGATATCGAGTGTTGCTGGCAGGTAAAGACATGATTGCGATGTTCAAGCCTACGGCCAACGCAACAGAGGTTCCCTTCGTGCACATTTTAAAAAGAGACGATGTCCATGAACTTGTCCTCGCGCGCTAGTTACCTGGTGGCTTGTCTTGCCGCCTGTTCTGTAACGCCTGCATCTGCTGACACGCTGACGCTTGCGGATTCCGTCGTCTACGGCCGGGTGAGCCGAATGGGACCGAAGAGCATCCAGTTTATGAACGGATGCATGAAAGATTCGGTAAAGGAGTTTCCCGTCGACTCGATTCGCCGTATCGAAATCAATGGCTCGTGCCTCCCGAAACCGCCAAAACCATACAGTGCCGGCGGTGCCCTGTGCGACAAGTCCAAACTTCTATACCGCGTTGAGTTCAATGACTCACGGCCACCTGCATATGCATCTCAAGTTGAATTCGCTAATGCGCGAGTTCACTTCGTGGACCCAGATGGTTTGCAGGTACACCACGATAACCTCAAAAAGGTTGCGGCGATTAGCCGGCAATTGGTCTGTGATTCGGCGATTCCTGCGCAGGAGAAACAGCCTCCGAGTGTCTGCACTGAGCCAGTACAGTGGGCCGTAAACTTCAGTTACGAGCCTGTCATGGGAAACCGTATTTTCACGCAAGGGTTCTCGTTCTATCTGGTCGATGACGACGGGCACCCAATTGCGACGGGCGATGAGATTTCGGATACAGTCAGAAAGTCGTTTCAGATTGCGCTTACATGGTGGACGAGCGCTATCTATGACCGCAAAGCTACTTTATCGCCGGACGCACGGGCTGCAATCGAGAAGATGGTGTCCCATAGCGAAAGCGGCGGCTACGTTTTGCTCACTCCTCCACAGGTGATACAGAAAGGTTGCCCGGACGGCGCCACATTCGTCGTTCGGTACGCGAAAAAGTCAGACGCCCCGTTCCGTGACGCGTCAGACGGGTCAATAAAAGCGGCTCGCGCCGAGGTAGAAGGCCGGACGCTTCTTGTAAACGGCGTCGACTACCCGTGCTGGAAGGCCGAGCCAAAAAAAGTGATAGCACTCCCACCCGACACTATGAGCAAATCGGAGTGCTTCAATCTGGTTCCCGTAATGACACACGAACTGGGACACGCGTTCGGCCTAGAGGGCCACAAGGACGACCCAAACGCGCCGTCCGTCATGGACTCCGTGATACGAATGGAAGCACCCTATCCAACTGCTGCCGATGCAGATTCGCTTGTTACCGTGCTTACGAAGCCTATCCAAGGCATGCTGCCTGGGCGCATCGATGCAGACGGACGTGGAGTGCGCCTCAAATAGACCTCAAAAACTGCGTTTGTATGGGACGCTACGACTGCATGGATGGGCCACCACAGCGCGACCACTGACAGCCAAGCAGTCCCGCTGCAGACCAAGGTGAACGTCGGCATATCCCCAGTCGCAGTCACGATAGCGTTTGGATGAGGGGAGGGCTTTCGAGCAGAAAGATGTGGATGCGCTAAAAGCAGCGCTTGGTGCAAAGACGCATTTCTATTTCGAAGGATTCGAGCGCGGCATCAATGCTTTGTTTCGCCTCTCCGTCGACGACCTCATTGGTAGCGAGTATGTCCGGTTGCGAGGGACGGTAGACGACGCCATTCAGGTTCGAAACAAGATATTTCACGGCCAGCTTACCGACCGCTGCTTGCAGCGGGAGGACCTGATGGAAATAGTTGACGGCGTCAGGCGATGGTGTGAGTTGCTTGCTACGACGGCCGAAAGGGAAATTGGATACGACGGTTTCGGTAGATATTCGTTTCGGAAGGGGCGGCCGAATCTCACGGACGGTTATAGGCTTCGGCTGGACAGTATCGAACAACATAAGCAATTCCTGCATGCTCACGTTCGGCGGCGTTGAAGCCACCGCCTCCGGTTCATGGCTACTGCAGTCGTTCGACCATGCAGCGGGCCAACAGTCCCGTCAGCATTGCAGGAAGTCAGAAGTCAAAAGATGACCTCGCTCGTCGATGAGCAGCTCTCTTCGAACGTTTCCAGTCTCTCGCAGTAGCCAGTGTCCATTCTCGCTAAGCATCGGGCCGTCGCTGCCGACCAGTGGCTTTAGCATCACGAGCAGTTCGTCGCGTGCGTAGTTACGTAGCATGTTTGCAACTGAGCGGATGTTATCGAGGTTCAGAGGCGCAGCAAGTACCCTCTGGATGAACAGCACGTGGAGTTGGGTGAATGCCGGGTCGCTCACGGTGCGCAACTGGTAGAAGAGTTCATCCTGCTTGACGAGTTTCGACGATGCAAGACGTAGAAGTCTATCTGGCGGCACCAGATTCAGCGCGTCGGCGAACACTTTCGGTAACATGGGTGCGAGGATTGAGCTATCAATCATCATGTCATAGAGCGGCGCATGGAATCCAATCAAACTCGCCATGCCATCGAGGATAGCTTTTGCTTTCTCTTCATCGCCAGCGAGTGGGCCGAGAACTGTGGCCACCGCTACGTCAGGCAAGAGTTTTATTGCGGCTGGTGAGTGATGTTCGTCCCAATCCTGAACGAACTGGGCTGCGATGTACCAGATTTCGAATGGTAGCGGTCCTTCTGGACCCGCCACCGAGAAACCTTGGCCAGTCTCCTTCATCCACTCAATGTACGATTTAAGAAACCGGTACCCCAAGTAATGGCCGAAAATGGTCGGTTTGCTCAGACACTGTCGGACCAACGCGAGCAGTCCGGCGGGTCTCACGCGCGCGAGCGCCTCAATAAGACTCTCACCGACTTTGGGTGTGATTCCTTTGTCGCGTCCATCCGGATGAATCAGCCTGGACATAAGCTCGTCCGCTAGCGACGCTGGCGGGTTCACCAGAAACCGCATAGCTTCCAGTGCATGGATGCGTTGGTGGCCTCCCAAAGCCGCAGGCACATGTTTCAGAAGCTCCGGCAGGATGTTCGCGCCATACCGTGCAATCAGAACTCGCCAGCCAGTCTCGTGGTACCCATTGGCTATCCATTGATAGGCGGTCGCATCGTCAACCTCGAGGCTGAGGGTTTCGGCTAAACGATGGTGCTGCTTCGTCCCGGGCACGGCGAAAGCCACCTTCTGAAATTTCGCCGTCCAGTCGGCGCCTAGTTGGGGGATGACCATGCCCAATACCTCTTGGGCGTTGGTGGACATTGATGGAAAGCGCGCGAGCAGTTCTTCGAACACCTGCGAATTTCCGCACGAGACAAGCACGCGATTTATTTGCCACCAGCCTACGAACGACCCTTCAGGGTTTTTGGGATAGTTCGCGGCCAGCCAGTGTGCCAGTTCAACGTTCACGCCACGGTCGCTAATGAAGCGCAGGTACTCCGGGGTTTTCTCGATGAGAGGCTGGAGATGTTCACTGCCCCATTTCGGGGTGACCCCGCCACACGCCATCGCTGTAGCGACCGCAAGTTTGGCGTCTAGCCGATTGTCGTGAAACATCTGCTCAAGCCATGTCAGCCATCGGGCATCGCCCTTGGCTGCGATTGATTCGATAACCGTGATGACGCCCGCAGGCGGCTTCGACTTCGCGAGACCGAGCCAGCTATCTAGGGCAGCTTTGCAGTCGAAGAGGATTGAGGGGTCGAGCGCCTTCGTGAGCGCCGGAACGTGTAGTCGTCCGGCGGAAACTTCGCTGATTACGTCGAGCGCTTTTCGTACCAAGGATGGCTTGCCTGAGAGTAGGGCCGCGGTGGCCGCACGACAGCGCACAGGTAGGTGCGGATTCAAGAACATCGCCGCGACTTCTGCCAGGAAGGTAGTGTCCATCGTCGCCTGTCCGCGGCTGGAATCGAGGGCCGCAGCCAGTACGGCATCTTTGCTAACCGTCTTCGAAATCATGTCGAGCGAGACGCATTCGCCTGATTCTAGTGCGAGACTGATGCTCTCACGCGTATCCAGGCTGATGACTGCCTCTTCGATTCGGGCCGTGCGGAATAGACCAACGCCGGACAGCCAACTCCAATAGAGGTCGTGGACCGGGATGGCAAGACGGTCTCGTTCTGTGACAGTACCAAGCTTCTTCAGAACTGCGAGCGGATTGGGAAAACCTTTGGCCGTTGCCGCCTTTTGCAGTGTGGCCCGGAGGGCGTTGTATGACCGCTCACCCAAGAGGGAAACGGAAGCTACAGAGTCTGACAGCACATCTTCAAACTGTTCCGGCAAGCTCTTTGATACGTGTTGATGGAATCGGGCAATCAGTTCACCCTGACTCGCGAGCGCGCCCCCGAGCAGCAGATAGAGAGACAACATCAGCGGAATGCGAAGAAGGTCCGCAAGGTCATCATTGAGCGCGTTGTCGGCAGGAAAGGCTTCATTTGCCGCGCGGCGAACGACTTCGGGGGAAAGTGGTTCGAGCGACCACCGCCGGAAAGAAGTGTTATTCGAGTCGGCAGCGCGGGCACATGCGACGACGCGCGTGTCTACAAGCTTGCGGAGGAGGATATCGCGCTCGGTCCCATCCTCACCGGTCGCAAACTCTGACCAGCCGTCAATGAAGACGCGGACGCGTGAATCGCGCAGGACCGCTTCCGGGCTGCAGCCCGGAAGCATGTCGCTCAGTTGCTGAAGCACCTCCTTGGCGGTGCGCAGCCCGCCCACAGAAAGGAGCAACGGTATTGGCGAATCGTTTGCTTCGTGCGATGTACCCAGCAGTTGCTCTGCACTGCGCCAGAGGACGTGGCTTTTGCCAGAACCAGGTGCTGCGTAGATTAAGTGGTGGAGTTCCGACTGGTCTAGTAGGTCGGTGGGCTGCAACCGGACTTGCTCATTTGAGTCAGGTGACGCATCGGTAATCCATCGGTCTGTACAGGAAAGCAGTTGCAGCGTCTCACGCACCGCAGGCGAAGTTCCGGGAAAGAGCTGCACCAGGGACGGCGGATTATTGTGGTCGTGAAGTTTTTTCGCTGTTGCCCAGAGGACAGGTTTTTCGACGAGGGGTGGGCTGACATGGCCAGGCGACGCCGCCTGTGGTTTGAGGGCAGCAGCGAGGAGGTCCGAGAACGGCTGCGAGGCAACCGCGTAGGCCGTTGCTTCGCGGAAAGTACTCTCAAACTTTGGGTAGTCGAGCCGGCGCTCGCCCTTGTGAATTGCCGTCTGAAGAACCACGCCGAGCAGGACGTCGTACGCTTGCCTTGCCGCGCTAGGATGCGCTTGAACGGTTTCCCGGATTTCCACCAGACGTTCGCGGCTCCTTTCCTCGATTTCTTGCCATGAGAGTGCGCCGCACGCGAATACAAGGCGTTCGACCAAGCGCTCCATGAATTCCTTCGGGCTGCAACTCTGAAGGAATAGACCTAGGGTTCCTTCGGGAAAACGCATCCGAAGCGCCCCCAGCAGGTCGGCCGGGTCGTCGAGGTCGCCACTGGCGAGCCGTTGCCAGAACTCGAGCGCTGGAATTCCACATGGAAGAGGTTCCTTGTTTTCTTTGCCGATGGGTGAGGTGGTTAGGAACGTCACCCGCACCCGACGTCCGGGGTTGGCCTCCTGCAAAGAGAAAAGAGATTCAATCGTTTTCAGGACGTCGGCTGAGTTCAGCGTGACAGACTTGGATTCGCTGGTTTCCTTAGCTTGGGTTGCATGCAATATCTGCTCAAGCCGGTCGGGAGAAGAGAGCAGCTCAGCATAGTCCTCTGCGACCTCGAGGTGCAGTTCGCCGTCCGATTCGAGCCGAATCCACGCCGCTAGCGATAGATGGAGCTGATAGATGTAGCCCCGCAGCGAAGCTGAGGCCTGTCTCGCCGCGTCAGCTTTTCCGACCGCCCATTGTGTGGGTCCGGGGCCGAATTTCGTAATCTTGTCGTCCGCCATTTCTTCCGATGTGCTTCGTCTGCTCGAGTTGGATTGAGGCCAGCATTGCGCACTAGGTGCGGCCATCCTTGCCTACATAGTATCTAATGTAGCCACTTCAGCGCACCGACGCGCTGCAGCTAGCAAATCCGAGAACTCGTTTGGCGTCGCGCGCCCAACTTAAGAGGATTCAAACGACGTGCGAAACGCCGTATGCTCATAAGCCCACACGTTCAGGCGTGCTTTTTCCCGTTCACTGTTTGGAATGCTTTTATGGCAACCTATGTAGTCGACCAGAACCGGATGCGGAAGCCGGAATTGCAGACCCTCATCACCCAGGAGCCCGACGCGCGCTTTGTCATTCCTGACGTGGCATTCGTGGAGATGAGTAAGAACGAGACCCACTGGAAAGACACAATGCGGAGTTCGCTGGTCCCGTTGCGGCCAGCGGTGCAGCGGACGGTGCTGTCCTTGTCCGTGGGCGAAGCAATGTCGATTGAGCTGGCATCGGGCCGCGCCATCGATGCAGAGGCCCTGCTGCCAGAGAAGTTCGCCCATTTTGTACAAGAGTTGGTGGTCGAGCTTGATGAAGCCCGTACGGGCAACGCGCTTTCGACGCTGGGCGCCAGATTTGCGAACGCGCGCGCCGCGTTGGGGGCCCATGAACTGGATGCCGAGGGCCGGAAAGCAACTATCGAGGGAATCGAGAAGTCGTTGCGCAGAGACCTCAAGCCGGAGGTATTGAAAGCCTTGCGTAGCAATCAGTTTGACCCAGATTTCCGTCTCGCCTTCATCCAGTCATACGTTCAGCAGTTGCTTTTTCCGGAGGAGATGGAAAAAGCTGGAATGTCCGAAACTGACGCGACGGCCTTCAAGGCTGAACAGCCAATGGTACTGCGCTATTGGTATTTGCTCACGCGGCACGCCGTTGACTGGATGACTTCTGGCGGTCTGTCCGGCATAAAAGCGACCAAGGAACTGAATCATCTTCTGGACATGGATTACGCGGCAATCGCATCGTACTTCGATGGTTTGTTGTCTGAAGACGAGGCGGCAATGGCGGCCTACAACGACCTCAGGCAGATGCTGGATACTAGCGAGGAGGATGCAGTCGCAGCATATAAGTCAGTGTTCGACCAGGTTTTTCCTGACCACACTACCTAAGTCAGCGCAGATGGACCCTCGCTTCATGGTCAGAGGGCGTCTCACAGGCGCCCTTACTACCGAACCTTGCCGGCATTGGACAGCGGACCTGCTAGACTTGTCGACCCGGTGAGGCTCTCCGACTGGATGAGGGTTCGGGCCAAGCCAGCAAAACACCGTACGGAACTATGCAAAGCACCAAAAATGGCGACTCGCCGAAGCGCACCACCGACATCGTGAACGCTGCCCTCACGTGGTATCAGATGCCAAATGGCATCACTGAACGAGCGCTCCGCGCGGCCGTAGGGGCACTGCTGCGTGAGCGTAGTGGGGAAGTGTCACCTGCACCGAAAGGTCCGTCTGACCTGTTTTCGGACGAGGACACGGCGCCCCAAGCGACCGGCGTGATGGCTCCGCCAACTATTGCGGGCGAGTTTGAGGTTTACTCGGATGGCTCAGCACTTCGCAACCCAGGGCCTTCTGGATGCGGATGGGTCGTGTTGAGCGGCAAGAAGGTCGTGTACGAGGGTTTTGAGTCCATAGGTCATGGAACCAATCAGATTGCAGAAATCCGTGCGGCAGCCCATGGCTTGAACGATTTGCCCGCTGGGTCGACGGTAGATGTACACACCGACTCGCTCTACGTTGTCAAAACGATGAAAGGCGAGTTCAAGAAGAAGGCCAACCTTGAGCACTGGGCTTTCATCGACGAAGCAGTTCGTCGGCACAAGCAAGTTCGTTTTCATCACGTCCGCGGACACGCTGGCCATGACATGAACGAGCGCGCGGACGTGCTCGCAAACAAGGGCGCGGCGATATCCAAGAAGCGGCTTGCGGGAAGCGGTAACTGAAGCAGGACGCTCGATGGCGGGCGCAATTTAGCGCTTCCGCCCGCTTGAGCCGATGGTCTTGGCGGCGTTGGGGTTCTTCCTTGCGCGCGCCAGCACCGTAGAAGCACTAGACCAATCGACTTTATCTGTCGATTTCACTTTGTATCTGTGTTCAAGGTAGTCGACGTAACAGGCCATCTCGGCCAGTTGTGCCTTCAGTTCGTTTACCTCGTCCTTGAGCTCTCCGTTTGCTTTCCGGTATTCCCGATTCGCTGTTTCAACGCTCGGGACCTCGCGGGGAACCGAGGCCTTGGCTCCTAGTTTTTCCTCTGCGTAGCGTCGGACTTCCTCGTGATTGACATAGTTAGTGCGGCTACGTCCCGCTTCGCGCGCCAATGTCAGTTTGTTCACGCGCAGCTTGCCGACTTGCAGCAGCTCCGCGTTGGCGGGGTCCCGAGGCTGATGCTTCTTAAGGCGTTCGTACGCGTCTTTGAAGTCTTGTAGTATCGCGTCGACCGACCCTCCAAGCGGTTGCCCATCTTTCATGCTATTGACGCTCCGTGAATTTTTTGGATGACACCTTCGCAACGGACGAGCCGGTGTCCCACAATGAAATCGATGTCTTTGAGCCCTTTTCGGTTGTTCTGCTTCTTCGTCACCAGAAGCTCGTCTCGTCGCGCTAGCCAGAAAGGAAGGTGCTGCGGCAGAACCAACTGGTTCTTGCATTGGCCACAAGACGAATAGGCGCTAAGACCGTCAAGTGCGGGCGCTGTGGCGAATATCTTATAGGATGGACCCTTCAGATTGCATCGGGCAAACTCTGGCCGGAACAGACATGCGCCCCACGGTAGTCCCCATGCCCAAGTGTTATCGCGTTCCAGCGTAGAGCGCAAAAACGCTTGGCACCCTTTTCCATCGTGAGGGTCGACATGACGCGACATCTCCGATGCAATATCAGGAATCTCTTCCATCAGGCCGCCAGCTGCTTTTGCGCCCTCGTGCGTAGCTGCATAGAGGAGTTCAGCGGCCAGTTCAATCGCTGCGTCTCGAATTAACCACAACAGCTCTCTATCTTCGCCAGTGTAGTGGCGCTGCGTCATCGCAATACTGATGTGTTGCAAGTGACGGGAGATTGCGGGGAGAAGAGTACTGTCGACCCGGATGCAAAAGCGCGCGAAAGACTTGCGCCACTGGTGTGTCGTAATCTCCCAGTTCGCGAATTCTGGTGGCACCTTAACGTATGTCCGCACCCACTCTTTCTGCCCCTCACGCACGGCGCCGGCGGAAATCGGGGTGATATCTTCACCTCGAAGTGCAACGCCGACTCGATTTCTGAACCCAACTATCAGGCTATCGCTGCCTGCCATTTCACGCCATGGCGCGAATAGCCGGTCAAGAGCCACGACGGCCTTTATAGGTATCGGCAGATAGTCGGAGCCAAGCGGGCGACTTCCAGCTAGCCATCGCCCCGGTCTTGGCGGCGTCTTGTCCTTGAAAACTGTTCCGACGATGAAGAAGAGTTCTTCAAGTCCTGACTTCGAGCGCTCGACCTTGACGCAATCGGGTAGTCCTGTTTCTTGGTCGTGGGCAGTTACCTTAAGGCCGCAGACCTCTGAAACACGCATTCCTACGGTCCCTTGGATGCCTATGGTGCAGCAGTTCCGGGATGCCTGAAGAACGTCCCTCGTTGTATGACCGATATTGAGTTTTGCCTCTTGGCCTCGGCGACTCGCATTGTGTGCGAAATGACGCGTCACATAAATCGGCTCTGCAAACCCCGCGAACCACGGCTCGCCAGTGTCTTCGTCAGGCGAGAACACTAGCTCGTTAAGGACACGTCTGCGGCGGTTGTTGTTAGTCGCCTCGCATCCTCCATATGGCGTGATGTACGCGTCCACAGTCGCTTGTATCTCGGGTATCTGGCGGTCTAACCACTCCACGACCTTGTTCATTGCTGGAATGTAGACTTCATCTGGAACGGCGGGATAGAAACCGACTTCCTTATCGCAAATCTGCCGGGCCATCGCATATGTCGACTCTCCACCGTAAGGGACGCCCGCGACTGGAGGCAGTCCAGCATCAATAAGGGCTGCATTTTGGTAGTACAGCATGGCGGGGAAAGCAAGCACGCAAAATGCCGACTGAATAGTGATAGATGCGTCTCCCTGACCGCGACATTTGGTCAACCCTATCCATTGCGCATACTCTTCGTACGCAAATTCATCAAGGCACGAAAGGTCTCGATAGCCAAACATCGTCATCCAACGAACGAACTGACGCATCTGTGCCGTAATTTGGCCGACAGAACCGGCGCGTCTGCCTCGGCCGTTGTCGCGCTTGCGAAAGATTGAATTGATGCACGCCTGTACGGAAGCGTACAAGACGCTCCATTGCGGAGCAGAGAAGTAGCTGCCATCGTTCAGCACAAAGTCCCAATAGAACGTATGCCCACTGTTGTAACCAGCGGTACTGCTTTCGTACGTCCACGTTTCCCCCCAACTCTCGTCAACTTCCGAAGGGTCGTCGAGGGGAGCCGTGAGAGCGTTGTAAAGTTCGTCTTCGTTCTCGCGGCGGACAGACTGCGAATTCGACATGGCTCACTCCACGGAAGGGATATCCGGCAGACTCAGTTTCGCAGCACGTGTCAGTACTGCTTTGGGTACACGAGGTAGCCATTCCTCTTTGATGGATTCGAGCTGTGGCGCGTACAAAGTCGTCCAGCGTGTCGGTTCGACAGTCGACCGAGCTGCAATTAGCGTCTTTTCGACCTGGATGACTCGAGCAACAGAAAAATCGTCATGCACATTGCAACTGGCGGTTGGACAGCTTGGGCAAAGGCAGTATGCAGTGCAGGGTGCTCCCTGAACTTGCCCTGGGAGCGGAGAGTCGAAGATATCAAAACAGGCGAATCCGGGTGTCGCTGACCGAGGTGCTCGTTTCGGATTTCCGAACGCCGATGTTGCATCTATTTTTCCTTTGGACCTGATGAATGCTTCGCGCCAAACCATCGCCCGAGCTAGCCTCTCTTGGTCACGGCGCATTGCTGCTGGGGAGGTGTATGTGCTCGATGTAAGGTCTAGACTGGATGTCGCGTGCTGCAAAGCCGTTTTCTGCTTGACGACGTCACCTTCGCTTATTTCATGGACAACGTCGCTCCCCGTCGGTCTTAGTTGATTAAGAGCAAACGGCTTTATATCGTTTTCTTTGCAAAACGCACGGAGCGCGCTTTTGAAAGCTTTCTTGGCTCCATAATGCCTTGCATAGAGTGTCGACGCGCAGCCGTTCTGATTGACACCAACGAACAGCCGGTCACTCTCTTCAAGCGGTACCTCGGTTCGCAGCTTCTTCCCATAGACTTCAAGTGCTGCAACTTGGTAGACCGGGTTGGCCCAAGAGTATTGCTCCACGGAGAACGTCCTCTGCTGCATTGCTCCACCTGCTCGCCACTTCCGCACTGAGATTTCCCAACGGCTTTTGCCATAAAGATTGTGATGTTTCTTTATGTCGGACAGCGGTGCGCACAAGAGATTGGAGCTGTTGAAATCTGTGGTCAGGTCTAGCATTATCACAAAGGGAATGAGTTCCCGGACCGTTAAGGAATCGGGCGAGGCAGATTCGCTTTCTTCCAGTAGCCTTACCGCGTCCTTGTGAGTGAGGTCATCCCGAATGCGGCCTTTGACGTCAATCGGGAATCCGGGAATCGGTTTGGCTAGCGCGAGCGCCTCAAGCTCAAGCATGGCTCCAACGACAACTCGTACTACCGTTATGTCGTCAAGCGGCGAAACGTGCTCGATGCTGCCTGCTCGATTGCTATATCCGAGTGTAGGCACCGACACGTCTCGTGGAATTTGGTATCCCTCGTGTTCGATGTTTCGCAGTTTCTTGAAAACGCCACGCAGCGGAACCATGTACGCAGAAACGGTTGTTTGCTTAACCGTCTCGCCTTTTTTGTTTCGCTTTTTGCCAACGTGCTCAAAGTAGGCTTCCACACAATCTTGACTAACGTCAGCAAGACAGCTTACGACGCTGTGGCAAGCTTGCTCGTACAGTGGCAGGAATTTGAGTAAGTCAGTGAGAGAGTCTCGTGTGTCATTGCGTGTGAGCGGCTGTTTGTCCGTTCCGTAGGAATACAGTGCGCGAGCGAAAGGCACGGCCAGACTCGGACGCGTCAGCCATGCCGACAAGTCCATTGTGTGCAGGCCGCCAGCAAGGGTCGAGTCTCTGAACACAACCGTTAGCCGTTTCGAGTCATCGTCGTAAGAAACCCCAACTTGGTCCCGCTTGTCGCGTATCTTGTGGATGTTGTTTTCGACGCGTGCACTTTGGAAATCGGCGACCGCGTTGGCGCGTGGAAGTTTAGGCCGCGGCATCGACTAAGTCCCGCCATCCACTGAAGGTTTCGACGATTGCGTCTGACACCTCAATCTCGTTCGTCCCAGCACCTTTGAGGTAAATGTCTATGGTCGTCGATAGGTGCGCATGGCCAAGCAGAATTTGAACCTTGTTCCAAGGGAATGCATCACCATTGCGGTGGAATGTGATGTAGGCGGTGTAGGCAAAAGTGTGTCTGAGGTTGTGGAAGGTATATTTGGCTTCGTTCTTCAGGAAGCGGTTGCCGGTCCTGGGGTCCACCGCAGGCACTGTGTGAAAGAGCGAGCAGCGTTCAACCGCTTGGCGAAATCTTCGCATAATCGTTTCCCGGCTGACCGATTCGCCAATGTCGCGCACGTTGGCGGTCGGTAAACTGAGGAAGAGCGTCTCCGGCTCTTTATAAGTGTCGGGCTTGGCGGCTCTCGCCGTGTCGACCACTTCTTGTCGCTCGTGGTCAATGTAAGCGTGCAGTTCGCGCACTAGCCAACTCGGCAGGAACACATTGCGTGCCGTAAAGCCCTTGGTCTTGGTAAGCAGAAGCTTGCAAGGCGAATTGGGATTTTTGGAGTTTGGAACGAGAGCCAGAATCTGTCGCACTGTCAAACTTGCAACCTCGGCTAACCGTGGACCACCGTTCAAACCGATTTCCGCTATGAGCCTGTCGCGGCACGAGACGCCGTTTCGTCCGATGCTGCTGGTGGGACCAAGTGCAAAAAAAATTCTCCCAAGGGCAGTCTCGTCGATGCACATCGGCGGAGCAGGTTCAGGCACCTTAATGTGGTCCAAAATGTCGGAACGAGGCGCGGCCGGGCGGTTGCGTTGAATGTGGGCCAAGGCGACGCGGTTTTGAGGTGGGTGGAGAATATTCTCTTCGTCAAGAGTCACTGCCTTGGATATCCATCCTCTAATATGGGCAAATCGGTAGAACGCGAGTATCGTCCGCATCCTTCCTTTTCGGGTTGATGGCTTTATTTCAGTCTTCGTGTGCGAGCTAACGTGGCTGGACAATGAAGAGGAATAGGCAATCAGGTCCTGCTCTGTGACTTCGTCCCATGGAGTTCCGAGCGCTTCCAAGAGCGAGAACCACTCGTATAGATGCTCCGCATACGTTAGGTTTGTCCAGCGAGAGCGCAGTACTCCCGAAAACGCACATTTGGCTCGGAGATAAAACAAGACTGGTTCAATGATTTTGCCGGCGTGGCAGAGGAGGTAGACGAAACCTGCCGGTAGGAATCCGGTGGTCGCTGCTAGGCCATTTCCAGCGATGCGCTGGTGGTGGGCATGCGGCCCAACTTTCGCTAACGCAACCATACGTTCCTTGTCCCATAAGGATTACAGCGATTTTGTGTTCACGACTGGAGGCCGGGGCTAGTGCCACTGCCGAGAACATTTTTCCATTGAGAACCAATATAGGAAAGGATTGAACAATGTTCAAGTACGTCACAGTTTCCTGATGAGAAGCTCTGAAACGTGCTGACGTGTGGCCTTGAAGCGGTGGCGGTGCTGGTCCCAGCGTACAGCGTGAACAGCTAAAAGGATGTCACAGAATGCCCTTGCAGGCGCCGTCAGTGTAAATATCGATGAGATCGGAAGTCATTGAGTGTGGTTGCGTGTATTCGGGGTGGCGGCGGGCGCGAGGCCCGCGGCGAGGACAGGTTTCTTCACTTTCAGCGGACCGACGAGCCGCATGCCGCGCACGCGCTTGATCGCCTTGATCATGTAGGTGGCGCCGAAAATCGGCCACCAGCGGTCGCCGGCGGCTTCCATGAAACCGTAGCGGGACAGCCATTGATCGCTGCCGAGCGGCGGACGATAACAGCCGAAGCGCCCGCGTTCAAGGTCGAAGCCCAGCAGCTTGATCCAGTCTTTGAGCCGCGTGAAGGCGATCAGGTCGACGGCGGCGGGCACGAACGGCCGCCCGGTCACCTTGCCGACCGATTGCCGCGCGCCCCACAGCGACAGCGAGTTGAAGCCGAGAATGATCAGTTGCCCTTCGGGCATCAGCACGCGTTCGGCTTCGCGCAGCAGCCGGTGCGGGTCGCTGGTGAATTCCAGCGTGTGCGGCATCACGATCAGGTCGACGCTTTGGGCTTCGAACGGCAGATCGAGCAGGTCGCACCACACCGCGCTGCGTCCGGCCGGCGCGGGCAGGCCGGCGAGCCCGTTCTGCGCGGGCTGGGGCCGCAGAGCCGCGCCGTTGCTCGCTGAGTGGCTATTACCGCCATGCCGCAAACCGCGCGGATACGAGTAGGGCGCGCTCGCGCCGCTCGCGGCGTCGAGCACGAGGCCGCGGCACGGCATGCGGTTTTCACGCAAGGCGTCGAGTTGCGGCAGGCCGAGTTGCAGCGCATGGTAGCCGAACACGTCGGACACCACGCGGTCGAGCTGGGTTTGCTCCCAGTCCAGCACGTAGCGGCCAGGTGGCGAATCGGTCCAGGCGGGCCAGTCTATAATCGCTCGGTCAGTCATATCAAAGAATGCGTCGCCTATGAATGCGCTCGAGTACGTACCGGTCCCGGCGTTTGAAGACAATTACATCTGGGTCGTTTCCGACGGACATCATGCGGTCGTCGTCGATCCGGGTGAGGCCGCCCCCGTGCGCGCGTATCTGGCGAAACGGGGTTGGCGGCTGAGCGCTATTTTACTCACGCACCATCATCACGACCATGTCGGTGGAGTGGCCGATCTGCTGAATGGCCAGGCCGTACCCGTCTACGGCCCCGCCGGTGAAGCGATCGAGCACCTCACGCGGCGTCTTGAAAATGGCGATCGCGTCACGATCGCGGCGCCCGCGCTCGACTTCACGGTGCTCGACGTGCCCGGTCACACGAGCGGCCACATCGCGTATTTCCAGGCGGCCGATCCGCGCGGCACGCCGCACGTGTTTTGCGGCGACACGCTGTTCGCGTGCGGCTGCGGCCGGCTGTTCGAAGGCACGCCGAAGCAGATGCTGGCGTCGCTGGACGCGCTCGCCGCGCTCCCCGGCGCGACCGAGGTTCACTGCGCGCACGAGTACACGCTGTCGAACATCCGCTTCGCACTAGCATGCGAGCCGGACAATGCCGAGTTGCAGGCCTGGCGCGACAAAGCGACCGAGCTGCGGGCGCGCCACGTGCCCACGCTGCCGACCACCATCGCCCATGAACGCGCGGTGAATCCGTTTTTACGCGCCGACCAACCGGCGGTCCGGGCGAGCCTGCAAGCTCAGTTGCACGAAAAAGTGCCCGATCGACTCGCCGCATTCACGCTGATGCGCGAATGGAAAAACCGCTTCCGTTGACCGCACCCGCATAAGGGTATTCCTCACGCGAAGAATCGGAAAAATTCGCCAAGCCTAAGATTTGCTTGATTTTTTCGGTATTTTTAGATTGACGTAAACGTCGCCGTTTCGTACTATCGGCTGCAAATTCCAGCCCTTGTGGAAGCCGAGACGTTCATGCGATTTATCTTTAGTGCGTTGTTGGTCCTGACACTCGCCGCCTGCGCGAGTCAGGGACCAGCGACGAATAGTTCCTCCGCCAATAATCCCGCCAGTCAGCAAGCAGTTTCCGACGCCCTTCGCAAGACAGCCACCGCCAAAGAGACGATCAACGTCGACCAGGGCTCGGTCACTCAGCTGACGAGCGCGGACGCCGATCTGTGGGGCCGTATTCGCCGTGGTTTCCAGATGCCGGATCTGCAGACCGACCTCGTCGACATGCAGGTCAACTGGTACGTGCAGCGTCCCGACTACGTGCAGCGCATGACCGAGCGCTCGCAGAAATACCTGTACCACATCGTCGAAGAGCTCGAAGCGCGGCATATGCCGACCGAGCTCGCGCTGCTGCCGTTCATCGAATCGGCGTATAGCCCGCAGGCGTTGTCGGTGGCGAAGGCGGCCGGCATGTGGCAGTTCATGCCGGGCACCGGCCGCACCTACAACCTCAAGCAGAACATGTGGCAGGACGAGCGCCGCGACGTGCTGGCGTCGACCAGCGCCGCGCTCGACTATCTGTCGAATCTGCATGACATGTTCGGCGACTGGCAACTCGCGCTCGCCGCGTACAACTGGGGTGAGGGCAACGTGCAGCGCGCGATTGCCCGCAACGAAGCGGCGGGCTTGCCCACCGACTACCTCAGCTTGCGCATGCCGAACGAGACGCGCAATTACGTGCCGAAGCTGCAGGCGGTGAAGAACATCATCATGAACCCGCAGATGTACGGGCTCACGCTGCCGCCGATTCCGAACCACCCGTATTTCGTGACGGTGACCACGTCGCACGATATTGACGTGGACATGGCCGCCAAGCTCTCGAATCTTTCCCCCGATGAGTTCCGTTCGCTGAACCCGTCGTTCAGGAAGCCGGTGATTCTCGGCGCCACGCAGCCGCAGATCTTGCTGCCGTTCGACAACGCCAGCGCGTTCGAGCGCAATCTGAAGGCTTACTCCGGCTCGCTGTCGTCGTGGACCACGTACACGGTCACCGAGCGCGCGGCGCCCGCGGCGATTGCGCAGAAGATCGGTGTCGACGCCGATACGCTGATGGAAGTGAACAAGATTCCGGCCGGCATGCGCCTGAAGCCGGGCTCCACGATCGTCGTGCCGCGCGGTTCGGACGACGACGAAGACATCAGCGCCGACGTCGCCGAAAGCGCGGTGCTGGCCATGGAGCCGGATGTCCCCGATACCCGCAAGATGCTGATCCGCGTACGCCGCAATCAGTCGATGGCGGCAATCGCCGTGCGTTACGGCGTCTCGGTCGGCCAGTTGAAGGCATGGAATCGTACGCATCGCGACGGCGTGTCGCGCGGCCAGGTGATCGTGCTGCACGTGCCGGTCGGCAAGGCCATGCCGAGCGAGCCGGGTCCGGAAGCGATCGCGACCAACGTACAAGGCGGCGGTGTCGAGAAGATCGGCACCCGCGTCGCGGACACCCGCAGCGATTCGCGTTACGATAAGAAGAGAGGTCGTGGCCGCTCGCCCGTGGTGAAAGTGTCCGAGCCGGTAGGGAAGGTCAGCAAGCCGACAGCGTCCGCCGCCAGCAAGGGCAAAGTGACGAAAGTATCGGCTTCCACGTCCAGCAAGGCGTCGAAGGCCGCGGCGGATAGCCGCCCGAAGACCGCGGCCAGCGCGAAGAAGGGTAAGCAAAACCAATAAGCGGCTGCCACGGTAGTGACCACATGCGTTGCGGGGGCAGCGCATGAATTGCGCTCCGATCACGCACCGTGTTATTTCCAACGCCGTCACCTGTGGTGACGGCGTTTTTCATTCCTCGGAAGATTGACGGCAAGCCCGGCTGATTTGCTTTATCTTTCGTGCTTCGTTCTGCCTCGCTGCTTCACTCAAAGCTTATGTCGTCGACCCAACTGCGCGTTTTTCTCCTGTTCTCCGCGGGCTACTTCGTTTCCTACGTGTTTCGCGGCGTTAATCTTGGCTTTGCACCGTTCATTACACACGACCTCGGTTTGTCGGCCGCCAACCTCGGCGTGCTGACCAGTCTGTATTTCCTGGGTTTCGCGGGCGCGCAGATTCCGGCCGGCGTGCTGCTGGATCATTTCGGCGCACGGCGGGTCACGGCGGGCACCTTGCTATTCGCCGCGCTCGGCATCTGGGTGTTCGGCGCGGCGCAGAGCGTCGGCATGATGATGGTGGGGCGTCTGCTGATCGGCATGGGTGTTTCGGTTTGCCTCGGCGGCGCGTTCAAGGCGCTGGCGCAGCACTTCGCCACCGCGCGCCTGCCGTTGATGAACGGACTCGTGATGGCGGTCGGCGGTCTGGGCGGCGTCATGGTCGGCTCGCCGCTCACATGGGTGTTGGGTTTCGCCCCCTGGCGCACGGTCTGCGTCGGACTGGGCCTGATGACGGTGCTGGTGGCGCTGGCGCTGTGGACGCTTGCGCCCGATACCAAGGAAACCCATCATCAGGCGAGCATCGGCACGCAGTTCAAAGGCACGTTGCACATTCTCGGCAGCGCTGCGTTCTGGAAGATCGCGTCGTTTTCGGTGGTCACGCAGGGCGTCTTTTACGCGATGCAGTCGCTGTGGGTCGGCGCGTGGTTGCGCGACGTGCAGGGCTTCGAGCCGCGCCAGGCGGCGGCACTGGTCTCGATTCTCGGCTTCGCGATGATGGCCGGCTGCATCGGCTTTGGCGCGGCGGCGCGCAGTCTCGAACGACGCGGCATCTCGTTGTATGCCTTTTGCGGGATCGGCATGGCGCTGTTCGTCGTGACGCAATTGCTGATCGTGTTCAAGGCGCCGCTGCCTGCCAGCCTGCTGTGGGCGGCGTATGGGGCGTTCGGCGGCACCGGCATTCTGATCTACGCGGTGATGGCACGGCACTTTCCGCCGCAGATGACGGGCCGCGTCAACACGACGTTGAATCTGATTATCTTCTTGCTGATTTTCGGTTTTCAGATTGGCGTCGGCGCGGTGTTGTCGCACTGGCCGGCGAGCGGCGGGCACTATCCGGTGTCCGCGCATCTGACTGCCTGGGGCATTCTCATCGTGCTGCAGATACTGAGCGCGATCTGGTTCGTCCTGCCTGCCAGGAAGCCGGTCACGGTGGTCGGCGCTCACGAACCGCAAGATGCCTGAGCCCTCGGCGCTGACATTGATCGGGCAGGTCATCTTGACCGGTGCTATCCCGATTTACTCCGCATAAATTCTGTCCGACGGGTTCAAAACCCGACGCAGCAAGGCTTTGAGTGAATTCAAAGCGCGCCTCCCCCGGCGCGCGCGCCATCTCAGATTTGGCGGGAAGGGGTGTTTCACGCTATAATTTCAAGGTTTGAGCTTATCAACCCGCACCCTAGCGCCTACCTCTCCCATACCGTTCATCCGCCGCGCGCCACTGGCGTAGCAAGAAGGGCCCCGCACCCAGCCGATCCGTCCACACAATGGACCCATCGCGCCCCTTGCAACGTCAACGGCAGTACGCGAGCGAGTCTGCGCGTGCATCCTCATGGATGCGTTCCGCTGCGGCTCGCAGTCGGATAGACAGGTCGGCAACAGGGTGTTCCTCCAAGGAGTTTCCCGTGTTGCCGTCATTTTCTCCCGCTCTGCTCGCGCTCGCCGACGGCACGGTCTTTCGTGGTTACTCGATCGGCGCCCCCGGGCATACCATCGGCGAAGTCGTGTTCAACACCGCTATCACCGGCTATCAGGAAATCCTGACTGACCCGAGCTACGCGCGCCAGATCGTGACCCTCACGTATCCGCATATCGGCAACGTCGGCGTGAATGCCGAAGACGTCGAAGCCACGAAAGTCCATGCCGCCGGCCTGATCATCCGTGATCTGCCGGTTCTTGCGTCGAACTTCCGCATGGAGCGCACGCTCCCGCAATACCTCAAGGACGAAGGCGTGGTCGCCATCGCCGGTCTCGACACCCGTATGCTGACCCGCGTGCTGCGCGACAAGGGTGCGCAGAACGGCGCGATCCTCGCCGGTTCGGACGACGAGGCCCGCGCCATCGAACTCGCACGCTCGTTCCCGGGCCTGTCGGGCATGGACCTCGCAAAGGTCGTGTCGACGAAGGAAACCTACGAATGGACCCAGACAGAATGGCGTCTGGGCGAGGGCTACGGCACGCAGAAGGCGCCGAAGTACCGCGTCGTCGCGTTCGACTACGGCGTCAAGTACAACATTCTGCGCATGCTGGCCGAACGCGGCTGCCACGTCACCGTGCTGCCGGCGCAAGCCAGCGCCGCTGACGCGCTCGCGCTCAACCCGGACGGCGTATTCCTGTCGAACGGCCCCGGCGATCCGGAACCGTGCGACTACGCGATCGCGGCCACCAAAGAGCTGATCGAGCGCGGCATTCCGACCTTCGGCATTTGTCTCGGCCACCAGATCATGGGCCTCGCGGTCGGTGCGAAGACCATGAAGATGAAGACCGGCCACCACGGCGCGAACCATCCGGTGAAAGATCTGGACGACGGCCGCGTCGTGATCACGTCGCAAAACCACGGCTTCGCGGTCGACGCCGCCACGCTGCCCGCCAACGCGCGCGCCACGCACGTTTCGCTGTTCGACGGCACGCTGCAGGGTTTCGCGCTGACGGACAAGCCGGCGTTCTGCTTCCAGGGTCACCCGGAAGCGTCGCCCGGTCCGCACGACATCGCCTATCTGTTCGACCGCTTCACGGCGTTGATGGACAAGAAGAAGGCCGGCAAGACCGCTGCGGCTTAAGCGGAGCATGTGACGCGCCGCTCCGGCGGCGCGCGGTTCGCAGCGCGAGATGGACCAACGCGAAGCGAGCCGCACACAGCAGAGCGCGCGCAACGTAGCAACGGCGCGCGCCAACGGAAAGAACACAGGAATATTTAGCGAGAGCGTTATGCCCAAGCGGACAGACATCAAGAGCATTCTCATTATCGGCGCGGGTCCGATCATCATCGGCCAGGCGTGCGAGTTCGATTACTCGGGCGCGCAGGCATGCAAGGCGCTGCGTGAGGAAGGCTACAAGGTCATCCTCGTCAACAGCAATCCGGCGACGATCATGACCGACCCGAACACGGCCGACGTCACCTACATCGAGCCGATCACGTGGGAAGTGGTGGAGCGCATCATCGCCAAGGAGCGCCCCGACGCGATCCTGCCGACCATGGGCGGCCAGACCGCGCTGAACTGCGCGCTCGACCTGCACGCGCACGGCGTGCTGGAGAAGTACAAAGTCGAGCTGATCGGCGCGTCGCCGGAAGCGATCGACAAGGCGGAAGACCGCCAGAAGTTCAAGGACGCGATGACCAAGATTGGCCTCGGTTCGGCCAAGTCGGGCACCGCGCATTCCATGGAAGAAGCGCTGCAGGTGCAAGCGGAAATCGCTGTGCTGACCGGCAGCGGCGGCTATCCGGTCGTGATCCGTCCGTCGTTCACGCTGGGCGGTTCGGGCGGCGGCATTGCGTACAACCGCGACGAGTTCGAAGAGATCTGCAAGCGCGGTCTGGACCTGTCGCCCACGCGCGAACTGCTGATCGAAGAATCGCTGCTTGGCTGGAAAGAGTACGAGATGGAAGTGGTCCGCGACAAGAAGGACAACTGCATCATCGTCTGCTCGATCGAAAACCTGGACCCGATGGGTATCCACACCGGCGACTCGATCACCGTCGCGCCGGCGCAAACGCTCACCGACAAGGAATACCAGATCCTGCGTAACGCGTCGCTCGCGGTGCTGCGCGAGATCGGCGTCGACACGGGCGGTTCGAACGTGCAGTTCTCGATCAATCCGAAAGACGGCCGCATGGTCGTGATCGAAATGAATCCGCGCGTGTCGCGTTCGTCGGCGTTGGCGTCGAAGGCGACCGGCTTCCCGATCGCCAAGATCGCGGCGAAGCTCGCGGTCGGCTACTCGCTGGACGAGTTGAAGAACGAAATCACCGGCGGCCAGACCCCGGCGTCGTTCGAACCGACGATCGACTACGTCGTCACCAAGATTCCGCGTTTCGCGTTCGAGAAATTCCGCGAAGCCGATTCGCGCCTGACCACGCAGATGAAGTCGGTCGGCGAAGTGATGGCGATTGGCCGCACCTTCCAGGAATCGTTCCAGAAGGCGCTGCGCGGTCTGGAAGTCGGCGTCGACGGTCTGGACGAAAAGACCGATAACCGCGACGAGATCATCCGCGAGATCGGCGAAGCCGGTCCGGACCGTATCTGGTACGTCGGCGACGCGTTCCGTATCGGCATGACGGCTGAAGAAATCTTCGAAGAAACCTCGATCGACCCGTGGTTCCTCGCGCAGATCGAACAGATCATCCTGAAGGAAAAGGCGCTGGGCGGCCGGTCGCTCGCGAGCCTCTCGAAGGAAGAGCTGAAGTACGTGAAGCAAAGCGGCTTCTCGGATCGCCGTCTGGCGAAGCTGCTCGGCGCGAAGCCGATGGAAGTGCGTCAACGTCGTATCGAGCTGAACGTGCGTCCGGTGTACAAGCGCGTCGACACCTGCGCCGCCGAATTCGCCACGAAAACTGCCTACATGTACTCGACCTACGAGGAAGAGTGCGAAGCGAATCCCACCAACAACAAGAAGATCATGGTGCTGGGCGGCGGCCCGAACCGGATCGGCCAGGGTATCGAGTTCGACTACTGCTGCGTGCACGCCGCGCTCGCCATGCGCGAAGACGGCTACGAAACGATCATGGTCAACTGCAACCCTGAAACCGTTTCGACCGACTACGACACGTCCGACCGTCTGTACTTCGAATCGCTGACGCTCGAAGACGTGCTCGAAATCGTCGACAAGGAAAAGCCGGTCGGCGTGATCGTGCAATACGGCGGTCAGACGCCGTTGAAGCTCGCGCTCGATCTCGAAGCGAACGGTGTGCCGATCGTCGGCACGTCGCCGGACATGATCGACGCCGCGGAAGACCGCGAGCGTTTCCAGAAGCTGCTGCAGGACCTCGGCCTGCGTCAGCCGCCGAACCGCACCGCGCGCGCCGAAGACGAAGCCCTCAAGCTCGCCGAAGAAATCGGCTACCCGCTGGTGGTGCGTCCTTCGTACGTGCTCGGCGGCCGCGCGATGGAAATCGTTCACGAGCCGCGCGACCTCGAGCGTTATATGCGCGAAGCCGTGAAGGTGTCGCACGACTCGCCGGTGCTGCTCGACCGCTTCCTGAACGACGCGATCGAATGCGACGTGGACTGCATTTCGGACGGCGAAGCGGTGTTTATCGGCGGCGTGATGGAGCACATCGAACAGGCGGGCGTGCACTCGGGCGACTCGGCTTGCTCGCTGCCGCCGTACTCGCTGTCGCAGGAAACCGTCGCTGAATTGAAGCGTCAAACCGGTGCAATGGCGAAGGCGCTGAACGTGATCGGCCTGATGAACGTGCAGTTCGCGATTCAACAGGTGCCGCAGGCTGACGGCTCGAAAGAAGACGTCATCTACGTGCTCGAAGTGAATCCGCGTGCGTCGCGTACGGTGCCGTACGTGTCGAAGGCGACCAGCTTGCCGCTCGCGAAAATCGCGGCGCGCGCGATGGTCGGTCAGAAGCTCGCCGACCAGGGCGTGACGAAGGAGATCATTCCGCCGTACTTCAGCGTGAAAGAAGCCGTGTTCCCGTTCGTCAAGTTCCCGGCAGTCGATCCGGTGCTCGGACCGGAAATGCGCTCGACCGGTGAAGTGATGGGCGTGGGTCAAACGTTCGGCGAAGCGCTGTTCAAGTCGCAACTCGCCGCGGGTTCGCGTCTGCCGGAAACGGGCACGGTGCTGCTGACCGTGATGGACGCCGACAAGCCGAAGGCTGTCGAAGTCGCGCGCATGCTGCACGAACTCGGCTATCCGATTGTCGCGACCAAGGGCACGGCTGCCGCAATCGAAGCGGCCGGTGTGCCGGTGAAGGTCGTCAACAAGGTGAAGGACGGTCGTCCGCACATTGTCGACATGATCAAGAACGGCGAAATCGCGCTGGTCTTCACGACCGTCGACGAAACCCGCGCAGCGATCGCCGACTCGCGTTCAATCCGCATGAGCGCACAGGCGAACAAGGTCACGTACTACACGACGATGTCCGGCGCGCGTGCCGCGGTAGAGGGTTTGCGCTATTTGAAGAACCTCGAAGTCTATGATTTACAAGGGCTGCACGCTCGCCTAAACTAAGGCTTCGAATACCTGTCCAAGATGTAAGTGCCGCGGTTAAGCGGCGTTCCGCAGGTGCTGTGGTCCGGGTTTTGCCCCGGCCGCCGCGTCCCACGGAATGCACTTAACCGCGGTGATTTTTTTTACGGCTGTTTTTTGCATAGAGTTGTTTATGAGCACTGTTCCATTGACGAAGCGCGGCGCGGAAATGTTGCGCGATGAGTTGCAGCGCCTGAAATCGGTTGAGCGTCCGGCGGTGATCAAATCGATCTCCGAAGCGCGTGCCCAGGGCGATCTGTCGGAAAACTCGGAATACGACGCGGCGAAGGAAAAGCAGGGTTTTATCGAAGGCCGCATTGCCGAGATCGAATCGAAGCTGGCCGGTGCGCAAGTGATCGATCCGGCGTTGGTTGACGCGGACGGCCGCGTGGTGTTTGGCGCGACGGTGGAGCTCGAAGACCTGGACTCGGGTGCGCCGGTCAAGTATCAGATCGTCGGCGACGACGAAGCGGACATCGACCACGGCCTGATCTCGATCAGCTCGCCGATCGCGCGTGCATTGATCGGTAAGTCCGAAGGCGACGTGGCCTCGGTGCAGGCGCCGAGCGGCGTGCGCGAATACGAAATCATCGCGGTGAGCTACGTTTGAAAGCGGCTTCGGTGTCCTTGATGCCGCATCGTTTCTTCCGCCTGTTGACGGTGGTCTGGGTCGGTAGTCTGCTGACTATCGGCTATGCGGTCGCGCCGGTGTTATTCACATCGCTCGACCGGATTTCGGCCGGCGCGGTGGCGGCGCAACTGTTTCGCATCGAGGGTGTGCTGGGCGCCGTGTGCGGCATTTTGCTGCTGGGGCTGGCCAACGTGCTGGTTCGGCGTGGCGCTAACGCTTATCGCCAGTTGCGCTGGCTGATTGTCGGCATGCTGGTGTGTGTGCTGGTGGGCTACTTCGCGTTGCAGCCGTTTATGAATGCAATACGCATTGCCGCGCTGCAGGCGGGTACGGATGTCGGGCATTCGGCTTACGCGACTCGCTTTGGCATTCTGCACGGCGTGTCGAGTCTGTTCTATCTGATCGAGAGTCTGCTGGGCGTCGCGTTAGTGTGGAAGCTGCCTGCGGGCGCCGGCATGGTAGCGGCGGAGCAGGGTGCGGCTCGCAATACGGCGGGGAAGGTTGCCGGCTGAGCGTGGCGGGCGGCGGTGTGCTATACCGGGGGCGCCGGTTGGTGCGCACGTGCCGGGTTGAGTTGGGCTTGGCTGATAGCTTGCTCAACAAGCCGTGATCTGATCGATGCAGCGCTGCACTCGCGCTGCTAAATTCCCGAAGGCTGCTGCTGTCGGTGCAAGCCCAGGAAAGCCGGGCCTGTGCCGATTGAAGCCAAGGTGCGGATCTCGCCCGCACCTCTCGTCACCCGTTTATTTCGACGACTGATGCGAGCGTTTTGCGCTGGTTTGGCGCTTCTTGGCCCGCTTGATGTTGCCGCCTTGCGTGACGCGTTCATTGCCACGCACCACGACTGCTTTGGCCTTCGGCTTGCGCATCGGGATTTCGCTGGGCTTCACCACGGTGACGACGCGCGGTGCGCGGCCTTTACCCGGCTTGGCTTCGACAGCGGCTTCGCGAGCGCTCGGCAGGGCGCCGCGCTTGGTCTTCGCTGCGGGCTTTTCGGCCGCTTCCGGCTTCCAGATCACCAGCAACTTGCCGATATGCTGAATCGGCGCGGCATTCAGTTTGTCGCAGATTTCTTCGTAGATCGCGATGCGTGCTTCGCGTTCGTCGCCGAACACGCGGATTTTGATCAACTGGTGCGCGCCCAGGTGAACCTTGATTTCGGTCAGTACAGCGTCGGTCAAACCTTCGGCGCCGACGAGCACGACCGGTTTGAGCGCATGTGCCTGGGAGCGCAACTCGGCGCGTTGGTCGGTAGAGACTTTGAGGGCGGACATGGAAAGTGGGAGACTCGACTAAAATGGCGGCACCTGCGTTTCCGATCCAGTCATTCGATTGGCTCGATCGGGGCGGTTCGGCAGGGCGGCGCGTCAGAACATCAGAATCGCGGATGGCAGCCAGTTTTGGCGGTGTCCGCGCGAATTAACCGCGTATTATCCGCTAAAGCGCGACATGACGCAGCAAGAGTTCAACGTTTAATGGCAAAAAACAAGTTCAATACCGCGTGGCTGCACGACCACATCAACGATCCGTACGTGAAAATGGCGCAGCGGGAGGGCTATCGCGCCCGCGCAGCCTATAAGCTCAAGGAAATCGACGAACAGGACAAGCTGATCCGGCCGGGGCAGGTGATCGTCGATCTGGGCTCGGTGCCGGGTAGCTGGAGCCAGTACGCGCGCAACAAGCTGGCGAAGGGCTCGCAGCGCGACGCCGAGCGCCAGGGTGGCATCGACGGGACCATCATCGCGCTGGATATGCTGCCCATGGAGCCGATCTCCGACGTCCACTTCATTCTGGGCGACTTCCGGGAAGACTCGGTGGTGGCTCAGCTGGAAGAATTGGTCGGCGAGCGTCAGGTTGACCTTGTAATTTCGGATATGGCGCCCAACCTGTCGGGAGTGGCGGTAGCGGATGCCGCGCGAATCGAGCATTTGTGCGATCTTGCGATGGAATTTTCGCAAAATCATCTGAAGCCGGATGGTGCCCTTTTAGTCAAATGTTTTCACGGCAGCGGCTACAGCCAAATTGTCGAAAAGTTCAAGCAGCAGTTCAAGGTGGTGGCGGCCCGCAAGCCGAAAGCGTCGCGGGACAAATCGTCAGAAACGTTTATTTTGGGTAAGCATCTCAAGCGGCCCGCATAGGGACGCTGCAGGACGGATCCGCATCTGCCGATAATGGCTCATGGCGTCGGAAATCGGCGCTGTAAATGCCCGCTACGCTATTTCTGTGGTAGCGAAACCTTATGGCAGGGGTCTGCGGACTGGATTAGAATGCTTTCGTGGTGCCGCAAGGCAAATGTAGGCGCCCGTCTAAGTGAAGGAGTGGTGCTTTGAACAACAATATGTTTTCGAAGGCAGCAGTGTGGCTGGTTATCGCACTGGTGCTGTTTACGGTGTTCAAGCAGTTCGACAAGCCCCGTGTCCAGGAAGGCGTTTCCTATTCGCAGTTCATGGACGACGCGAAGGCCGGCAAAGTCAAGAACGTCATTGTCCAGGGGCGTAACCTCACGGTCACTCCAGCAGACGGCCAGAAATACCAGATCGTGTCGCCCGGTGACATCTGGATGGTCGGCGATCTGATGAAGTACGGCGTTCAGGTGAGCGGCAAGGCTGACGACGAACCGAACGCGCTGGTGTCGGCGCTGTACTACCTCGGACCGACGATCCTTATCATCGGCTTCTGGTTCTACATGATGAGACAGATGCAGGGCGGCGGGAAAGGCGGTGCGTTCTCGTTCGGTAAATCCCGTGCGCGTCTGATCGACGAAAACAACAACGCGATCAATTTCACCGACGTCGCCGGTTGCGACGAAGCGAAAGAAGAAGTGTCCGAGCTGGTCGACTTCCTGCGCGATCCGCAGAAGTTCCAGAAGCTGGGCGGGCGGATACCGCGCGGCGTGCTGCTGGTCGGGCCGCCGGGAACCGGTAAGACGCTGCTGGCGCGCGCTATCGCCGGTGAGGCGAAAGTGCCGTTCTTTAGCATCTCGGGTTCGGACTTCGTGGAAATGTTCGTCGGTGTCGGTGCGGCTCGTGTGCGCGACATGTTCGAGCAGGCCAAGAAACACGCACCGTGCATCGTGTTCATCGACGAAATCGACGCGGTCGGCCGTCATCGTGGCGCCGGCATGGGCGGCGGTAACGACGAACGCGAACAGACGTTGAACCAGATGCTGGTTGAGATGGACGGCTTCGAAGCGAACTCCGGTGTAATCGTGATCGCTGCAACGAACCGTTCGGACGTGCTCGATAAGGCGCTGCTGCGTCCGGGCCGTTTCGACCGTCAGGTGTATGTCGGTCTGCCGGACATTCGCGGTCGTGAGCACATCATGAAGGTTCACCTGCGCAAGGTGCCGATTTCGAATGACGTCGACGCAGCGGTGATCGCACGCGGCACGCCGGGCTTCTCGGGCGCCGACCTCGCGAACCTCGTGAACGAAGCGGCACTGTTCGCGGCTCGCCGCGGCAAGCGCATCGTCGAGATGAACGACTTCGAAGACGCGAAAGACAAGATCTTCATGGGTCCGGAGCGCAAGTCGGCCGTTATCCGCGAAGAATCGAAGCGCGCCACCGCGTACCACGAGTCGGGTCATGCGGTGATCGCCAAGCTGTTGCCGAAGGCCGATCCGGTGCATAAGGTCACGATCATTCCGCGCGGCCGTGCACTTGGCGTGACGTGGCAGTTGCCGGAGCACGACAACGAAACGTACTCGAAAGACTACTTGCTGGATCGTCTGGCGATCCTGTTCGGTGGTCGCGTAGCGGAAGAGCTGTTCCTGAACCTGATCAGCACCGGCGCATCGGACGACTTCAACAAGGCCACGCAAACCGCGCGCGCCATGGTGGCTCGCTTCGGTATGACGGACGCGCTCGGACCGATGGTCTACGTTGACGACGAAAACGACGCAACGCCGTTTGGGCGCGGTTTCACGCGGACCATTTCGGAAGCGACGCAGCAAAAGGTCGACGCGGAAATCCGTCGCGTGCTGGACGAGCAGTACAACCTCTCCAAGCGCCTGCTGGACGAAAACCGCGACAAGGTCGAAGCCATGACCGCCGCTTTGATGGAGTGGGAAACGATCGACGCCGATCAGATCAACGACATCATGGCAGGTCTTCCGCCGCGTTCGCCGAAGACCAGCAGCTCGACACCGTCGGCAAGCGACGCCTCGTCGGGCGGCAGCCCGGGCACCGAGGTCAAGCCGGGTAGCGCGACCGCGCCGGCTTGATGAGCCAAGAGTAGAAAGTGCGGGCCGGTGTGTTTTCACACCGGCCCGTTTTGCATTTATCTCGTTTTTTTAATGCATCGCTACGTGTCGAAAGTCGATTTTTCTCCCGCTCCGTTGCCCGAGCCGCTGCAATGCGGACGCTTCAAGCTGACCTTTGAACGCCCGTTGGTCATGGGCATTCTGAACATCACACCGGACTCGTTTTCCGACGGCGGTCAATACGCCATGCGCGGCGATGCGCTGCGCCAGGCCGAGCGTATGCTGCTCGACGGCGCGGATATCATCGATATTGGCGGCGAGTCCACCCGGCCTGGTGCGCCACCAGTGCCGCTCGATGAAGAGCTTGAACGGGTGATTCCGCTCGTCGAGCAACTTCGCGCGGCGAACGTGCCGTTGTCGATCGATACCTACAAGCCCGAAGTGATGCGCCATGCGTTGAGCGCAGGCGCCGATCTGATCAACGACATTTGGGGCTTCCGCATGTCCGGTGCCATCGACGCGGTACGCGGCAGTAACTGTGGTCTATGTGTAATGCATATGCTCGGCGAGCCGCAAACCATGCAGCTCGGCGAGCCTGTCTATGATGATGTCGTCGGCGAAGTCCGGCAGTTTCTCGAGGAACGTGTGGCCGCGTTAACGCAAGCAGGTGTTGCGCGCGCTCGTATCAGCGTGGATCCGGGCTTCGGCTTCGGCAAGGCGGTCATCGAACACAACTACACTTTGCTCGCGCACCTGCGGGACACGGCGCCGCGGGCCAATCCGCCGTATCCGATTCTCGCGGGTATGTCGCGTAAGTCGATGGTCGGCGCGGTAATTGGGCGTCCGGCGCCGGAGCGCGTCGCCGGCAGCGTCGCCGCGGCGGTGTGCGCCGCCGAGCGGGGCGCCGCGATTCTGCGTGTGCATGACGTCGCGCAAACAGTGGATGCATTGAAAGTGTGGGCAGCCATGCGCGATGCGGCGATGAGCCGCCCGCAGGCTAGAACCTGAAAAAGCGAAGGAGGAAGATAAAACATGGCACGTCGTTATTTCGGAACGGATGGGATTCGAGGCAAGGTCGGCGAAGGCCCGATTACGCCGGAGTTTGTGTTGCGACTCGGCTACGCGGCCGGCAAAGTGCTCGCGGGCGCGGACCGCTGGGCTAAAAGCGGCGCCCGGCCGACCGTGCTGATCGGCAAAGACACGCGGGTGTCGGGCTATATGCTCGAAGCCGCGCTGGAAGCCGGTTTCTCGGCGGCAGGCGTCGACGTGATGCTGGCCGGCCCGATGCCGACTCCCGGTGTCGCCTACCTGACGCGTGCGTTGCGGCTCGCCGCGGGCGTCGTGATCAGCGCGTCGCACAATCCGTACTACGACAACGGCATCAAATTCTTCTCCGCCGACGGCAACAAGCTGCCCGACGAAGTGGAATTGCAGATCGAAGAGCAGCTCGATTTGCCGCTCTCCTGCGCGGCTTCCGAGCAGCTCGGCAAGGCGCGACGTCTCGACGACGCCGCCGGCCGCTACATCGAGTTCTGCAAGAGCACGTTCCCCGCCGCGTTCGACCTGCGCGGACTGAAGCTGGTGGTGGATTGTGCGCATGGTGCCGCCTACGACATCGCGCCGCACGTGTTCCACGAACTCGGCGCGGACGTGATCCCGATCGGCGTCGCGCCGAACGGCTTCAACATCAACGACGGCGTCGGCGCGACCGCGCCGGACGCGCTGGTGCGCGCGGTGCGCGCGAACCACGCCGACCTCGGCATCGCGCTCGACGGCGACGCCGATCGCCTGCAGATCGTCGACGCTGCCGGCCGCCTGTATAACGGCGACGAATTGCTGTACGTGCTGGTCAAGGATCGCGTTGCGACCGAAGGCAAGGTGGAAGGTGCGGTCGGCACCTTGATGACCAACATGGCGGTCGAAGTCGCGCTGCAACGAGATGGCGTGAAGTTCGTCCGCGCGGCGGTGGGCGACCGCTACGTGCTTGAGCAGTTGCGCGAGCACGGCTGGCAGCTCGGAGCGGAAGGCTCCGGCCACATTCTCTCCCTTGACCGCCATTCGACCGGCGACGGCATTGTCTCCGCGTTGCTCGTGCTGGCCGCCATGAAGCGCAGCGAGCAGACGCTCGCCGATCTGCTCGACGGCGTCACGCTGTTCCCGCAAAAGCTGATCAACGTGCGAATGAAGCCCGACGCGGACTGGAAGGGCAGCGACGCAATCCGTCGCGCGATCGGTCATGCCGAAGAGGCGCTGAACGGCCGCGGCCGCGTGCTGATTCGCGCTTCCGGCACGGAGCCGGTGCTGCGCGTGATGGTGGAAGCCGAACATGCCGACGACGCGATCCGTCACGCGGAAGCGATTGCCGGCGCGGTCAAGCAGGCAACGGCCTAAATCTCGGGTGTGTCGAACAGTGGCGGGGCGATCGTGAGGTCGCTCCGCCGCTGACCGTTTACGACCAGGCAATCCAGCAGACCCTCTGCATCAGAAAGCCAAAATCAAAAACTCAAAACCCGCACGCAAACGTTCGCGCCCCATCTTTTTCGCCTAATCTTCAGAGCGGCGTCGGCAATTCCGCCAAATCGGCATTTTGTCCGTCAAAACGCCTTTCACCAGCGTAATCCTACTGTCACATCTGTTTCACGATAAGTCACGTTACTGTCACAAAGAGACCCTAAGCTTCGCGGTGTTCGTGTTATTCGCTCACACCGCTCACACCTTGGAGAGTCTCATGAAATTGATGCACACCGTGTTCGCTGGCGTCGCTGGCGCGCTTTTCGCGATCGCAGCGCAAGCCGCAGACATCACCGGCGCGGGCAGCACCTTCGCAGCACCGATTTACACGAAGTGGGCTGACGCCTATCAGAAAACTGGCGGCGGCAAGGTCAACTACCAGGGCATCGGTTCGTCGGGCGGTATCAAGCAGATCGAAGCGAAGACGGTCGATTTCGCCGGCTCGGACGCTCCGCTGAAGGACGACGAACTCGCGAAGGCAGGCCTGTTCCAGTTCCCGACGGTGGTTGGCGGCGTGGTGCCGGCGATCAACGTGCCGGGCGTGAAGGCCGGTGAATTGACGCTGTCGGGCGAAGTGCTCGGCGACATCTACCTGGGCAAGATCAAGAAGTGGAATGACCCGGCGATCGCCGCGTTGAACCCGAAGATCAAGCTGCCGGATACGGACATCGCCGTGGTTCGCCGCGCCGACGGTTCGGGCACCACGTTCATCTGGACGAACTACCTGTCGAAGGTCAACGCGGACTGGAAGTCGAAGGTCGGTGAAGGCGCAACGGTCAGCTGGCCGACGGGTACGGGCGGCAAGGGCAACGACGGCGTCGCAGCTTTCGTGCAACGTCTGCCGGGCGCAATCGGCTATGTGGAATGGGCGTACGCCAAGCAGAACCACATGACGTACGTGGCGATGAAGAATTCGACGGGCGCAGTGGTCGAGCCGAAGACGGAAACGTTCAAGGCAGCGGCAG
Organism: Paraburkholderia bryophila; assembly: GCF_013409255.1. Taxonomy (NCBI): domain Bacteria; kingdom Pseudomonadati; phylum Pseudomonadota; class Betaproteobacteria; order Burkholderiales; family Burkholderiaceae; genus Paraburkholderia; species Paraburkholderia bryophila. The sequence continues at coordinate 4,160,512 of NZ_JACCAS010000001.1, forward strand.
CCGGTGCTGACTGGTCGAAGTCGTTCTACCAGATCCTGACGAACGAGCCGGGCAAGGACGCATGGCCGATCGTCGGCGCAACGTTCGTGCTGCTGCACACGGCGCAGGAAAAGCCGGCGCAAGGTACGGAAACGCTGAAGTTCTTCGACTGGGCGTTCAAGAACGGCACCCAGGCTGCAAACGATCTGGACTACATCTCGCTGCCGGATTCGGTGACGGCTGAAATCCGTTCGCAATGGAAGTCGAAGGTGAAAGACGCTTCGGGCAAGGCAATCGCCGAGTAAGCGACAGTAAGCGACGCGAGAGGCACGAGCCTCTCGCCGCACATTGGCCGTCCCCGGTTGAGGACGGCCAATGGCATTGACCCCGCATAACCGGCATTACCGCCGCACGACAAGTGTCGAGCGGCAACTGGAAACAGGTCCATCAGGCTCTCATGTCCGATATCCAATTAGCGTCTGGCGCCTCGCGCTCGACCCCGCCCGGCAGCGCCTCGCAGCAGAAAGCGCCCAGCCGTGCCGGCGACGTGATCTTCGGCGGCCTCGCGCGCCTCGCCGCCATCATCACGCTATTGCTGCTCGGCGGCATCATCGTCTCGCTGATCGTCGCGTCCATGCCGTCGATCAAGCAATTCGGTCTCAGCTTCCTGTGGACCGCGGACTGGGATCCACCCAGCAAGCAGTTCGGCGCACTGGTGCCGATCTACGGCACGATTGCCACGTCCCTCATTGCTCTCATCATCGCGGTGCCCGTCAGCTTCGGCATCGCGCTCTTTCTGACCGAACTCGCGCCGGCCTGGCTGCGTCGTCCGCTCGGTATCGCGATCGAACTGCTCGCCGCGATTCCGTCGATCGTGTACGGCATGTGGGGTCTGCTGGTGTTCGCGCCGATCTTCGCGGAGTGGTTCGAAAAGCCGCTCGGCACCGTGCTCGGCGGCATTCCGTTCGTGGGCGCGCTGTTTCAGGGCGCACCGATCGGGATCGGCATTCTGTGCGCGGGCGTGATTCTCGCAATCATGATCATTCCGTACATCGCGTCGGTCATGCGCGACGTGTTCGAAGTCACGCCGGTGCTGCTGAAGGAATCGGCGTACGGCATCGGCTGCACGACGTGGGAAGTGATGTGGAAGATCGTGCTGCCCTTCACCAAGAGCGGCGTGATCGGCGGCGTGATGCTCGGCCTCGGCCGTGCGCTCGGCGAGACGATGGCGGTCACGTTCGTGATCGGCAATACCAATCTACTCGATAACGTCTCGCTGTTTTCGCCGGGTAACAGCATCACGTCGGCGCTCGCCAACGAATTCGCGGAAGCGGATCCGGGCCTGCATACGTCGGCGCTGATGGAGCTCGGCCTGATTCTGTTCGTGATTACTTTCATCGTGCTGGCCATCTCCAAGTTCATGCTGCTTCGCCTCGAAAAAGGGGAGGGCGCGAAATGAGCCAGCCCACTCTGAATATGCCGGGTTCGCACGACGCCGTCGCGCTCGAAGCCATGCGCGTGCGTCTGCAAGGACGCCGCCGCTTCAAGAACGCCGTTGCGCTGACCATGTCGCTCGCCGCGATGGCGTTCGGCCTGCTGTGGCTCGTGTGGATTCTCTATACGACCTTGCATCTCGGGATCGGCGGTTTGTCGGTCGAGCTGTTCACGCAGTCGACGCCGCCGCCGAACACCGATGGCGGCGGTCTCGCCAACGCGATCGTCGGCAGCTTGATGCTGGTCGGGCTTGCCACGTTCGTCGGCACGCCGATCGGGATTCTCGCCGGCGTCTATCTCGCCGAATACGGCCAGAAAGGCTGGTTCGCCAGCCTCACGCGCTTCATCAACGACATTCTGTTGTCGGCGCCGTCGATCGTGGTCGGCCTGTTCGTCTACGCGTTGGTGGTGGCGAAGATGGGTCACTTCAGCGGCTGGGCCGGCGTGTTCGCGCTCGCGCTGCTGCAGATTCCGATCGTGATCCGCACCACCGAAAACATGCTGAAGCTGGTGCCGAACGCGCTGCGTGAAGCCGCCTTCGCGCTCGGCACGCCGAAGTGGAAGATGGTGCTGTCGATCACGCTGAAGGCTTCCATTGCAGGTATCGTCACCGGCGTGCTGCTCGGCGTCGCACGGATTGCCGGCGAAACCGCGCCGCTGTTGTTCACGGCGCTGTCCAATCAGTTCTTCTCATGGGACATGGGCCAACCGGTCGCGAACCTGCCGGTCACGATCTACAAGTTTGCGATGAGCCCGTTCGCGCAGTGGCAATCACTCGCGTGGGCCGGCGTCTTCCTGATCACGCTCGCGGTGCTGGGATTGAATGTCCTCGCGCGCACGATCTTCACGAATAAGTAAGGGCGGAGTGTAATCCGATGAATATGGCAGAAACTCAACTCAATCCGACCGTGCGTCCGACTGCGCCCGCCGGTTTCGATCCCGCCCAAAGCGGCCAGACGCAAGCGTCGAATCGCCCGAAGATCGAGATCAACGATCTGAACTTCTTCTACGGCAAGTATCACGCGTTGAAGAACATCAACCTGGCGATTCCCGAAGGCAAGGTGACCGCGTTCATCGGCCCGTCGGGTTGCGGCAAATCGACCTTGCTGCGCACGCTGAACAAGATGTACGCGCTGTATCCGGAGCAACGCGCCGAAGGCGAGATCCTGATGGACGGCGAAAACCTGCTGACCTCCAAGCGCGACATTTCGCTGCTGCGCGCGCGGATCGGCATGGTGTTCCAGAAGCCGACGCCGTTCCCGATGTCGATCTACGACAACATCGCGTTCGGTGTGAAGATGTTCGAAACGCTGCCGCGCTCGGAAATGGACGACCGCGTCGAATGGGCGCTGACTAAAGCGGCGCTGTGGAACGAGGTGAAGGACAAGCTCGGCCAGAGCGGCTACGGCCTGTCGGGCGGTCAACAGCAGCGTCTGTGTATCGCACGCGGCATCGCGATTCGCCCTGAAGTGCTGCTGCTCGACGAACCGTGCTCCGCGCTCGACCCGATCTCGACCGGCCGTATCGAAGAACTGATCGCCGAATTGAAAAGCGATTACACGGTGGTGATTGTCACGCATAACATGCAACAGGCCGCTCGCTGTTCGGACTACACTGCCTACATGTACCTCGGTGAACTGATCGAATTCGGCGACACCGAAAAGATCTTCATCAAGCCGGTCCGCAAGGAAACCGAGGACTACATCACTGGCCGCTTCGGCTAAGCCGCCAAGCCAAAACAACGGAGTACGACATGTCCGACAAACACCTGTCCAGCCAGTTCGACGCCGATCTGAACCTGGTTTCCTCGAAGGTGCTCGAAATGGGCGGCCTCGTCGAATCGCAGATCGTCCACGCCATGCAGGCGCTCAACGAATTCGACCTCGACATCTGCGAACAGGTGATCGCAGCCGAAGAGCGCCTGAACAAGATGGAAGTCGACATCGACGAAGAATGCAGCAACATCATCGCGCGCCGTCAACCGGCCGCGCGTGATCTGCGCCTGCTGATCGCGATCTCGAAGACCATCACGAACCTCGAACGCGCCGGCGACGAAGCCGAAAAAATCGCCAAGCGCACCAAGCGTCTGATGGAAGACGGCGCGTCACGTACCATCAATATCGCCGAGATCAAGCTGTCGGGCGAAATGGCGGTGTCGATTCTGCGCCGCGCGCTAGACGCCTTTGCGCGTCTGGACACGGTGGCCGCCGCGCAGATCGTGCGCGACGACAAAGCGATCGACGAAGAATTTCGCGCCTTCGTGCGCAAGCTGATTTCGTATATGACCGAAGATCCGCGTTCGATCTCGGTGGGCCTCGATTTTCTGTTCATCGCCAAGGCGATCGAACGGATCGGCGACCACGCGAAGAACATCGCGGAATTCATCATTTACATCGTGAAGGGCACTGACGTGCGGCACCAGCCGCGCGACACGCTCGAACGCGAAGCACTCAGCTAATCCAGAGATAAGGACCAGAGGTGCCGATGCCCAGCAGCATTCTCGTCATTGAAGATGAGCCCGCCATTTCCGAATTGATTTCGGTCAATCTTCAACACGCCGGACACTGCCCGATTCGCGCGTACAACGCGGAGCAGGCGCAGAACCTGATCAGCGACGTGTTGCCCGATCTGGTCCTGCTCGACTGGATGTTGCCGGGCAAGTCCGGCATTGCATTCGCGCGCGACCTGCGCAACAACGAACGCACCAAGCACATTCCGATCATCATGCTGACCGCGCGTGGCGATGAGCAGGACAAGGTGCTGGGCCTCGAAATCGGCGCGGACGACTACGTCACCAAGCCGTTTTCGCCGAAGGAACTGATGGCGCGTATCAAGGCGGTGTTGCGCCGCCGCGCGCCGCAGCTCACCGAAGATCTGGTCGCGATCAACGGTCTGAAGCTCGACCCGGCCACGCACCGGGTGGCCGCGCATGCCGAAGGCAGCGAGATCAAGCTCGATCTCGGCCCGACGGAATTCCGCCTGCTGCACTTCTTCATGACGCACCCGGAGCGCGTGCACAGCCGCACGCAACTGCTCGATCAGGTCTGGGGTGACCACGTGTTCGTTGAAGAGCGCACGGTCGACGTGCATATCAAGCGCCTGCGCGCAGCACTGAAGCCGGCCGGCTGCGATGCTATGATCGAGACGGTTCGCGGCAGCGGCTACCGGCTTGCGAAGAGCGCCTGATGCTCCGCGGTGGCGAGGTTAGAACGCGTACGTAGTCCGTTACCGTTCTGGCGCGCCACCGGCATCTGCAACGTCGGGTTCTTCATCTTCATCACGCTAGTCGCCGCGTTACTCTTTCTCTTATTCCGGCGCGTACGCTTTTCTCTTCGATCGCTAGAACATGAACATCATCTGGGCGCGCTCCATCGTGTCGATCGTGCTGCTGGCTGTTCTGTGCGCAGCGGTCGGCGCACTCGTGAACGTCAAGACAGCGCTCGTCCTCGCGATCGTCATGCTGCTCGCGCAGAGCTTCTTCAGCACGTTTCACAAGCAGCGCCTGTGGCGCCTGCTCGACGCGCCGGTGTACGGCGAAGTGCCGAGTGCCCCCGGCATCTGGGGCGAAATCTATTACCGTCTGCATAAGCTCGCGAAGCGCTGGCATGCGCAGGTGCGCCAGGTCGAACAGCAGCATTCGCGGTTCATCCAGGCCATCCAGGCATCGCCGAACGGCGTTGCCATGCTCGACGATCACGATCAGATCGAGTGGTGCAATGCGATCTCCGAACTCCATTTCGGTCTCGACGCGAAGCGCGATCTGCGCCAGCACATCACGCATCTGGTGCGTCAGCCCGACTTTGTCCGTTACCTGAATTCGCAGCGCTACGAGCAGATGCTGATCATGCGCGGCATGGGCGAGAAGCGTCAGAACGTGCTGTCGGTGCAGGTGTTTCCGTACGGTGAGAACCGCAAGCTGGTGCTGTCGCAAGACATTACCGAGCTGGAGCGGACCGACGCGATGCGGCGCGACTTCGTCGCCAATGTCTCGCATGAACTGAAGACGCCGCTCACGGTGTTGTCCGGTTTCCTGGAGACGATGCGCGAACTGCCGTTGAGCGAAGCCGAGCGCGGCCGCTATCTCGAGCTGATGGAACAGCAGGCGTCGCGTATGCGGCATATCGTCAACGACCTGCTGGTGCTCGCCAAACTCGAAGGCGACAACAAGCCGCCGAGCGATCAGATGATCGATATGCGCGCGGTGCTTCGCCATCTGCGGGACGACGCGGACAACCTGTCGAGCGACCATCACAAGATCAGTTTCGACGTCGACGAAGGGCTCACCGTCACCGGCGTCGAAACGGAAATTCTCAGTGCGCTGGGCAACCTGGTGACGAACGCGATTCGCTATACGCCGGACGGCGGCGCGATCAAGGTGAACTGGCATGCCACGGGCGGTTGTGGGGTGTTCTCGGTTACGGACAGCGGCCTGGGGATTCCGGCTGCCGACATTCCGCGGCTGACCGAGCGCTTCTATCGCGTGGATCGCAGCCGCTCGCGCGACACGGGCGGCACGGGTCTCGGTCTCGCGATCGTCAAGCACGTGCTGCAGCGGCACGATGCGCAACTGGACGTGAAGAGCGAGGAGGGACGTGGCAGCACGTTCACCGTGCGCTTTCCGGTGTATCGCACGGCGCGTCGTCATCCGGCGCCAGCTTGAACTCACCGCAGCCGCAGATTGCGCCGGTCCGAAAAAAAACCGCCTGACTGAATTCAAGCGGTTTTTTTATTTCCGGTGAGACAGTGTGGCTGGCCGTAGCAAGCTCACTCCCTCTTCACTTCACCAGGCAGGCGTCAAGAACAGAACTTGCCCAGCAGGCTCATCTGCGCGTTGCGCGACGACTTGCCCGGACGCCGGCGACGATAGTGACCGTCGCTTTGCATCAGCCACGCGGACTGGTTGTCGCCGAGAAACGCCGACAAACCTTCAGCAATCACGCGCCGCTTCAGTCGACGATTGGTGATCGGAAACGCGACTTCCACGCGCCGGAAGAAGTTGCGGTCCATCCAGTCGGCGCTCGACAGATAAACCTGCTCCTTGCCGCCGTCGTAGAAATAGAAAATGCGGTGATGTTCGAGAAAGCGCCCGACGATCGAGCGCACCGTGATGTTCTCCGACAAACCCGGCACGCCCGGCTGCAACGAACACACGCCACGCACGATCAGATCGATCTTCACGCCAGCCTGCGACGCTTCATACAACTCGGCGATCACGGTAGGTTCGAGCAGCGCGTTCATCTTCGCGACGATGCGCGCTTTCTTGCCGGCGCGCGCATGCTCGGCTTCGGCGCGAATCGCCTCGACCAGTTTCGGATGCAGCGTGAACGGCGACTGCCACAACTCATGCAGCTTCAACTCGCCGCCAATGCCGGTCAGTTGCTGGAACACGTGATGCACGTCTTCGCAGATTTTCTGATCGGCGGTCATCAGGCCGAAGTCGGTGTACAGACGCGCCGTGCGCGGATGATAGTTGCCGGTGCCCAGATGCACGTAACGCTTGAGCGTGGTCTTGCCGCCCGACGACACGCGCCGCACGATCAGCATCATCTTCGCGTGGCACTTGTGACCCACCACGCCGTAGACGACGTGCGCGCCCACCGCTTCGAGCTGCGACGCCCAGTTGATGTTGGTTTCTTCGTCGAAGCGCGCGAGCAGTTCGACCACCACCGTGACTTCCTTGCCGTTGCGCGCGGCTTGCATCAGCGCGTCCATCAGCGGCGAATCGGTGCCGGTGCGGTAAATGGTCTGCTTGATCGCCATCACGTTCGGATCTTTGGCGGCCTGCAACAGCAGTTCCAGCACCGGCTGAAAGCTCTCGTACGGATGATGCAGCAGCACGTCGCCCTGATCGATCACGTCGAACATGCTGGCGCTGTTGGCGATCTGCGCCGGAATCGCCGGGATATGCGGTACGAATTTCAGATCGGGCCGGTCCACCATCTCCGGCAATTGCATCAGCCGCACCAGGTTGACGGGGCCGTCGGCGTAATAGCAGTCTCTATCGGACAGATCGCTTTCGTCGAGCAGACGCCGCACGACATGCGACGGCGTTTCCGCCGACACTTCGAGCCGTACCGCATTGCCCAGATGACGCGCCGGCAATTCGCCCTGCAGCGCGACGCGCAGATTGGTGATTTCGTCTTCGTCGACGAACAGTTCGCTATTGCGCGTGATGCGGAACTGATTGCAACTGCGTACCACCAGATTCGGAAACAGCTCGCCGACAAAGCGTTGCAGCAGCGAACTCAGCAGCACGAAGCCGTGCGGATAGCCCGACAGGTCCTGCGGCATGCGCACGAGCCGCGGCAGCGCGCGCGGCGCTTGCACGATGCCCATCATCGCCTGACGGCCGAACGCGTCTTTGCCTTCGAGTTCGACGACGAAGTTCAGGCTCTTGTTGAGCACGCGCGGAAACGGATGGGCCGGATCGAGACCGATTGGCGTGAGCACCGGCAGCAGTTCGTCGAAGAAGTAATTGCGCGCCCATTCGGTCTGCGCTTCGTTCCACGCTTCGGTGCCGTGAAAATAGATGCCTTCCTGTTCGAGCGCGGTCAGCACGGTGTCGTGCAGCATCGTGTACTGACGATGCACGAGCTTCTGTGCGCGCTCGACCACGAGGTCGTACACGTGCTGCAACGACATACCGTCCGGCGACAGCGCGCCGGGGTTGTCGCGCATCTGTTCCTGCAGTCCGGCCATGCGGACTTCGAAGAATTCGTCGAGATTGCTACTGGTGATGCAGATGAAGCGCAGGCGTTCGAGCAAGGGGACGGCAGGGTCGGCAGCTTGCGCCAACACACGCTCGTTGAAACCCAGAATGCCCAGCTCGCGATTCAAGAGGGGGTAGCGGATGGACATCGGCAGCGAGAATGGAATGTCAGGAAGAGAGGCGGAAAGACGCTCGGAAATTCTCACAGTATGATGACGTTGTTATGACATTTTGAATGTTATAAATTCTACGCTGGATTGCTTGCGTGTCGTCAATATGACGCAGTCCATATGGGACCATACGGCACCCCCATTGCTGCGAGGTGACATCGTGAGGCCCGGTACGCTTAGAATGGCGTCTTTGAACAGCGCGGCCGGCCATAAGGCGCCCAAAACATCGGGCGGACATACGCCAGATTCGGCGTCCACCGCCGCCGCGCTCGCGCGCATGGAGTCCGCTTACTCGATGGTCACAACGCCCCAACTCCTCGCCGCCGTCGACCTTGGCTCGAACAGCTTTCGCCTGATCGTGGGCCGGGTCGAGGAAACCGACGCGGGCAGCCAGATTTATCAGGTCGACGCTTTGCGTGAACCGGTGCGTCTCGCCGCCGGTCTGTCGCGCGACAAGATGCTCGATCGTGCCTCGCAAGTGCGGGGCTGGGACGCGCTCAAGCGCTTCGGCGAACGCCTGCGCGACTTTCATCCCGATCACGTTCGTGCGGTCGCGACCAATACACTGCGCATCGCCAAGAACGCCGGCGAATTTCTCGGCGAGGCACAAGCCGCGCTCGGGTTTCCGATCGAAGTGATCGCCGGGCGTGAAGAAGCACGTCTGATTTATGCGGGTGCAGCACACTCCGTGCCGGCTAGTGCAGGCACGCGGCTGGTGGTCGATATCGGCGGCGGCTCGACGGAATTCATCATCGGCTCGCACTACACGCCGATCAAGATGGAGAGTCTGTATATCGGCTGCGTGAGCCATAGCCGCGCGTTTTTCCCGGCCGGCAATGTCGACGAATACACGATGCGCCAGGCCGAGCTTGCTGCGGGCCGCGAAATTCAGATCATTTCCGCCGAGTACAAGAAAACCGGCTGGGAACAGGCGATCGGTTCGTCGGGCACCGCACGTGCGTTGGCCGAACTGGTCGAGGCGAACGGGTTCAACGATCCGGGCGTCACGCATGGCATTACGCGCGGCGGTCTCGAACGGCTTAAGCGTGCGCTGATCAAGGCGGAGAACGTCAATCGTCTGAAGCTGGTCTCGTTGAAGGGTGACCGTATTCCGGTGCTGGCCGGCGGGCTGTCGATCATGATTGCGGTGTTCGACGAACTCGGCGTCGATTACGTCGATACGACAGACGGCGCGTTGCGTCTCGGCGTGCTGTACGACCTGCTGGGCCGTTCGCAGCACGAAGACATGCGCACGGTGACGGCGGAAGGCTTCATGCGCCGCTATGGCGTGGATCGTGCGCAGGCCGGGCGCATCGGCGAACTCGCAGTGCGTTTCTACGATCAGTTTGCCGAACCTGACGACGAGCGTCGCGCGGAAAATCGCATGTTCCTCAGTTGGGCGTCGGCGCTGCATGAGATCGGTTTGTCGATTTCGCATAGCGCCTATCACAAGCATTCGGCTTATATCGCCAGCAATGCGGATATGCCGGGTTTTTCGCGCACCGATCAGGCACGGCTTGCTGCGCTCGTGCTGGGGCATGCGGGCAAGCTCGGTAAGTTGTCGCAAACGCGCGAAGTGGAATGGCCGCTGCTGTTCTGCCTGCGACTTGCGGCGCTGTTGTGTCGTCGGCGTGCGGATGTCGGGTTGCCCGGCATCGCGGTTTCGCAGGTCAATAGCGGCTACGAGGTGCGCTTGCCGAACGAGTGGGTGGCCAACAATCCGCTGACCGACTACAGCCTGATTCAGGAAGCCGCCGAGTGGGAAAAGGTCGGCATTCCGTATCGTGTGGTTTATACCGGCGATTGACGCGATCGCTCGTTGAATGAAAAAAAGCCCGGTACGTCCCGGGCTTTTTTACGTGCATCGTCGTCTCGTCTACCCGCGCGTTGGACGCGCGGTGCGATTGCGCTCAGCGCGATGCCGCATCGCCGAGGAAATGGCGAGCGTAACGCGCGTTGATTTCCGACAGACGCAGCAGCGTCAGAAAGTCCGCGCAGTTGAAATCAGGATCCCAAGCCGGTGCGCCGCAAATCTTCGCGCCGAGTCGCAGATAGCCCTTCACGAGCGGCGGCGGGGTGACGTCGGCGCCGGTCTGCAATTCGTCGACCGGCAGCGGTGTGTGCGGGAACGCGTGATACTCCGGCGCGGTCATCGCGCTGTCGCGCAGCGCGCAATACAGGTTCGCCGCATAGTGACCGCCGTCGACCATCGCGACGCTCGCGCAGCCGAGCATGGTCTCGTAGCCGTTGTGCTTCATGTAGGCGGCGAGACCGGCCCACAGCGACATGATCACGGCGCCGCTGCGGTAGTCGGGATGCACGCACGAGCGGCCCACTTCGACCATCTTCGGGCGCAGGTGCGTCAGGCGTGATACGTCGAATTCGCTTTCCGCATACAGACGGCCGATACGCGCGGCCTGGTGCGGCGGCAGCGCGCGATACGTGCCGACTACTTTCAGCGTGTCGAGATCGCGCACCAGCAAATGATCACAGTACGAATCGAACGAATCGACGTCGAGACCGGCGGGGCCCGTCAGGCGTGCGCCCATTTCCTCGGCGAACACGCGGTAACGCAGACGCTGCGCTTCGCGCAGTTCGTCGTCGCTACGGGCCCACGTGACTTGCAGGCGATGCTGGGCGGTGACCGTTTCCTCGGCGCGCGGCAGACGGCGCGTTTCGAAGAGCGAAGCCAGGGGCGGGGTGGGCGTCGGCAGTTCTCGCATTGGGGCGTCCTGGTCGAAAAAAGGGAGATTTCTTTTTTCGCCAATGTAGTAACGCCTGGTGACGCTCGCATGGCAATGCCATGACGATTGGATGACGGCCCGTAAGCTGTGTGGGCGGGGGTTGTAATGTCGGGGGCGGAGCGGGGGAGTGTTGTTTTCGTGCGAACTGGGGGGATGTGTGATGGTTTGCGTGGTTTGCGTGGTTTGCGCGGTTCACGCGGGGCACGTGAGGCACGTGAGGCACGTGAGGCGAGTAATGTTGCCTCCTGTCGTGCGCGTGCTTCCTGGTGGGTCGCACGGCACTACGGCTCTCCACGTGCCGTGCGTCGGCTCAGTTCAAATCAGATCAGATCAGATCAGATCAGATCAGATCAGATCAGATCGGGCGTGATCGCCGCGCGCAGTACCGCCTGATCGTCGCCGTCGCGTTCACGGCTCGCGATCCACCACACGCCGGCTTTCTTTAGCGGCCAGCTCGCTTCGCTATTGCCGAGCAGCCGCGCGGCCACATGGCCAAGCGTTGGTTGATGGCCGACGATTACTACCGTCTGCGCTACACCCTTAGGCCAGCCGGCTGCGTTGAGCACGTCGTCCGCGCTGGCGTTGGGCGCGAGCTCGCGCACTACGCGGTATTGGTCGCTCAACGTCTCGGCGGTCTGGATCGTGCGGGTGGCCGGGCTGGCGAGTACCAGTGCGTCATCGGGCAGGCGAGTGCGCAGCCATTTGGCGACGTTTTGCGCCTGCTTGCGGCCGCGCGTGGTGAGCGCGCGCGCGAGGTCGCTGGCGGCGAATTCTTCGGCTTCGGCGTGACGCCAGAGGATCAGGTCCATGAGTGTCTCCTTGACTCTGGTTGCGGCGCGTGGGGGCCCGCCGGGTTTGAGCACTGTCGCATGGGGGCGAGGGAGGCCGCAAGGCGATGGTCCGGGTGGATTGCATAAGCGCCGGGGTATGTTCCGAGCGTAGGCGCTTCAGATGAAGGCGCGCGTACTTGAGGGCGGCGAAGTCGTGCTTCCCGCCACTTGGCGTCGCATTTAAAGCGCGACGATGCGCCGAACGCAAGCTGCGGCCCAAAAGCAAAAACCCGCGAAGCCGAAGGCTACGCGGGTTTCGTGTTGCTTTTTCGTGGTCGGAGCGAAAGGATTCGAACCTTCGACCCTCTGATCCCAAATCAGATGCGCTACCAGGCTGCGCTACGCTCCGACGAAGCCGGGATTCTACGCGGCATTGGGTGCCAGAGTCAATGCCCAATTGCGTCGGGCTGAAATGAGCGTGCAAAGGGGCCAAAGACTGCGCCAAACACGCAGCCTTATATCCGTCCCATCAACAGCAACACGATCACGATGATCAGCACGACGCCGAGCAGGCCAGTCGGCCGGTAGCCCCAGCCACTGCTGTACGGCCAGCTCGGCAACGCGCCGATCAGCAGCAGGATGAGCACGATAAGCAGGATGGTTCCGATGGTCATTCGAGTTCTCCCTGTCGGGCCCTCGGGATGGCTGGGCCGCATAGTCCGGATGGTTCGGCGCATCAGCGCCGGGACAGTCGACGCGTTGTGCGCGTCCCTTGCAGGGAGCAATTCAGCAAAGCATGTGCCTAATGCGTCTGATGTTCCGGCAGGGCGGACAAGAAGGGGCGCAACGCGACCAGCAGAACTTCTGTCGCGCGCATCGAAATCCAACGCATTCAACGGTTGAGATGCGATGCAAGACAAGAAGAAAGCGCGACGCACCCGCCGCGACACAGTCGCGACCGCCAGTGCGTCAACGCGTCAGACAGAGACAGAGCGCAGCCAGCGTCTCAATGCCGGCGACGCATCCAGTTCGGCCTATGCGCGTGCGCATGAGCCCAGTGATGCAGCATGCCTTCGCCGTCGTGTTCGCGCCGATAGGTTCTCGATTCGAAAATGGACAGTGCGAGCAGCACGAGCAGCCCTATTGCGAGTCCGACCAGACCCGCGATCGATTCAGCGTCCATGGCAGTCTCCTATGACATGCGGCCGTGACTTTATAGTAGGTCACGCATCGCAAAATGGGAGGGCTGGCGCGCGGGTTGAGGCGTCGTCGAAACCGCTTTGCAGGTAGACTCTCGGCGCGCCGGCTGGCGGCCCGATTTTCATCGTCGCCGCATGCCGGGTTGCTGTTACTTCATTCCGATTCGAGAGACTATCGCCTCATGATCCGCGTTCCGATGATTGCATTGCTGCTGCTAGCTGGCCTCTCCGGCTGCGCGAACGATCCGTCCGGCCATCACGGTGGCCCGCCGCCGCAAGATCCGGCGGACTACCACGGCGTGCCGACCGACAACCGTCCGCCCACGATGGTGCCTGCACCGCTCGCGCCTTGAGCGGGAGCTGCGTTCAGGCGAGCCTTGTTAAGCGTCCTGCTCTTCGGGCGTGGTGACGAAATCTCTTCGGGGCGAGGAGACGGGCGGTGATCGCTCCGGTCAGCAAAGGAAAGGCGAAGCGCCGGCGCGGGCACGCCAGCGCTTCTGACCCGTGCAGAGTGTTCGCGCGAAGCGCGCGGGCTGCGGTGATTCTAGGCCGAGCTTCGCGCGGGATATGTGTGCGCTTGTTTCAAGCCGTAACGGGAGGCGACGGTATTCCACGCAACATCGCGGGCAGATACCGCGCCAGTGTGATGCCGCGTGCGGCCATGAAGATCGACATCGCCGCCCACAAGCCGTGATTGCCGTGCCAGGCCAGCAGCGCCCAGGAGGCCGCCACGAACACCGCGAACGACACCACCATCGACATCATCAGCGCCCGCGTGCGGGTCCCGCCGATGAACACGCCGTCGAGCAGAAAACCCCACACCGAAATCACCGGCATGAGCGCGGCCCACGGCAGATAAGTTTCTGCGACCGCGCGCACCGAGGCCTGATCGGTCAGACGTTCGATGATCCATGTCCCCGCGCCCCAATACACCAGCGAAAAACCGAGCGCGCCCAGCGCCGACCAGAGCGCCGTCACCTTGATCGCTGTCGCGACGGCATGCCGGTCGCGTGCGCCGATCGCCGCGCCGACCAGCGCTTCGGCGGCGTGCGCGAAGCCATCGAGTCCATACGCCATAAAGGTCTGAAAATTGAGCAGCAGCGCGTTGGCGGCGAGCGTGGCGTCGCCCTGAGCGGCGCCCAGATGCGCGAACCAGCCGAACGACGACAGCAGGCACAGCGTGCGCACGAAAATATCGCGATTGAGCACCACCAGCCGTTTGAGCGCCGTCGCGTCGAACAGCGCGACGCGGTTCAATGCGGGCAGACCGCGCGGCCTGCCGTGCCACAGCAGCGCGGCGCCGAGGACGAAGCCGAGCGCGTCCGCGGTCGCGGTGGCCGCGCCGATACCGGCCACACCCCAGCCGAATCCGTACACGTACAACAGCACCGCGCCGATGTTCACGCTATTGATAAACACCTGCGACAGCAGCGCAAGCCGCACCCGCTGCGTACCGAGCAGCCAGCCGAGCACGACGTAGTTGCCGAGCGCGAGCGGCGCGGCCCAGATGCGCGCGTGGCAATAGAGTCGCGCGTGGCGCTGCACGGCGTCGCTGCCGCCGAGCGCGCGCAACGCGTAGTCGATCAGCGGCGCCTGCAGTAACAGCACCAGTGCGCCGATCGCGGCCGCCAGCAACAGCGCGCGGACCACGTCGTTGCGCAGCGCGGCCTGATCGCCCGCGCCGTGCGCCTGCGCGACGAGGCCGGTGGTGCCCATGCGCAAAAAGCCGAAGCCCCAGAACACGAAGCTGAAGAACAGCCCGCCGAGCGCCACGCCGCCCAGGTAGGAGGCGCCGTCCAGATGACCGGCGACGGCGGTGTCGACCGCGCCGAGGATCGGTTGCGTCAGATTGGCGAGCGCGATCGGGAACGCCAGCGTCAGCACGCGACGATGCCAGTGGACCGGGACGGCGGCTGTCGGGGCGCGCGCGGGTGTCAGCGAGGGGATTTCGCTCGACGCAGCCGCCAGGGAGGGCGCCGTCGGATCAAGTCCCAACGGGACTGTCGCCGCGGCGCGCGCCAGAGGCTCTTCCTTCGCGCCGTCGCTCAACTGCGTTCCTGCACGCACACCCAGGGCGAGACGACCACCGCCCACAGATCGGGGTCGCGCGCGGCGAAGTCGGCGGCGGTTTCTGCCTGCACGCGTTCGAGGAGCCCGGCGGACAACCATTGCGTGACTTGCGTAGTGTTGTCGCTCGCAATTGCTTCGGCGACGCTTACCAGATCGAGGTCACGTGCGACGCGCAGCAGGATGCCGCTCGCAAAAAAGCGTTCGAGTTCAGACCAGCCGATTTTGGCGGTTTCGGCGAGCAGCGTGGCGTAGAGCGGGCTGTGGGTGGCGTCGTTGGAAGTCATCGTAAGGCGGGGTTTGACGGGGCCGTCACTATAAACCATTGGCGTAAGCCGCCAGGGCGGCACGCGTTCCGGTACGCTTTGGGTTTCTCGAAACTGATTCTGAACCTTCATGTCACTGGACTCAACGGCGCCGGCAACGGGCGCGCAAACGCAGGCAGTGAGCGACGCCACACTGACGCGTGCCGAAGTGGAACAACTGATCGCGGCCAATCACGCCGCTAACGCCGCCGGAAGCCGCGCGCCGCTGCGTTTCACCGACTGCGATTTCGAAGGCGCCGATCTGTCGCGGCTCGATCTGCGCGGCGCCGAATTCGAGCGCTGCACAATCGTCGAAACTTCATTCTTCGGCGCGGCGCTGTCGCATACCCGCTGGGTCCGTTGCCGCGGCCGTCAGGCCGATTTTGGGTCGACCGATCTGGTCGATGCCGCGTTCCAGTCCAGTGATCTGAACAACACCAGTTGGCGGCGCGCGAAGCTCGCGTCGGCGTCGTTTCGCGGCTGCAAGCTGACCGGCGCCAATTTCGAGGCGTGCGCGGCGCTGGGCTTGAGCTTCGTCGAAACCTTGCTGGTCGGCGCGCACTTGCGCGGCCTGTCGTTTCGCAAAGCCACGCTCCAGCAACTGGATTTCTCCGACGCCGATCTCGCTGGCGTCGATTTCCGCGAGGCGATTTTCGACGGCGGCAGTCTACGGGACGCGAATCTGAAGGGCGCGCGTTTTGACGGCGCGGATCTGCGCGACGCGGACCTGAGCGGCGTGCGTCTGGTCGACGCGGCGCTGTTCAAAGGCGCGACGATTTCGCATAGCCAGGCTGCGGTGCTGATCACGGAGCTGGGTCTGCGGGTGTTGTGAGCGCGCTTTCACGCCGGTCGAATTAGCCATTCGGCCAGCTTGAAGGATTGCGTGTCTCTGCATATCATTGGATTGAATCAATCGATTATGTCAGCCGATTTTCAACTTGCAATTCGTCGGGAGATTTAAAGCTATTTAATAGTTTCGCCATTCGCGAATTTTCCTGTGATGAATTGAATTCGCGTTATTCGAATGGGTTGAATATCGGTTAATACGTCGGCATGGTGCGGTGGCGCACTAAAGCCATACGGTGCGCGGAATGGCGGGATTGGGCCTGGTGCGTTAGCCGGAATCGGACAGCCGCCTTTCTTCAGGCTTTTCGGCGGGATTCCGGCGAGTGACTGTCAAGCAGCGCTGGGCGGGCGGTTCACGGATTTAGACGCGCAATATCCAGATCATTTGTCGCCGCGATTGAAGGCGAAATGATCCTGTTTATTTCCGACATTTAGGGTTCACGTAATGCGGAATCCGTGCGTCGTGTCACATTGACGACGAAATTAATAGATTGCGCTAGTAAAGACGGGTTGTTAGATTTCGTTCTGGCGCATGGTGAACCGGTCCTTTGCCGATATGCGCCGAACCCCCGTTAGCCCGGCCTTGTGCCGGGCTTTTTTTCAACGGGATTCATGTGGGTCATAGCGGCTTCATAGCGGATTCAAAGCGGTTTCACACGCGCCGCCATTCAAGTCGCTTACTGCTTGCAGCGAACCACCATCGACCGGTTTTTCACGTTGGCGCCGAAAATTCCGCCGACGGTGCCGCCCGAGGTGGCGCCGTTGTCGACGTCTTTCGAGACGACGTCGTAGCCGTAGTTGCCGCAGACTTCACCCGCGCGCTTGTAGCACTCGGCCCAACTGGAGCTTGCGTCGCTGCCGCTGCAGTTGATCGCGAAGCCGGTGTCGCCGCTCGGCAGATAGGTCATGGTGGTGGTGCTCGAGCAGCCGCTGAGGCTGCCGAGGCTCAACAGGCCGAGACCGATCGCCGCGGCCGATGCGACGGACGCCAATGCGCTCTTCATGGCAAATTCCTTACAGATAACGGAGGAGGACGTGGCCTGAGGCCACGCCTTGTGTCGGATTGGGCGTTTTAAAGCGCGCCGGGTTCCCTGACCCCGGTTGCAGATAGCGTGCCCGATCGCGCGCTTATCGGGGCGGCAACGAACGCGAGGGGTCGATCGAGCGGCCCTGGTAGCGCAGTTCGAAGTGCAGCATCACGCGGTCGGTATCGGTGTCGCCCATCTCGGCGATCTTTTCGCCGCGCGTGACCGACTGACCTTCCTTCACCATCAGCGCCCGATTGTGCGCGTAGGCGGTCAGGTACTCGGCGTTGTGCTTGATGATCAACAGGTTGCCGTAACCGCGCAAGCCGTTACCGGCATACACCACGGTGCCCGCCGCCGCGGCGATCACCGGCGTGCCCGCCGCCGCCGAAATGTCGATGCCCTTCGAGTTGTTGCCGTCGAAGCGCCGGATCACCGTCCCGTCGGCCGGCCAGACCAGCGAGATGCTCGAGGCCGGCGCCGCGGACGGTGCGCTATCCGCCGCGACCGGAGCCGGAGCGGAGCGCGGCGTGGCCGAAGCGCTGCCGCCTCCGCTGCTGCGGATGGCGCCGCTCGTCGACGTGCCGCCGGCCGGCACGACGCGCAGCACCTGGCCGACTTCGATACTGTCCGGGTTGTTCAGGTTGTTCCAGCGCACGATGCTTTGCACCGATTGCCGGTTACTGCGCGCGATCTTCGACAGCGTATCGCCCCGTTCGACCCGGTAAAAGCCCGGCGCCACCGGCGCCGACCCGCAAGCGGCGACTAGCGCCAGCAACGACGCGCAGGCGAGTCGTTTCATCATTCTTGTTGTTCCCAGCATTGGACCTCGCAAAGCGCTGCCGCGCGCCGATCCCGATCACGTGGCAGGTGGATACAAAGCGTCCGATTCTAACGGTTTTGCGCTGCACCATCCGAAAAACGGGTGGCGCGACGGCCGTGGGCGGCGCGCGGGCCGGTGGAACGAGCCGATCAGCGCAGCTTGCCGACGCTGATGCGCAGCGTCGCGACCTCGGTCTGACCTGGCTCCAGCCAGCGCAAACCCATGCCGTTGTGAATCGCGTCCGGCAGTCCGAGCCACGGTTCGACGCAGTAGAAGTCCGAGTCCGCGGCTTCGGTCCACGTGGTCACGGCGTACCACGGCACCGAACCCGGCCGCTGCAGGTCGATCGTGACGACGCGGTTCAGGCCCGGCGCGACAAGCCGCACCGGTTGATCCGGCGCGCCGTCCAGACAATGGAAGCGGTCGAGAATGCGTGCCTCGTCGAGCGTGTAGCGGGCGTCACCCGGCTCGAACGCACTGATCGAGCCATCGTCCTGCTGATGGCAGCGTTGGGTGCGCGGCAGTTCCAGCGACGTCTCGCCGCGCTGCGTGTGCGGCAGCGTGAAATAGAAGTGATGACCGGCGTAGTAGGGCAGACGGGCGTCGCCGGTATTGGAGGTGGTGAACGTGACCTCCAGCGTATGCGCGTCGACGAGCGTGTAAGCCGCTTCGAAACGGAAGCCGAACGGATAGCCGCCACGCGTCGCCGCGCTGTCGGCGAGGACCATGCGCAGGCCGGCGCCGTGCACGTCGGCGTGCGCCTCGAACGGCAGGTCGCGGGCGAAGCCGTGCATCGGCAGTTCGCGGACCGTGCCTTCGGCGTCGCGCCAATAGCCGATCTTGCCGTCCACCCGATGCCGCCCGAGGAAAGGAAACAGCAACGGATTACCGCCGCGAATTCTCGCCGGCTGGCTCCAGTCGGCGTGCTCGGGCCAGTGAATCACGGCTTCACCGTCGACGGTCCACGACATCAGACGGCCGCCTGCTTGCGGCGCGAAGCGGAGCACGGAGGCGTCCTGAGCGATCTCGAGAATGTCCTGCTGCGGGGAAAGAGGCATGGTCGATGGCGGGTTCGGTAAAAGGTTGAGGACGGACTGAACGTGGCGGGAACTGCGCCGCGCTCATACGCGGTGAGCATGGAAAGCGCCGTATGGCGCCACGCGAGAGGATGATTTTGCTCTGCTTTGCGCTACGGGGAAACCCTTCTCGGGAAATTGCGGGTGTCGCGCAAGGGCCATCCTTGCCGATAATCGTCGCACTGTCCGGTGACTTTCGTCTGCCGGATGCGACCGGCTCAAGGAGGCACGATGGATCTCGCAATGGCAATGGGTGTGGCGCTGTTCGGTATGTTCGCGGCGAGCACGGTCTATTTCTTCTACAAGCTCGAGCGCTAGGCCAGGCTCCGCTCAATTCTCACTATCACCGGGCCGCCGCTGCGCGCGGCCCGTTTCTTTTGCCATCGCGTAACAACGGTTTCCAGTTGTGACGCGATGCGTCAAACTTTGTCCGAATGCGGTGCAAACGCTTGGCGCTGACATTGCAGCCAGGCATAATCGGTGCGCTTCTGACGCGCCGGTTTTTTCCTTGATCGGCGCGCTGTCCCTGACTTTTTCCTTACAAGGACCGCCGCGTGAACCTGTCGTTTCTAATTTTCCTGAGCGTGCTGCAAGGCGTCACCGAACTGTTTCCGGTGAGCAGCCTTGGCCATACGCTGCTCGTGCCTGCGTTGTTCGGTATGCATATCGACAAGCACGCGCCGCAGTTGCTGCCGTTCCTCGTCGCGTTGCACCTCGGGACGGCGTTCGCGCTGCTGTGGTATTTCCGTAAGCGCTGGTGCGCGCTGGTGCGCGGCTTCTTCGCGTCGTTCGGCGGGCGCCGCAACGACGACGCGCACATGATGTGGGCGCTCATCATCGGCACGATTCCGGCGGGTCTGGTCGGGCTGCTGCTGGAAAAACACCTCGAGCGGATTTTTCACGACCTGCGGATCGTGGCGATCGCTTTGATGGTCAACGGTGTGCTGCTGTGGTTCGGCGATCGTCTGCAGCGGTCGCGCACGCATCTGGCGCCGGAGAAGCTGACGTTCCGCCAGGCGTTCTTTGTCGGCCTTGCGCAGATCGGCGCGTTGATTCCTGGCTTCTCGCGCAGCGGCCTGACGATGATCGCCGGCAACGCGGCCGGCCTGACGGCTGAGAAGTCCGCCGAGTTCTCGTTCCTGCTCGGCACGCCGATCATCTTCGCGGCCGGCGTGCTCGAACTGCCGAAGCTGTTCCATGCGCCGGATCAACTGGCTGACGCATTGCTGGGCGGCGTGCTGACCGCGATCGCCGCGTATCTGAGCGTGCGTTTCCTGATGCGCTATTTCGAAGGCCGCGGACGTCTGGCTTCGTTCGGTGTGTATTGCGTGATTGCCGGGGCGCTGTTCCTCGGCTGGTTCATGCTGCATCCGCAACCGGTTTGATGGAGTTCGTGGTGCCTGCCGCCGCATGCTGGCGTGTGGGGACCGATCGGTTATAATCCGGGCCCGGTTGCGTTTGCTGCCGGGCCCGTTTGTTTTTATGACGTGAAGGCGCTGTTCCGGCTCATTCTGGCCGCGGTGCGCGGCGTGAGATTTCCGGTCTCCGGCGTCGTCAGTTAGAATTTCAGTTGTCCACGAATCCTGCTGCGAAGTTCAGCGCAGGTTCCAGAGCCCGAGAACGGGTTGTCATTGCAGGCGATGCCAGCGGCATGTTGGTGTAGCGTCGCCTCTCTTCATTACGGCAGTAGCTCAGCTGGATAGAGCATCGGCCTTCTAAGCCGAGGGTGGTGGGTTCGAGTCCCTCCTGCCGTACCAGGTTTCCGCTTCGCGATCAGCATGGCTGTCCGCGCACCGTCACTACGCTTTGGCCTGCACCTCGATCGAATCCACACGATCCGGATAAAACGCCAGATGCTGCGCGATCTCTTTCACCGCCGCATACGGCGCCTCGTAAGTCCACACCGAATTCACCGTCCGCTCGCCGCCCAGCGGAATGCTGTAGTACGCGCATTCGCCCTTGTACGGGCAATACGTCGCGTGCTCGGTGCGTTCCAGTAGCGCCATCTCGACGTCCGTGCGCGGAATGTAATACGCCGGCGGATACGCGGCTTCACGCAGCACCAGCGCGTTGTCCGAGCTGGCAATCTGCTGGCCGGCCACGGTCACTACAACACGCGCGTTCGCCGGCTCGATCGTGATCGGGTGATCCGGTCCGGGGACCTTGATGGTTCTTTCAGTCATGCTGTCGAACTCCTGGAGAAGTGATCGAGCCTGTCGCGGGTTGAAGAACGGATCGAGGCAGGTCAAGACAAGTTGAGACAGATTGGATAAGCGCCGCGCCACAAAAAAACGGCAAAGATCGCGCCTTCGCACGAGCATACGCCGCTCGTGAAAACCCGTCGCACGACAATCCGGATCACCGTCACGCGGCTAGCTAAGCCCGAAAAAATGGGCAGCCGAAGCTGCCCATGAAAACGTCACGCATCACCGCGCGACCGTTGCTTACCGCGCGCCATGCTTATTGTTTGATATTCAGCGCCGCCGTCAGATCGCCCATCGGCTTGCTGCCGTTGCTGACCAGCGCCGCGTCACGCGCCGCGATACCCGGCAGCGTCGGCAGCGAGAAACGGTGCGTGATGAAACGCAGGATCGACGTCGTGTCGTACTGCGTGTGATCGATGAAACCCTTCTTCGCGTACGGCGAAACGATCAGCGCCGGAATCCGCGTGCCCGGACCCCAACGGTCGGCCTTCGGCGGCGCGACGTGATCCCAGAAGCCGCCGTTTTCGTCGTAGGTCACGACCACCAGCATGTTGTTCCACTGCGGGCTCTTCTGCAGATGCGAAATCACGTCGGCGATATGCTGATCGCCCGACGCGACGTCGGTGTAACCCGCGTGTTCGTTCAGGTTGCCCTGCGGCTTGTAGAACGATACTTGCGGCAAGGTGCCGGCGTCGATCGCCTTGATGAACTCCGAGCCGGCCATGCCGCCGTCAAGCAGATGCTGCGCGCGGTTCGTGGTGCCCGGCGCCAGATCGGCGAAGTAGTTGAACGGCTGATGATGCGGCTGGAAGTTCGGCGCCGTCAGATTCGCGCCGTAGATCACGTTCGCCGTGCCGGTTTGCGCCGCCGACACCGCCGCGCCCCACGCGCCGCCGTACCACGCCCACGACACATTCGCCTTGCTCAGCAGATCGCCGATGTGCTGCTGCGTCTGCGCCGGCAGCGTGGTGGCCTGGGTCGGATCGGCGAGCGTCGCGTCGCCGCCCGATGCCGCCTTGTTGCCGCTCGGCTGAAACGGCGGCTGCATCGTGTTGATCGCGTAGAAGTCGGGCGTCAGGTTGCCCGACAGCACGTACTTGGGCGCGCCGGTGATCGCTGAAGCCGGCGAATTCGTCGCCAGCTTCAGCGTCACGCCGTCGCTTTCCACTGAGGAGATCGACGCGGCCGCCGGGCTCTTGTCCGCGTTCGGATAGGTCGGCGTGCACGAGCAGATCAGCCACTGGTGGTTCAGGAACGAACCACCGAACGAGCCCATGAAGAAATTGTCGGCCAGCGTGTATTGCTGGGCGACTTTCCACAGCGGCAGCTTGTCGGCATTGAGCGTGTAGTGGCCCATCACGAGGCCGCCCGAATCCGCCCACGCGGCGAACTTGTCGTTCTTGCCGCCGTTGATCTGCATCTGATTCTCGTAGAACCGGTGATACAGGTCGCGCGTCGTCGCGGTGATCGGCGTGTTGAAGCCCTTCGGATCGTCGATCGCGAACGGGCTGTTCGGCAGATTCGCAGTCATGGCCTGCGTGATCACCGGCGTTACGCCGGTTTGCGTCAGGCCGTTCCACACCGGCGGCAGCGTCGCCAGCACGGTGCCGTTGCGGTCCAACTGCGTGGAGTTCGCCGCCGACACATTCTGCAGGCCGTTCGCGCCGGGGAAGTTGCCGTACAGGTTGTCGAAGCTGCGGTTTTCCGCGTAGATCACCACGACCGTCTTGATCGACGTAATGTCCGGTTGCGGAGCGATGTCGCTGCCGCCGCACGCATAAAGGCTCAACGCTGCTGCGATCGCGATAGGCGTCGCGCAGATCAGTTTTTTGTTCATTGGATGTGGTTTCTCTCTCACGCGTTGGGGACGCGGGCCTCCTGTATTTCCTTACACGGATGACCGCCGGCGAAAGTTTGGCCGGGGAATTTGACAGAAAGATGTAATTAATTACGAATTGCTTCTTTGTTGGTATTTTCGTCGGGTATATGTCATTTAAGCGACATGTAAATGAAATATGCTCGCGGACTTCACTATCGGCAATTCACATCATTCATATGCGGCCTGGTCTCGCGGGAATTCGGAAAACGGCGGTTCGGCTCGGGGCGTGGCGGTGCGCGGAGTCGGCTGTGGGCAAGGGAATCGGCGGGGCGCTCGCGATCACGTTCGCGCTCGTCGGCGTCACGTTGAGCCTCGCCGCATGCGACGCGGGCACGCCCGCGGCGAGTCCCGGCGTCAAGGTGGAAGCCGGCGCGGCGGCGGTGCCTGGCGCGGCGTCCGCGGTCCCGGTGGCGGCTCAGAATGCCGCTCACGATGCCGGCCAGACCCGCGCGCAAGTTTACAAATCCGTCCAGCAGATGACGGCGCTCGGCAAGCAACTGTTTTTCGACGCGTCGCTCTCCGGCTCCGGCAAGCTCGCTTGCGCGTCGTGCCATAGTCCCGACCATGCGTTCTCGCCGGGCAATGCGTTGTCGGTGCAACTGGGCGGCAACGACATGCATCGCACGGGAATGCGCGCTGCGCCGACGCTGAAGTATCTGCAATCGGTGCCGGCGTTCGCCGAGCACTATCACGAGTCCGACGACGAAGGCGACGAAAGCGTCGACGCCGGCCCGACCGGCGGCCTGACCTGGGACGGCCGGGTCGACCGTGGCCGCGACCAGGCGCGGATTCCGCTGTTGTCGTCGTTCGAAATGGGCAGTACGCCGGCCAAGGTGAGCGCCGCGGTCAAGGCCGCGCCGTATGCCGAGGCGTTCCGCGAGGCTTTCGGCGAACACATTTTCGACAACGACGACGCTACCTTCAACGCCGTGCTGCAAGCGCTCGAAACCTTCGAGCAGACGCCTGAGCTGTTCTATCCCTACACGAGCAAGTACGACGCCTATCTCGCGGGCAAAGCGCAACTGACGAAAGCCGAATTGCACGGCCTGCAAGTCTTCACCGACGAACAGAAAGGCAATTGCGCGAGTTGCCACATCAGCCAGCGCACCAAAGACGGCGCGCCGCCGCAGTTCAGCGACTTCGGCCTGATCGCGATCGGCGTGCCACGCAATCGCGCGTTAACGGTGAATCACGACCCGCACTTCTACGATCTTGGCGCTTGCGGTCCGGAGCGCACCGATCTCGGCGGACGCGCGGAGTTTTGCGGCATCTTCCGTACGCCGACGTTGCGCAACGTCGCGTTGAAGAAGAGCTTCTTCCACAACGGCATCTATCATTCGCTCGATCAGGTGGTGCGTTTCTATGCCCAGCGGGATACGAATCCGGAGAAGTTCTATCCGGTTTCAAAAGGCAAAGTGCGGAAGTTCGACGATTTGCCGCCGCGCTACTGGGTCAATCTGAATACCGATCCGCCGTTCGATCGCAAGCCGGGCGACAAGCCGTCGCTCGACGAGGCCGAGATCGAGGACGTGGTGGCGTTTTTGAAGACGCTGACGGATGGCTACAAGGTGGAAGGTGCGGCGGGTGGCGGCGCAGCCAATGTGGCGGTCAACGGAGCCGCGAAGGTCGGGGCGGACTGAAAGCGGCGGGGCGCCGCCCGATCAGTGGCCCGGACCTTCGAGGATGTAATAGCAGGTGACGAAAAACAGCGCGAACGACGCCAGCAGACAGGCGAAGCCGACCCGCGTCAGCAGGTTCGGCCAACGCGCGAGCGGCAGGCCGTCCATCCTGACGATACGTCGCGCCAGACCCGGATCGCGGCGAATCGCAACCGGTACGAGCGCGACACAAAGCAGCGCGAGTGCGACGGCAAAGGTTTCGAGGGCAGGGGAGGTGTCCATGGCGAAGGGTTTGGCGCGTGAAGGGCGCGGAAGCGCAATAGAGCAATCTTAAAAATTCACGCTTCAAGCGGATATGGGACCTGTCTTAAAATTAAATGCAGCCCGCGTGCCCGTTTGTCCGCGGTGTCCGCGCGATGAACGCTATGAGCAAAGGCCGGCGTAGCGGGCATGCCCGTCACAACGCGGATTGCCGCAGGTCACCGCTAACGCGCATGGCGCGGTCACGTCGAGGGGGACATGCTATGCTTTTGAGGTCCAGATCACGAGTTGCAGCGAGCGCGCTCGTCGACCGCCTGAAACACTTTCGAGGAGAACCCTTCATGTCGATGCGTACCCGTGCCCTGTTTCATCTGACCGTCGGTGGCCTGCTGCTGGGCGGCGCACTTAGCGCGCAAGCGGCGAACCTCGGCTTTCTGAACGACACGCCGATCAGCTACATGAAGCAGCGCGACATCGATTCGGTCAGGAAGGCGGTCATGGCCGCGTTGAACGGCAAGCAGGACGGCGAGAGCGCGAACTGGGTCAACGAAGGCACCGGCAATAGCGTGAAAATCGACGCGACGATCACCGTCGCCGGCACGGCCAAAGACGGCGAGCGAACCTGCCGCGACGTCGGCGTCGTGCTGAATGCGAAGGGCCAATCCATGAGCCTGCGCCCGCAATTCTGCAAGCAGGGCGAAGGTAGCTGGCAATTGCAGAAAAAGCACTGAGCATGCTGGCGGTAATGGCGACACGCGCCGGCCTGCCGGTCGCGCGGCTCGATGCCATGGCGCGCTGCGGCGCGAGACGGCGATGAACGCGCGGGTCATTTCATGCGGCATCGTGCTGCTCGATCCGGACGGCCGCGTGCTACTCGCGCATGCCACCGAAACCTCGCACTGGGACATTCCGAAAGGGCACGGCGAAGAGGGCGAAGCGCCGCATGTCACGGCGCTGCGTGAGATGGTCGAGGAAACCGGGATTGCTATCGAACCGGAGCGGCTGAAGGACCTCGGCCTGTTCGTCTACCGGCGCGACAAGGCTCTGCATCTGTTCGGCGCGCGAGCCCATGCCGACGAACTCGATCTGAGTTCGTGCACCTGCACGTCGCTGTTTCCGCGCCGCTCCGACGCCACGCTGATTCCCGAAATGGATGGCTACCGCTGGGCCGCGCCGCACGAAGTCGAGCGTTATGCGAGCCGCAGTCTGGCGCGGCTTTTTCAGACGACGCTGTCGCTCGCGGATTTGCATCGGTCGCTGGAGTTGTAGCGGGGGAATGAACGCAGCAGCATCGCTGCCTGCGTCGCAGATCTGGCGCGGAATTTCAATCGAGCGCGCGATCGTTCGGATGTGCAAACAACGCGCGATTCTGTTCCGACAGCGGAAAATTCAGATTGATGCCGTGTGGCGGGATGGGCTGCGTGAACCACTGCCGGTACAACCGTTCCGCGTCGCCGGATGTCTGGCCGCGCGCGATCACGCCGTTCACGAGATTGCGGAAGGGCTCGTCGCCCTTGCGGAACATGCACGCGTAGACCTCGTAACCCAGCGGCGTGCCAGTAACCACGAAGTCATCCGGACGCGGATCGGTCGCCTTGAAGCCGTACACGATCGGCTCGTCCATCACGAACGCTACCGCCCGGTCGTCCTTGAGCGCATTGAACGCCTCCGGGTGATCGCGCGCGCTGGTGATGCGCATATTCAGATGCTTGTCGGTATTCAGGCGGCGCAGCAGGCGTTCGTCGGAGGTGCCCGCGGTCGTCACGACCGCCTTGCCCGCCAGGTCCGGAAAATCCGTAATGCCGCTGCTCTTGCGCGCGATCATCCGCACCGCGTACTGGAAGAAGCTGTTCGAGAAAGCGGCGAGATTTTCGCGTTCGACGGTATGCGTGGTCGAGCCACATTCCAGATCGATCTGGTTGTTCAGCAGCATGGGCGTGCGGTTCGACGAGGTCACGGTGATCTCGTGCACCTTCAGTTGCGGCATGCCGAGCGTTTTCTTGATTTCATCGACGATCTGCAGCGCAATGCTTTGTGAATAGCCGACCGTGCCCTTGCCGTCGAAATAGGAAAACGGAATCGACGCTTCCCGCACGCCGAGCACGACGACGCCGTCGTCGTGGATTTTTTTCAGGGTGCCGGTGAGTTCGTCCGCGCGGGCGGTGGCGGTGAAAGATGCGACCAGTGTGGCCAGCGCCGTGAGGCAGGTGAGCCGGGTGAACCGGCTGTGACGCAGTGCGCGATGAGCGAAGCGGGCGGCGGCGTGCGTCATGCCGACGGCATGAACGGCACGCGCTTGATGCGCTTCACGCACCTCAAGCAGGTCATGCGCATTGCGCGCCAGGTGTGTCAGCTCACCGGTACTCGCCCCGCGGCGGGCAGCAATTTTCATCGGACCTCCGGGACCGGCGCATCCGGGTGGGCGCGCTGTCACTGTCGACGGAACATGATGCAACGAAACGGCGTGCATCCCATCAACGAGATGCACGCCGTCTTCAACTTCAGATGCGCTACGACCGGTAGTCGCTCAAGCTTACGCCGGCTTGCCCCAACTGTCGCGCAAGCTGACGATGCGGTTGAACACCGGCTTGCCCGGCTTCGAATCGACGCGGTCGGCGACAAAGTAGCCGTGGCGCTCGAACTGATAGCGCTGTTCCGGCAGCGCGTTTTGCGCGCCCGGTTCGAGATACGCGTGAACCACGCGCTTCGAGTCCGGATTCAGTGCGTCGAGGAATTCGCGGCCACCGGCGTCTGGTTGCGGTTCCTTGAACAGACGGTCGTAAATGCGCACTTCGGCGGGGTAGGCGGCGGCCGCGCTGACCCAGTGAATGTTGCCCTTGACCTTGTAGTTGTTCGCGCCTTCGGTGCCCGACTTGCTGTCCGGGAAGTAATTGCAATGCACCGCGACGATGTTGCCGTTCTCGTCTTTATCCGCGCCGATGCATTCGATCACGTAGCCGTAACGCAGCCGCACCTTGTTGCCCGGGAACAGACGGAAATAACCCTTCGGCGGCGCTTCGTTGTAGTCGTCGCGCTCGATCCACAGTTCGCGCGAAATGGGAAACTCGCGCACGCCGTGTTCCGGATGATGCGGATGAACCGGCGCAGTGCACGGCTCGCTCACACCTTCCGGGAAGTTGTCGATGATCAGCTTGACCGGATCGAGCACGGCCGCCGTACGTGGCGCCTTGTCGTCCAGATCGTCGCGGAGCGCCCCTTCGAACACGCTCATGTCGATCCACGAATCGACCTTGGTCACGCCGATGCGCTCGCAGAACAACTGGATCGCCTCGGGCGTGAAGCCGCGCCGACGCACGCCGACGATAGTCGGCATACGCGGATCGTCCCAGCCTTCCACATGGCCTTCGGTCACCAGTTGCAGCAGCTTGCGCTTGCTGGTGATCGCGTAGGTCAGGTTCAGACGCGAAAACTCGATTTGTTGCGGAAGCGGGCGCGTGAAAATGCCCGCTTCAGCCAGCTCGTTCAGAATCCAGTCGTACAGCGGACGATGGTCTTCGAATTCGAGCGTGCACAGCGAATGCGTGATGTTTTCCAACGCGTCCGAAATGCAATGCGTGTAGTCGTACATCGGGTACACGCACCAGGCGTCGCCGGTACGGTAGTGATGCGCAAAGCGAATGCGGTAGATGACCGGGTCGCGCATATTGAAGTTCGGCGACGACATGTCGATCTTCGCGCGCAGCACGTGCTCGCCTTCCTTGAACTCGCCGGCCTTCATGCGGCGGAACAGGTCGAGGTTTTCCTGCACGGAACGCTCGCGGAAGCGCGACGGCGTGCCGACCTCCGAGGCCGAGCCGCGATTGGCGCGCATTTCTTCGGCCGACTGGCTGTCCACGTAAGCCTTGCCGCGTTCGATCAGCAGTTCGGCGAACTCGTACAGCTTGTCGTAGTAGTTGCTCGCGTAGTAGAGCTGTTCCTTGCCGTCTTTTTCCCACTCGAAACCGAGCCAGCGCACGGCGTCGATAATCGAGTCGACGTATTCGACGCTTTCCTTTTCCGGATTGGTGTCGTCGAAGCGCAGATGGCACACGCCGCCGTAGCTGCGCGCCACGCCGAAGTTCAGGCAGATGCTCTTGGCGTGACCGATATGCAGATAGCCGTTCGGCTCGGGCGGAAAGCGCGTTTCGACGCGCTGGCCCCACTTGCCGGTGCGGTTGTCGTCGTCGATGATGTTGCGGATGAAATTGGATGCCGCTGGCGCGTCGTTGCGTTCGGTATTCATGCGAGAAGGTGAAAGTCGGTCGGGGCGCGCAATGCGCCCACTGATCCGTTAATTCTACCTGACGCATCCCTTTGCGACAGGCGAGTGCGGCGCGCAGCCAACGTTCGAGCGGTTTCTACGGTTTTTCGAGGGCCTGACGGCTTGCCGCAAGCTGCGTTTAAGGTGCTGTAACAGGAGGTAAAACGGTTTGTTCGGGGGCAGCGCGACGACTTAGGATGCGAGCGGCGTGGTTTGTCCGCCGTTGGCCTCCGGTCGATGCGTTGGCCGATACATTGGCCAATGAGATGCGCCGATCAGCCAACTCAGCCGAAGCCGTTGTCCGCGCAGGCCGCACGCCCCACGTCCCTTGTCGCCTCGCTCGAGCTTGCATCGCTCGGGCACCGATGGCGCCCATCGTTCCCGGAGTATCTCGGATGTCTGTCCCGACCCACGACGCGCGTCGCGCGCCTTTCGTTTCTGTTTCTTTCGCCCGGATCGTGACGGCGTCAGCCCTTTTTGCGCTGGCCACGGCCAGCCTCGCGCCGGTCGCCGCGCTCGCGAAAACGCCGCCGCCCAAAGCGGTGCTCGATGCTTCCGCGGTGGCGGCGCCGGATCGTTACAGCGCGGACGCCGCGCAGCAGATCTTCGCCGCCGGCGGCAATGCGGTCGACGCCGCCGTCGCGATGGCCTTCACGCTGGCCGTGACCCGTCCGGATGCCGGCAATATTGGCGGTGGCGGCTTCATGACCGTGTTGATGGACGGCAAGCCGTACTTTCTCGACTACCGCGAGCGCGCGCCGCAGCAGGCGACCCGCGACATGTACCTCGACGACAAGGGCAACCTGGTGCCGGGCATGAGCGTGGTCGGGCATCGCGCGGTGGGCGTGCCGGGGACCGTCGAAGGCCTGTGGGAGGCGCAGCAGCGTTTCGGCAAACTGAAGTGGAAGCAGGTGCTGGCGCCCGCGATCCGTTACGCCACCGATGGTTTCGTGGTCGAGCCGTGGCTGCAGCAGCGCCACGATACGGCGGCGAAGAATTTCGCCGGCAAGACCAATTTCGACGCTTACTTCTCGAATCTCAAAGCGGGCGCGACGTATCGCCAGCCCGAGCTTGCGCAAACCCTGTCGCGCCTTGCCGGCGACGGCGGCCGCGAATTCTACGAAGGCCGCACCGCGGATCTGATCGCGCAGCAGATGTACGGCCATGGACTCGTCACGAAGCAGGACCTGATGCAGTACAAGGCCGTGTGGCGCCAGCCGCTCACCGCCGATTGGAACGGCTACCAGGTCGTCACCGCGCCGCCGCCGAGTTCGGGTGGCGTCGGGCTGATTCAGATGCTGAAGATGAAGGCCGATCTGAAGCAGGCTTTCGACGGCCTTGAATTGAATTCGGCGCCGTATATCCACCTGATCGCGCAGATCGAGGACCGCGTGTTCGCCGACCGTCAGCAATACCTGGGCGATTCGGATTCGTACAAGGTGCCGGTCGACAAACTGATCGACGACGCCTACCTCGCGCAACGTGCCGACGAAGTCACGCCCGACGAGGTTCCCGGCGCCACGCCGGTCAAACCCGGGCTTGGCGACGCATTGCCCGAAAAGGCGCAAACCACGCATTTCTCAGTGGTCGACAAGTGGGGCAATGCCGTGTCGAACACCTACACGCTGAACGGCGATTTCGGCTCCGGCGTGGTGGTGGACGGCGGCGGTTTTCTGCTGAACGACGCCATGGACGATTTCGTCACCAAACCGGCCAGCGCGAACCCATCCGGCGCGAGCGGCGTGGAAGTCAACACGGTGGCGCCGGGCCGCCGCCCGCTTTCGTCGATGACGCCGACGCTGCTGCTGAAGGACGGCAAGATCGCGCTCGTGATCGGCACGCCGGGCGGGTCGCGGATTCTGACCACGATTTTCCAGGTGATGACCGACCTGTTCGACTTCGGCATGACGCCGACGGACGCGCTCGCCGCGATGCGTTTTCATCACCAGTTGTTGCCGCAGAAGACGATCTACTTCGAGCCGTATCGTCCGATCGCGGGTGAACTGGCCGAGCAACTGCAGGCGAAGGGCTACATGCTCGAAGGCCAGTCGTTCAACGGCGACGTGCAGATGATCCGCGTGCAAGGCACGACGCCTGAGCCGGCTGCGGACCCGCGTGGCGTGGGGGTGGGGCGTGTGATACGGTGAGGCGGGGGTTTCGCGATCGACGATCGACGATCGACGAATCAACGTATCAACGACTAACCACACCGAACGCATGAGCGGACAAAAACTCAACCTACTCGTACTGCCTGGCTACCAGGGCTCCGGCGCAGGCCACTGGCAAACCCGCTGGGAGGCGCTCGATCCGGCTTTCACGCGCGTGCAGATGGCGGACTGGGACCACCCTTCGCGCGACGCCTGGTGCCGCACGCTCGACGCCGCAGTGACCGCCGCCGATGCGCCCGTGGTGTTCGCCGCGCATAGCCTCGGCTGCCTGACAACTGCGTTCTGGGCCTCGCAGTACGCGAGCGCCGAGCAGCTCGCGAAGGTGGCGGGCGCGTTACTGGTGGCCGTGCCAGATCCTTCCGGCAGTCATTTCCCGCAGGACGCCAGCGGCTTCGCACCGGTCCCGCTCACGCGCTTGCCATTTGCCAGCATTGTCGTGGCGAGCAGCGACGATCCGTACGGCGGCGAGCCGTTCTCACAGAACTGCGCGAGCGGCTGGGGCAGCCGTTGGATCGGCATCGGCCCGCGCGGTCATATCAATGCCGATAGCGGACTCGGCGATTGGGATGAAGGGCGGCGCTGGCTGGGCTCGTTCGGCGAAGAAGGCTGAGCAGGTTTTCGCGGAACACGAGGGCGGATCGCGCTGCTCCGCATTTTGCGGCCTGACGTGTGTTGCCAAGCTGGGCCGCGTGTCGCCGACCTGGGCTGCGACGCCATAACAACGCCGCAGCGCAGGCCTCAGGACGCCCCCGTGTGCTCCCCGCTCCTCAAATCACCGACTGCTTGCGCAACGCTGCAATCCTCGCCTCGTCATACCCCAGCACATCACGCAGAATGCTCTCCGTGTGCTCGCCCAGCGTAGGCGGGGCAGTCAGCGCTTCAGGCGGCGTGCCGCTCATTCTGATCGGATTGCGCACCAGTTTGACCGCGCCGGCCGACGGGTGCGGCAGATCGACCTGCATGCCGCGCGCCACCACCTGCTCGTTCTCGAAGACTTCGCCGAGATCGTTGATCGGTCCGCACGGTACACCCGCCGCCTCCAGCGCCGTGATCCACTGATGTTTGCCCTGCAGCCGCACCATGTCGACGAGAATCGGCACGAGGGTCTCGCGGTGACGCACGCGCGCCGGGTTGGTGGCGAAGCGCTCGTCGTCGGCCAGTTCCGGGCGGCCGCCCGCCTCGACGAACTTGCGGAATTGCCCGTCGTTGCCGACCGCGACGATGATCCAGCCGTCGCTGGTCTGGAAGGTCTGGTAGGGCACGATGTTCGGATGCGCATTGCCCCAGCGCACCGGCGGCTGGCCGCTCGCGAGGAAGTTCGAATTCATGTTGGCGAGCATCGCGACCTGCACGTCGAGCAGCGCCATGTCGATGTATTGACCTTCACCCGTGCGGTCGCGGTGCGTGAGCGCGGTCAGCACGGCGACGGTCGAATACATGCCGGTCATGAGGTCGGCGATCGCC
Source organism: Paraburkholderia bryophila (assembly GCF_013409255.1). Lineage (NCBI taxonomy): Bacteria > Pseudomonadati > Pseudomonadota > Betaproteobacteria > Burkholderiales > Burkholderiaceae > Paraburkholderia > Paraburkholderia bryophila. Next base: position 4,193,575 of record NZ_JACCAS010000001.1, read on the forward strand.
ACGCCGGCCTTCTGCGGACCGCCGCCCGGCTGGCCGTCGCGCTCGCCGGTAATGCTCATGAAGCCGCCGATACCCTGCACGATGAAGTCGTAGCCCGCACGCTGCGCATACGGCCCGGTCTGCCCGAAACCGGTCACCGAGCAATAGATCAGATCGGGCTTCACTTCCTTGAGCGACGCGTAATCCAGACCGTACTTCTGCAACTGGCCAACCTTGTAGTTCTCCAGCACCACATCGCTTTGCGCAGCCAGTTCGCGGATGATCCGCTGGCCTTCGGGCGAGGCGATGTCGACGGTGACCGAGCGCTTGTTGCGGTTGGCCGCGAGGTAGTAGGCGGCCTCGCGCGTGTCCGCGCCGTCCGGCGTTTTCAGATACGGAGGGCCCCAATGCCGCGTGTCGTCGCCAACTTCCGGGCGTTCGATCTTGATCACGTCGGCGCCGAAATCGGCGAGCGTCTGTGCGCACCACGGCCCGGCGAGCACACGTGTGAGGTCCAGCACGCGGATATGACTGAGAGCGCCCATGTTGTTCGATGTCTCCTAGGTGGCCGAAGCGGCGCGCAAGGCGCCGCGGATGGAGGCAATCTTAAGCGATTCCCGCGCGCCGGCGCAGTCGGCCGAACGGCATAGGACGAATCGCGTACGCCGTCTGCACCCGCCGTGTCTCGCGCTGCCCGCCCAAACCTGGCCGAACGGCTAACTGGCGGACGGGCCGTCGCGCACGGGCGCCGATCCCGTATAATCAGTCGTTTAAGAAACAGACACTTGGCGCATCCCACGATGCCGCCGGTCACAGCCAGGACCGTCCCCCGCACGCTATGAAAGCCGCCGAAATCCGCGAGAAATTCCTCAAGTTCTTCGAATCGAAGGGCCATACGATCGTTCGCTCGTCGAGCCTTGTGCCCGGCAACGACCCGACCCTGCTCTTCACCAATTCGGGAATGGTGCAGTTCAAAGACGTGTTCCTCGGCGCAGAATCGCGTCCGTATTCGCGTGCCACGACCTCGCAGCGCAGCGTGCGCGCGGGCGGCAAGCATAACGATCTGGAAAACGTCGGCTACACCGCGCGTCACCACACATTCTTCGAAATGCTGGGCAACTTCTCGTTCGGCGACTACTTCAAGCGCGACGCGATCCATTACGCGTGGGAATTGCTGACGGGCGTTTACCAGTTGCCGAAAGACAAGCTGTGGGTCACCGTCTATCACGAAGACGACGAAGCACACGACATCTGGGCGAAAGAAGTGGGCGTGCCGGTCGAGCGCATCATCCGCATCGGCGACAACAAGGGCGCGCGCTACGCGTCGGACAACTTCTGGCAAATGGCCGACGTCGGCCCGTGCGGCCCGTGCTCGGAAATCTTCTACGACCACGGCCCGGACGTGTGGGGTGGCCCGCCGGGGTCGCCTGAAGAAGACGGCGACCGCTACATCGAGATCTGGAATCTCGTGTTCATGCAGTTCAGCCGCGACGCGCAAGGCAACATGACGCCGCTGCCCAAGCAGTGCGTCGATACCGGCATGGGTCTGGAGCGGATTGCCGCCGTGCTGCAGCACGTGCACAGCAACTACGAGATCGACCTGTTCCAGGCGCTGATCAAGGCCGCCGGCCGCGAAACCGGCGTGACCGATCTGACCAACAACTCGCTGAAAGTGATCGCCGATCACATCCGTGCGTGTTCGTTCCTGATCGTCGACGGCGTGATCCCGGGCAACGAAGGCCGCGGCTACGTGCTGCGCCGTATCGTGCGTCGTGCGATCCGTCACGGCTACAAGCTGGGCAAGAAGGGTTCGTTCTTCCATCGCATGGTGCCGGACCTCGTCGCGCAAATGGGCGACGCGTATCCGGAACTGAAGGAAGCGGAACAGCGCGTGACCGACGTGTTGCGCCAGGAAGAAGAGCGCTTCTTCGAGACCATCGAGAACGGCATGGCGATTCTCGAAAGCGCGCTGGCCGACCTCGAAGCGAAGGGCGGCAAGACGCTCGACGGCGAACTCGCGTTCAAGCTGCACGACACGTACGGTTTCCCGCTGGATCTGACGGCCGACGTCTGCCGCGAACGTGAAATCACGGTCGACGAAGCCGCCTTCGACGAAGCCATGGCGCGTCAGCGCGAACAGGCGCGCGCGGCGGGCAAGTTCAAGATGGCGCAAGGTCTTGAATACTCGGGCGCGAAGACCACGTTCCACGGTTACGAAGAAGTCGTTTTCGACGACGCCAAGGTGATCGCGCTGTATGTCGAGGGCGCGTCGGTGCAGGCAGTCGAACACGGTCAGCAGGCCGTGGTCGTGCTCGACCACACGCCGTTCTATGCGGAGTCGGGCGGTCAGGTCGGCGACCAGGGCGTGCTGGCCAACGCCAGCGTGCGCTTCGCGGTGGCCGACACGCTGAAGGTGCAGGCCGACGTGGTCGGTCATCACGGCACGCTCGAACAGGGCACGCTGAAGGTGGGCGACGTGGTCAAGGCGGAGATCGACGCGGTGCGTCGTGCCCGCACGGAACGCAATCACTCGGCCACGCACTTGATGCACAAGGCGCTGCGCGAAGTGCTCGGTTCGCACGTACAGCAGAAGGGTTCGCTGGTCGACGCGGAGAAGACCCGTTTCGACTTCGCGCACAACGCGCCGATGACAGACGACCAGATCCGTCAGGTCGAAGCCATCGTCAACGCCGAAGTGCTGGCGAACGCGCCAGGCATCGTGCAGGTCATGCCGTACGACGACGCGGTGAAGGGCGGCGCGATGGCGCTGTTCGGCGAAAAGTACGGCGACGAAGTGCGCGTGCTCGACCTCGGCTTTTCGCGTGAATTGTGCGGTGGTACGCACGTGCATCGCACCGGCGACATCGGCTTCTTCAAGATCGTGATGGAAGGTGGCGTGGCGGCGGGTATCCGTCGCGTGGAAGCGATCACCGGCGACAACGCGGTGCGCTTCGTGCAGGATCTCGACGCGCGCATCAATGCCGCCGCGGCGGTGCTGAAGGCGCAGCCGTCGGAACTGACGCAGCGCATCACGCAGGTGCAGGATCAGGTGAAGTCGCTCGAGAAGGAATTGAGCGCGCTGAAGTCGAAGATGGCGTCGAGCCAGGGCGACGAGCTGGCTGGTCAGGCAATCGAAATCGCCGGTGTGCACGTGCTCGCGGCCATGCTCGAAGGCGCGGACGTCAAGACGCTGCGCGAGACGGTCGACAAGCTGAAGGACAAGCTGAAGAGCGCAGCGATCGTGCTGGCTTCCGTCGAAGGCGGCAAGGTCAGCCTGATTGCCGGCGTGACGGCTGACGCCAGCAAGAAGGTCAAGGCGGGCGAGCTGGTGAACTTTGTCGCGCAGCAAGTCGGCGGCAAGGGCGGCGGCCGGCCGGATATGGCCCAGGCGGGTGGTACTGAACCCGCGAACCTGCCTGCAGCATTGGCTGGCGTGAAGGGTTGGGTCGAAGCGCAGCTTTGATTCGGGTTTGATCGGGCCACGCAGCGCGCCGGAGTATTGGCGTGTTGCGTGGCCTAAGTTTTTTGCGCTGGCGCTTCAGAAGGCACAAACAATCAGGCCGCCGTCGCCGATGCAGCAGCAACCGCAGTAGATTCCACCTCACCGTCCTTCGCCGTCAGCGTCTTCTTCAGCGCATTGAGCGCGGAAGAAAAATGCCCGCGACGCCACACCAGCAGCGTCTCGATCGGCTCGATCTCCGGCAGCGGGTGAACCGCGATATTGCTGGAATCGGCCAGCAGGTCCAGCACCGACCGCGGCGCGACCGCCACGCCCGCACCGGCCGCCACGCACGCGACGATCGCGTGATAGGAGCCCAGCTCCAGCACTCGCGCTGGCCGCACGCCGTGCTCCAGATACCACTTCTCGATGTACGCCCGGTAGGCGCAGCCGAGTTCGAACGCGACCAGCGTCGACAGCGCAATGTCCCGCACCTCCCGAATCTGCCGATGCTCACGCGGCGTCAGCATCACCAGTTCTTCGGTGAACACCGGCACCGTCTCGAACAACTCGCCGAGGGCGGCCGGATCGAGCGGCTCCGCGACCAGGGCCGCGTCTACCTCGAACTCGCGCACGCGCTCGATCAGCTTGCCGGTTGTGCCGGTTTCGAGTTCCAGCGCGACATCGGGCCATTGCGTGTGATAGCGCGCGAGCAATCCGGGCAGGCGGGTGGCCGCGACGCTTTCCATCGTCCCCAAACGCAGACGCCCGCTCGGGCGATCCTCCCGCACCGCGTGACGCGCCTCGTCGGCGAGGGCGAGCAGGCGCTCCGCGTAGGGCAGCAGCGTCTCGCCGGCCGGCGTCAGCACGAGGCGGCGCCCGTCGCGGATAAACAGGTCGGTGCCCAGTTGCTCTTCCAGTTGCTTGATGCGCGTGGTGACGTTCGATTGCACGCGATTGAGCTTGGCAGCGGCGCGCGTCACGCCGTTTTCTCGCACGACAGCTCGAAATATGGTCAAAGCGGCCAGATCCATGATCTCTCCCGGCGATGGGTCGTATCGTAATTATTCATTTTTAATGATCGAAAGGTCAAGCTAATATGCATTGAACCCAACCTGAAACATGCATTGAACCCAACCTGAAACGGCCACCGCAAACCGGTTGTCGTCTACCGCCATGATCACGAATCAACTCGCCCCAAACACCTCCGACGACGCGCCGGGCCGTGCCGCCGAAAACCATGCGGCCCGCCGCGCGGCGCTTGCTTGCATGGTGACACTGGCCGTCGCGCTCGGCATCGGGCGGTTCGCGTTCACGCCGTTGCTGCCGTTGATGCTCCACGGCAGCGCATACGGGCAGCCGCAAATCGATATCCAGCATGGCGGCTGGCTGGCATCGTTTAACTATGCGGGTTATTTCGTGGGCGCGGTGGCGTGTGCGGCGCTGCGGCGGGTCGAGGCGGCCCGCATGGTGCGTGCAGGGCTCGTGCTGACGGTGCTGTTGACGCTGGCGATGGGCGTCACGAGTCAGTTCTGGGTGTGGGCGGTGGTGCGTTTCGTCGCCGGTGCGGTGAGTGCGTGGACGTTCGTTTTTGCTTCGCAATGGGGGCTGCGGCGGCTTCACGAGCTCGGCGCGCATGGGTGGGGCGGGGTGATTTATACGGGACCGGGCGTGGGCATTGCGGGGACCGGGTTGCTGGTCAGCGCCGCGGGCGGGTTTGGATCCACGGTGGGGTGGATCGGGTTCGGGTTGATTGCGGCGGTTTTATCGGCAGTGGTTTGGTCGGTATTTGGCGGCGCGTCGGACGGCGGGGCGGCGAATGCGAGTCTGCGGCAGGGTGCAGCGGCGGCGGAGGCCGCGACGGCACGTGCAATAACCATCCGCGTCCCGCACCGCGCCGACGCCTTCTGGCTCGTCCTTCTCTACGGCGTGCCCGGCTTCGGCTACATCATCACCGCGACGTTCCTTCCGGTGATCGCGCGCCACGCGCTGCCGGGCTCATCCTGGCCCGACCTGTTCTGGCCCATGTTCGGTCTGGCGCTGATCGTCGGTGCCTTGCTGGCGGCGCGTTTGCCGCTGCACTGGGACAACCGCACGTTGCTCGCGGGCTGCTACGTGCTGCAGGCGGCCGGTATCGCGCTCGGTATCGTATGGCCGACCGCTGGCGGTTTCTCGCTCGGCAGCATCCTGATCGGCTTGCCGTTCACTGCGATCACGCTGTTCGCGATGCGCGAAGCGCGGCACTTACGTGGCGACCATGCCGCCGGTCTGATGGGCTACGCGACAGCCGCGTACGGCATCGGTCAGATCATCGGCCCGTTGGTGGCCGCGCCGATCGCCGAGCACACCGGCTCGTTTTCTTTGGCTTTGTGGTTGGCAGCGGGCGCCTTGTTGCTCGGCGCGATCGGCCTGATCGCGGTGGCGCACTGGCCGCATGGCCGCAGTCGCATGCCGGATTGCGGCTGCTCCTGATGGCATGACCGGGTCGGCCAAAAACACACACCGGTCGCCTCTGCGCCCGGCCCGCGAAGAACAAACAATCCGCCCCGCCCAAAGACCAAATCCCCCCAGCGCACTAAAATGACCGCTTCCCCGTCATCCCAACGCGCCTGTCGCCGGGCGCGTCGTCAGTCATGCAACACTTCGCGTCCGACAACTGCGCCGGCATCTGCCCCGAAGCGCTCGACGCGCTGATCGCCGCCAACAACAGCGGCGACGAACCGGCCTACGGCGACGACTCCTGGACCCACCAGGTCTGCGACCGCATCCGCGAACTGTTCCAGACCGACTGCGAAGTGTTCTACGTGCTCAACGGCACGGCGGCCAACTCGCTCCCCTGGCTCGGCCTGTTCGATAACGACGTCCGGTTGCGCAACGCGCGCCATGCGAATGCGATGGCCGAATTACTGCAAACGCGGTTGCATGAAATTCCCGGCGTGAGCATCATGTTTCCGCGAGAATCGAACGCGGTGTTCGCGCAGTTGCCCGCGAACACCGCGAAGGCCATGCGCGCGCGGCTGGAAGTAGTTCTACGAGTTCATCGGCGCGGGCGGTTGCCGGCTGATGTGCGCGTGGGACACGCAACCGGAAACGGTCGAGCGTTTCACCGCCGAAGTGCGCGAGTTGTGCGCGACGTGAGTGCGCGTGTGCCGGAGTGCCGGAGTGCCGAAAATGCCTGAGCGCCGTCAGGGCAGGACGCACCCACACCGATTCGCCCGCACCCGAAACACGTAAAACATAAACCGCTACAAAACAAACGAGACGTCCCTCACGCCATGACCGATTACCAATTTTGTCCGCGCTGCGCCACCCCGCTAACCGAGCGCGCCGACCCTGAACACGAAGGCGGCCGCGTCCGCCAGACCTGTCCCGATGTGGAGTGTGGATACGTCCACTGGAACAACCCGCTGCCGGTGGTGGCGGCGATCGTCGAGTACGAAGGCAAGATTCTGCTGGCGCGCAACGCCGCGTGGCCGGAGGGCATGTTCGCGCTGATCACCGGCTTCCTTGAAAACGGTGAGACGCCGGAAGAGGGCATCGCCCGTGAAGTGCTCGAAGAGACCTCGCTGCACGCGGAGACGGTCGAACTGATCGGCGTGTATGAATTCATCCGCAAGAACGAGTTGATCATTGCGTATCACGTGAAGGCATACGGGACGGTTGCGCTGTCGCCGGAATTGCTCGAATACCGGCTGGTGGAACCGGCTAAATTGCGGCCATGGCGCGCGGGCACCGGCCAGGCGCTCGGCGAATGGATGCGTCGGCGCGGTTTGCCGTTCGAGTTCGTCGAGAAGCCGGGGCAGTGAGCCCCAAACACCGCCAACCACCGCCACGCCACGATGAACAAACCCGCCCCCGCCGCGCGCAGCGCCTACCCGCATTTCCTGCCGATCACCACGCGCTGGATGGACAACGACGTCTACGGTCACGTGAACAACGTCGTCTACTACAGCTACTTCGACACCGTGGTGAACGAGTATCTGATTCGCGCGGGCGTGCTGGATTTCGAGCACGGCGCGACGATCGGCCTCGTGGTCGAAACGCATTGCAACTACTTCGCGCCGCTGGTGTTTCCCGAGCGGGTCGACGCGGGCTTGCGGGTGGTGCGGCTCGGCACGTCGAGCGTGCGTTACGAAGTCGGGCTCTTCAAGGAGGGCGACGCTGAGCCCGCCGCGCAAGGCCACTTCGTGCATGTCTATGTGGATCGCGTCACGCGCCGTCCGGTGACGCTGCCCGCCGAATTGCGCGCGGCGCTCGAACCATTGAGCGTCGCGGCGCAGGCGGATTAGGCGCGTGCAATCGCTCGTCATCAATCTGCTCAACGGCGTCAGTTACGGCTTGCTGCTGTTCATGCTGTCGGCCGGTTTGACGCTGATTTTCAGCATGCTCGGCGTGCTGAACTTCGCGCACGCGAGCTTTTACATGCTCGGCGCCTATGTCGGTTTTTCGGTGGCGGCGCGCGCCGGGTTCTGGAGCGCGCTGGTGATTGCGCCGCTCGCCGTCGGTCTGATCGGTGCGGCGCTGGAGCGTTGGCTGTTGCGTCGCGTGCGTGGCCACGGCCATCTCGCGGAGTTGCTGTTGACCTTTGGCGCGGCTTATCTGCTCGGCGAACTGGTCAAGCTCGGCTGGGGGCTGAGCCCGCTTTCGGCGACGGTGCCGGCGGTGCTCGACGGTCCTTTGTTCACCGTCTACGGTGCCGTGTTCGCGCGTTACCGGGCGTTCATGATGGTGGTGTCGCTGGCGATGCTCGCTGTGCTTTACGCGGTGTTGCGTGTGTCGAAGGCGGGGCTGATCGTACGCGCCGCGCTCACGCACGCGAGCGCTGTCGAAGCGCTCGGCCACAACGTGCCACGCGTGTTCACCGGTGTGTTCGCGGCCGGCACGGCGCTCGCCGCGTTGGCCGGCGTGATCGGTGCGCCGCTGTTCGTGATCGAACCGTCGATGGCGGAGTCTCTCGGCTCGATCGTGTTCGTGGTGGTCGTGATCGGCGGATTGGGCTCGTTGAGCGGGGCGCTGGCGGCGTCGCTGCTGGTGGGTTGCGTGCAGACTTTTGCGGTGGCTAGCGATGTGTCGTTGGGCGACGCGATGTCGGCAGTGGGCGCGTCGCTGCCACCGCAGTGGGAAGCGCTGACGCTCGCGCAGCTTGCGCCGCTGATTCCGTATCTGCTGCTGGTCGCGATGCTGGCGCTGCGTCCGCGTGGGATGTTTGGACGGCGTGACGATCATGCGTGAAACGCGGAAATCATTCTTCCGCTCCCTCACACCATGGCTAGCGCTGATCCTCCTGCTAGCCGTCCCGCCATTCGTCTGGCCGCAAAGCTGGCTGCTCGCTTACCTCGCGCAGACCGCGACGATGATCGTGTTCGCGCTCTCCTACAACCTGCTACTCGGCGCAACAGGTTTGCTGTCGTTCGGTCACGCCGCGTATTCCGGCCTCGGCGCGTTGATCGCCGCGCAAGTGTTCAATGCGATGGGCGTGCCGCTCGTGCTGCTGCCGTTGATCGGCGGTATCGGCGGCGCGCTGTGCGGGGTGCTGTTCGGTTTCGTGTCGACGCGCCGCGCGGGCACGGCCTTCGCGATGATCACGCTCGGCCTCGGCGAACTCGTGGCGGCAGCCGCGTGGACGCTGCCCGACTGGTTCGGCGGCGAAGCGGGCGTGGCGATCGACCGTGCGAGCGGGCCGTTGCTGGGAAGCTGGAGCTTCGGCCCGGCGCGCGAGGCGTACGCGCTGATTGCCGTCTGGTGTTGTCTGGCTTGCGCGGCGATGTTTGCGCTGTCGCGTACGCCGTTCATGCGGCTCGCTAACGCCGTGCGCGATAACCCGGCGCGCGCAGCGGCGATCGGCTGTTACCCGCGCCGCGTCCGTTATGGCGTGGTGGTGCTGTCGGCGTTTTTCGCGGGTATTGCGGGGACGCTGGGCCTGATCAACGTCGAACTGGTATCGACGGAAAGCGTCGGCATGCTGCGCTCGGGCGCGGTGTTGATTGCCACGGTGATCGGCGGGTCGGCGGCGTTCTTCGGACCGATAGCGGGCGCGGTCGTGCTGACGTTTTTTAGCGTCGCGGTGGCGAGCGTCACGCGGGCGTGGCTGTTTTATCTGGGGTTGTTCTTTGTCGCGATCGTGGTGGTGTCGCCGGATGGTCTTGCCGGCTTCGCACAGCGACATACGACGCGAATTGCGGCGCACGGTTGGCGGGCGTGCCGCGCGGCTTACGCGTGGGGCACGGTTGCCGCGTTGCTGTGGACGGCGGCAATCGTGCTCGCGGTGCAATGGGCGTACGCCGTGCAATTCGGTGCGGATGACGGGGCGGTGTTGAACGTCGCGGGCTTGTCGTTGGAGGTGGTGTCGTCGCCGTTCCGGCTTGGCGTCGTGCTGTTGATGCTGGCCGTGCCGGGAGCAATCGCGGCGCATTACGCGATTCGCGCGCAGGCACGTCTCGCGATGCCCGCAGGGCAGACGCGGACCATGGGAGATGCCCGATGATCCCCGCTCTCGCCCTCTACGGCGTGACCAAGCGCTTCGGTGCCACGCAAATTTTGCGTGGCGTCGACCTCGCGATTCAGCCCGGCGAACGCCACGCGTTAATCGGTCCGAACGGCGCCGGCAAGTCGACGCTCTTCAATCTGATCGCCGGCGGCGCGCGGCCGAACGCGGGACGCATCGATCTGTTCGGCGCGGAGATCACGCGCCTCGCGCCGGCCGCGATCGCACGTCGTGGTCTCGCGCGCAGTTTCCAGACCACCAGTGTGTTCGCGCGGCTGAGCGTGTTCGACAACCTGCGCTGCGCGGCGCAGCTCGCCGAACGCGACCGCACGCGCTGGTGGCAGTGCTTCACCGGCTCGCACACCGTCGACGCTCGTGCCGAACAGGTGCTCGAAGCCGTCGGCCTGAGCGCTCATCGGCATGTGCAAGCTGGCACGCTTAGCTACGCGGGGCAGCGCGCGCTCGACCTCGGCATTGCGCTCGCGGGCGGCGCGCATACGTTGCTGCTCGACGAGCCGACCGCCGGCATGAACCGCGCGGAAGCCGCGCGCGCAATCGAGCTGATTCGCGAAACCACAGCCGGCCGCACGCTGCTGATGGTCGAACACGACATGGACGCGGTGTTCGCTATCGCGGATCGTATTTCGGTGCTGGTGCAAGGGCGTGTCATCGCGAGCGGCACGCCGGCGGCGATTCGCGCGGACGCGGCGGTGCGTGCTGCTTATCTTGGTGACGGTGTGGGCGCTGGGGTGGGCGACGGCACAGCCCTCGCTAAAGGCCCCCGCGCATGACCGCACTGCTCGACATCCGCGGACTCAATGCGTGGTACGGCGCGAGCCAGGCGCTGCACGGCGTCACGCTGCGCATCGAGGCGGGCGAAGTACTCGCGCTGGTCGGGCGTAATGGCTCGGGCCGCTCGACGCTCGCCCGCGCGCTAATGGGCCTCGTGCGCAGCGAGGGCGAGGCAAGTTTCGCGGGCCACTCGCTCGGCGGCTTGCGCACCTTCGAGATTGCGCGTCTGGGACTCGGTTATGTGCCGGAGCATCGCGACGTCTTTCCCACGTTAAGCGTCCACGAGAATCTGCAACTGGGCGTGGCGCCGCGCACGCGCAACCGAGCGCCGCGTTTCACGTTCAACGACGCCTACGAACTTTTCCCGGTGCTGCGCGAACGCCAGCGCACGCGTGCCGGCGCGCTGTCCGGCGGCGAGCAGCAGATGCTGACGCTGGCCCGCGCGCTGCTCGGCGATCCGGATCTGCTGCTGATCGACGAACCCGGCGAAGGACTGGCGAGCCTCGTCATGGACCAGCTCGCCGCGTGTCTGCGCAGATTGCGCGAACGCGGCGTGGCCATGTTGCTGATCGAACAGCGGCTTGTGATCGCGCGCGATATCGCCAGCCGCGTCGCCGTGATGGGACACGGCGAGATCGTGTTCGATGCATCGCTCGATTCGTTTCTGACGCGCGCCGATGTCATGCAGGAATGGCTCGGCGTGGGTTGAGCGAGCGGCGTCGATCCTTATCCTGTTTCCGACACGTTCCCTTGACCTGGCGGGCGGCTCTTCACATGATCGATGAAGGCGCGCAGCTTCGGCATGATCTGCCGGCGGTTCGGATAGTAGAGAAACACGCCCGGTGTCACCGGCGCGAATTGCTCCAGAACGTGCACCAGTTGTCCCGCTCGCAATCTTTCGGCGGCCATCGGCTCGGGAAGCTGGGCAAGCCCCATACCTTCGAGCGCGCCGCCCAGCATGGTCGGAAAATCATTGGCGATGAGCGGGCCGGACACGGCGATCTCGATCGTCTGGCCGTTGTCGTTGAAGGACCAGAGCGCGAGCGCGCCGCTGGATCGCCGCCACCGCAAGCAGGCGTGCTGGCGCAGATCGTCCGTGTGTTTCGGCGGGCTGTGCGCGGCGAAGTAATCGGGGCTGCCGACGACGATAAGACGAAGCGGCGGCGTCAACGGTACGGCGACCATGTCGGCATCGACGAACTGACCCATCCGGATACCGGCGTCGAATCCTTCCGCTGCGAGATCGACCAGTTCCTTGCTGGCGGAGATTTCCACTTCGACCTCGGGATACGCCTGGCAGAAAGAGGCGATCAGCGGTTCGAGCAGGATGGGCAACACCGCGCGCGGCACGGAAAGCCGCAACAAGCCGGTGGGCCGCTGGCCGAATCCGCGCGCCACCTCGCTCGCGGCGACAAGCTCCTCGAACGCGGGTTTTGCTTGTGCTAAAAACCGCTCGCCGGCTTCGGTCAGGCCGACACTTCGCGTGGTGCGGATGAACAGCGCAGCGCCGATGCGCGCCTCAAGAACACGCACCGTCTGGCTGACCGCCGATGGCGTCACCCCGAGCTCCGCGGCGGCCCGGCGAAAGCTGCGATGCTGGGCGACGCTCAGGAACACTTCCACGCCATCGAGCGCGCCTTGTCTGACTGTGAAGTTCTGCTTCATAGCCCGTCAACATTGTGGTGAATAGTCGGTCGAGAGAGGCCATGGTACACCTACGTCTGCGGATGAGAAGTCGTGCCGGCCGGTCTCTTTCGTGTCCTTCAATGCGCCGGATAACACCTGACAGGAGGCTTCATGCCACCGGAACTGATCTTCCCTTTGCATCTCGCTCTGGGGTATGTCGCCGGGCTGCTTTGCTTCCGCGTGTATGTCTGGCCCAGGCTTAAATCGATGGACGCATTCGATGCGCATCGCGCTATCGCTACGTTCCATAGTTTTCGTTTTTTTGGGTTGGCGTTTATTTTGCCGGGCGTTGTCGGTCCGCATCTGCCTGCGAGTTTCGCCGTGTCTGCTGCATATGGTGACTTCGCGACGGGCGTGCTGGCGATGTTGGCGTTATTGACGGCACGCAGACCTGCGCTGTTCTGGCTGTTTGTCGTGGCGTTTAATGTCGTGGGGGTGACGGATCTCGTCCTCGACTATTACCGTGCGATTCAGGCGGGGCTTCCGGCGCACGCGGGGGAGTTGGGTGCTATGTATGTGATTCCGATTATCTATGTGCCTCTCTTAATGATCACGCATGTTGCTGCGTTTTATTTGCTGCTGAGATCGCAGCCGAAGGTGGTGCGGAGTTTTTGAGGTTGGCCTGGGTCATCGTTGAAGATCGTGACGTCATGTCCTCGCCTCAGCATGACTACGCCTGCACCGTATGGAATTCATACCCGGATTGGCACCGGTGGCTACGCGTGATTTCGTGTGGCAACATCGCGATGATCTCCAGATCAAGTCAGGCCTCGCACGGCCCCCACACTTCAGGAGCATTCATGTTCGACCACGTGAAATTCGGCGTCAGCGATTATGCAGCGAGCAAAGCGTTCTTCGTCAAGGCACTTGAACCGATCGGCGTAGCGGTTGTTTCGGAAGGGGTGCCGACGTACGGTGTCGAGCTTAGTCCGCCGGGTAAGGCTTCTTTGTGTCTGTTCCAGACCGAGGAGAAGCCGGCGCATCTTCACCTGGCGTTCACGGCCGACAATCGCCAGCAAGTCGACGCTTTCTATCGCGCGGCTCTGGAAGAGGGCGGCAAAGATAATGGGGCGCCTGGTCTGCGTCCGCGCTACCACGCGAACTACTACGCAGCTTTTGTTATTGGTCCAGACGGGCACAATATCGAAGTGGTTTGCCATCAGGCCGAGGGCTAAGGTTTTTTGTCGAGCGGAGTGGGGCGGTGATCGTTCAGCGTGGGTTGGCCAAACGCAGGCATTCGATAACGCGCCTGGGTGGCTAACAATGACTTTGTACGCCGAGCGTCAGTGTTTCGCTCCCTGAGCTATTGCTGCGCTTTACATTGATCGATGAAATTCGCGATCACGCGCGTGACTTCCTCCGGCCGTTCAAGGCTCGGCAAATGGGCGGTACCCGCTATCTGGTGAAACGTCGCACGAGGTACGTTAGTCGCGACGTAACGACTTCGTGCCTGAATGCCGGGAAGGTCGAGGTCCCCACACATCAACAACGTCGGTACAGACAACTCCTCTAACCGTCCGTATGCGATTGGTGCATCGGTGTTTGTGCCCGTTGGCGGCAAACCTAGAGCGACGAAGTTCATCTTATCGAATAACTCGCGAGCTTCACCCGTCACGCGACCCTCTCGTTGAAACGGACCATCGAGCCAGAGACGGGTTCGAATCTCGAATTCTGCCCCGTCTCACTCGTTCGCGCCGCCACCAGCCATCGGGCAGCTATCGGGGCGACTCGATCGAGACAATGACGCGCGTCGGCCTGCCCTCGCCTGTATCCGGACGAATGAGGGAATAAACGGCCCTCGCGAATAGTCTTGCAAGGAGAGCATGCACAGAAGAGGTGGTCGAAATGGACATTATCGACATGGCCCGCGCATCGGGCATGGCAGTCATCCTCGACGGCAGAATAGGCCGCGAGGAGTATCAGAGCGTATGCGGTTCGATATCGGCGTTACAGCGATTCGCCGAAGCTATACGTCACCGCGCAGCGAATCAGAACGACGTGATATCGCAGCGGTCATCGGCGGCCAACCCGTCTGGCCGGTTACCCCGGCGCTTGATTCGATTGCACACGGCGCACCTTACCCGCACGAAGCGGGAGCGCCTTGCTCACCAGAAGGCGGTTGACAAGGCGATAGTCGGCACGTCCGCCGCTGCCGCGAAGTGAAGGTTCAGATGCCATCCATTCTTCGCCGTTTGCAACTCGGATCGGGTGTGGTGCTGCTCATCTATCTTTTTCTCCACCTGGTCAATCACGCACTCGGAATCTGGTCACTCGAGCTTGCAGGACAAGGACTCGCATTGGCGCTGCGACTCTGGCGAAGCAAGGCCGGCACGATCGCACTGTACGGTGCGGCGTCGCTGCATTTTTCGCTGGCAGTGCGCACGATATATGACCGTCGCCACTGGACGTTGCCGCCCGCCGAATGGATCCGTCTTTGGGCAGGCCTTAGCCTGCCGCTGCTGCTGATACGCCATGCGGTGACAACGCGACTCGCGTCCTCACTCTATGGTTTTGAACCTGACTATCAACGCGTCATCGTCGCGCTGCTCATGAGCGGTACGCAGGGCTTGCAACTTGCGCTGCTCGCGCCTGGCTGGATACACGGATGCCTCGGATTGTGGTTCCGCTTGCGCCACTATCCGTTGGCTCGCCGAATGAAGCCCGCCCTGTTGGCACTAGTCACCCTGCTGCCGCTGCTGTCCGCGACGGGCTTTATCCGGATGATGCGCACCGTCAAGGCAAAGAGCTTCGCACTGCCGGCGCTCGATCCGAAACTGGTTGCGCATCAATTCGCCCTCGAAGGCTGGCGTCACGACCTCGTCACGATTTATCTGTCGGTGATCGTCAGCGCTTTTATCGCGGGCCAATTGCGCAACGGGCTTGAGCGTCGAAGATTGCAGAAGACCCGCTGAATCCCGACACGGTTACGACGGCACGCCGGCTGATCTTCAAGCTGCGGAGGAGAAGGTTGCCGCTAAACATCAAGCGGATAGAGACGCGGTGATGAACGCGGGCCAGAACGGGCAGGCAAAGCCGTTGCCCTGCGTGGCTGCACCGGCACGAGTCGCCGCGCGAAGCGGTAGAGATGCCGACATCGTAGCGGCAGACGGCGTCGCGTTTTATTTTTGAAAATCGCGGTGATCGCGACAAAGCACAATTCCAGCAGCCACACCGCGCTGGTCACTTCGCGGGAACGGTATCGGGCGCGCGTAGGCCCGAAGTAAAACAAGGAGCGCGACGTCCCAGCCCCCGCGCTCCCCGACGCAATTACATCTTGCCAGTAGCGGTCGACGTAGTCGCCGTCGCGCTCGTCTGCGCACCCGCCGCCACGGCCGGAGCCGCATCGCCGATGTACTTCAGCGTCTGGATTTCCAACTGCGCGTTCTCCGGATAGTCGATCGTCGGCGTGATGTGACCCACCAGTATGCCCATGCTGACTGCCGTGCGCACGTACTTCGTCTCGCCGGCCTTCAGCTCGAACGTGACGGTCTTTGTCACCTCGGTCGAGGTAGCGACGGTATAGCTGCCCGCCGGTTCGTCGAGGTAGAAGAAGCCGCCAGGTTTCGAATGGCCGACCACCTTGTCGTTGAGCTTGATCTCGGGTTGCAGCATGGCGCCTGCAAACGAATCCGAGCGGAAGAAGTAGATGCGGCCATCGTCAGGCGAGAGCGTCGGGATCGACGACGCTACGTCTTTATATTGCGGCCCGGACGCGCAACCCGCCGCGAGCAGTGCAGCGCCGCCGGCGAGCAACAGGGTTCGGTAGAAGCTTTTCATGCAAGGTCTCTCACGCGAATGAATGTCGACGGACGGCCGAAAGGCGTAGCCTCCCGTCAACTATTCCAGCCAGCGAATAGCCGGATGGACTCTCTGAGGATTTTTTGAATTGGCGCGAACGCCATTGTTTGCCTTTCCACTGACAAATAACGTCCACGTTTATGAAATCTTTAGAAAGTATTTAAGCCTTCATTTAGGTTACGCATAGCATGAGCGCGATCCGTTCGAAGCAACCTCCACCATCCGAGCGGCACAGAACAAAACCATCTGGCCGTACCGTCACCGCGCCATCGTCGGGCAGAGCAGTCAGCGTCTGCCAGTCGTCTTCGGAATCGACGAATTCAAAATCCTTGCCGGCGACATAAACCGCGGGCGTAGCGGAGTTGAGGCTTGCACGGCTCGATGCCTGCACCGAAGCGTTCGGGCCAGCCAGCAAGACATAGCTGTCGCCGAAGAGGTCCAGCGTCGAGATCCGTTGACCGTCGCGCCGAATCCAGGCGTGAGGAAAGCGCGTCCCGGTCTGCGCCTGCAGATGCGCAACCAACGCTGACGAATCTTCGGAAGACACGCCGTCTGCATACCGATAGCGATGCCGCAACAACAAAGCACCCGCATCGAGCAGCGCGGGGAACACCTCCCGGTTGGTCTGCGTTTCGATACCAAAGCGCGCATCGAAGTCCGTGCGCAGCAGCGCCTGGCTGCCGTTACGCACGGCGAGCGGTCGTCGCTCGGTCTCATAGCTGTCGAGCAGCGCCGCTGCCGCTTCACCGCGCAATGTAGCGGCGATCTTCCAGGCGAGATTGTGCGCATCGGCAATGCCGGTGGTCGCATTGAAGCCGCCCCACGGCGGCATCAAATGCGCCGCGTCGCCGCACAGAAAGGCGCGGCCCAACCGATAGCGCTGCGCAATGGACACGCCAGTGCTCCACGCGCCATGACTGATGATGTCGATGTCGACATCATCCAGGCCGATTGCGGCGCGCAGCAGGTCGGGCAGTTCGCTGTCGGCCGGTGGTCCTTGCGACGGGTCGTATTCCAGATGGAACGACCACATGTCGGTGTTGTTCATCGCCAGAAAAAGGCCGCGTACTTTCTCATTCGCGATCTCGCATTGGCTGAACGTGCGGCCTTCCACGGCCTCGGCCAGATCGGCTCGGAAGAAGATGTTGAGCAGATGCTGCGGGGCGGGCGTCTCAATCATGCCGATGCCCAGTTGCCTGCGCACGAAGCTGCGCCCGCCGTCGGCGCCAAGCAGCCAGGTGGCCTCAACGACCGTCTCCTGTCCATCCCGGCCACGTACTGTCGCGACCACCGCATCGCCCGACTCGACGAACGACACGAGTTCGTGGCCGAAGCGCACGTCGCCACCTCGCGCTTCGAGGTGCTGGCGTAGCACCGGTTCTATCAGCGTCTGCGGGCACGCGCCGAAACTCGACGGTGACGCGCCGGCCGCGGCCATCTTCACGCGCATGGTGGAGACGTCGACGATCGACTGTGCGTCCATCAGCGTGCGCCCGCGTCGCGCACCGCCGAAGCCACCCTGTTTCCAGGCCGCAACCGTGGCCGCCTTGACCGCGTCTTCAACGCCAATCTGGCGAAACAGCTCCATGGTTCGCAGATGAATGCCACGGGCGCGCGGCAGCAGCGAAACGCCCTCGTTTTTCTCGATGAGGATGAAGGGAACGCCCAGGCGTTGCAGGAACAGGCCGGCCGACAGGCCGACCAGTCCGCCGCCGACGATCAGCACCGATGTGCGGGTAGGGAGGACGGTCATGCGCGACTCCTTGATGTTAAAATCTATCACCGATAAGTATATCTATCACTGATAGAGAGTCAAGCATGGCAAAAATTCGACGTGACGAAGTGGCGAGTGCAGCGCTTGAACTCCTCGACGTAGTCGGCCTCGACGGGTTATCGACGAGACGTCTTGCCGAGAAACTCGGCGTGGAATCGGCCACGCTCTACTGGCACTTCCGTGACAAGTCGGCGCTGCTTGGCGAGATGGCTTCTCTGGTGCTGGCGCGGCATCACACGATCGGCGTGCCAGAGGACATCGCGGATTGGCCGGTCTGGTTTGCCGACAACGCGCGCAGTTTTCGCCGTGCGCTCCTTGCCCATCGCGACGGCGCATTGCTGCACGCCGGCACGACACCGAACCAGGCCGAGTTCGCACGGATCCTGCCGAAAGTGGCCTACCTGGTGAGCGCGGGTTTTAGCGAATCGGATGCGCAGATGGCGTTGCTGGCCGCGGGCCAGTTCACCGTGGGCTGCGTGCTGGAGGAGCAGGCGCGTGACGTTCGGAGTGCGTCGCCCGAACCTCAACGCAAAGAGGTCGGCAAGGGCAAGACCGCTCAGGCGGCAGATGCCGGCCCGGCGATCGATCCCATCGATCCGGATGTGGCCTTTGAATTTGGGCTCGGACTGCTAGTTAGCGGTCTTTGCAGCCGATAGCCGGTAGCCGCTTCTCGCCATGAGGCGAGAAGTTTCGTTTCACGCTAAGGCTTGCCGCCTCAAAGGGGCAACGCGTCGTTATGGATCGGCGCTTCGAGAAGACAGGCAAACTCGCGGGCAAAGTCGACAGAAACGCGCGCGTGTACGGCGCCTTGTTTGTCGAAGAAGCGCTGGGTGCCTTCAAGGGTGAACACCCCTTCATGCCAAATGTTCGGATGGATGTAGAGGCCCTGCCGTCCATCGAATCGAAAGCACACGAAGTTCTCCGGCGCAATATCGTCCCCGGGTAATGCCAGGGGCACGTAGAACGGGCGACCGTCGAGCGGAAAGAAGAGTTGTCCGCCGTCCGGGTGATAGTTCGCGTGCCAGAGCAACATACGTTCTGGTTTGGCGGCGTGATCTTCGCGGGCGGCTTCGGGCTCCGTGGCGTACGCGAGGATGTAGTTGCCGCCCACGGCCTCGTTTCGGCCGTACAGAATGTCGCCGCGCCATTCGCTGATGAAGGTGCCGTCGGTCGTACCGGCCTCGTCACCGGTGCCGGGATCGATCGGCCTCGATCCCACTGCCGGCCACTGTACGATTTCGACTGCGCAATCGTTCGGGTCTGCAACGAGCCGGCCGAATCCGTGGAGCGTCTGTGGGGTCGCGTCGACCACCGGCATGGTCACCCGCCGGAGGCCATGCGGAAGGGCGGGGTTGAGGTAGTCGATTTCTTGGGTCATCGAAATAGTCTACACGTCGAGAACACACTCTTCGTGAATGCCTGGACCGCGCTTGGGCCACGTTTGGGCAACATACACCGCGCTGCGGGCACATTTGCTTCGCAGGCACGTCGGTGAAGGGATTTGAAAGCTCTGTTGACTCGACACCGTGGTTTGAATCGCGGGCAATGATTCGGCAGTATCTTTTCTGTTTAACGTATGTGATCTTGTGGGTCTTCCAAATACTCGTCCTGGAAAATTCAATGCGCATCAGAACCATTTATTTCAAAGTGATGGACATGGAGCAGTCGATCACGTTCTGGGAAAAGCTGTTAGAACTCTCGCCGAATCGCAAGTCGGAGAAGTGGACCGAGTTTTCAATCGGCGGCGTTCGGATCGGGTTATTGCTGAATGATTTTGGCGATGAATTAGTCGGTAGCGCGAGTGTGCCCGTGTTCGAATTCGATGCACCCTCCCTGCCGGCTTTTCTGGATCGCGCCAAGTCTCTCGGGGCAACCGTCGTCATGCAGTTAAACGACGCGATGACCAGCGTCGTTCTGGCTAGCCCCGACGGCCACGAATTCGAAGTTTGCACGCGCCACGATTAGGCGCTTCTTCCATCAATTTCGGCCGCTGCCGGCACGCTTAGAACTCGCGCGCGATCGCGTGGGCTTCTTCGATTGCGCGGCTACGGTCGACCTTTCCCTCGGGACCCAGCAGCGTGCGTTCGACGACGATTCCCGCGACGTCCTCCACGCCCACGAATTTCAGCCACGTTTCCATGTAAGGACGCTGGAGGTCGAACTCGCTGGCCGGCGTCAGCGAGCCGGGCGACGTGTAGCTCAATCCGCGCGCATAAACGACGGCCGCCTTTTTCCCGCGCAGCATGCCGGTAAAACCCGAGCTATCGAATGAGAACAGCACGTCTTTCTGCGAGATCAGGTCGATCAGATGTTTCAGCTTGTACGGGATGCTGAAATTCCATAACGGCACGCCGAATAGAAACTTGTCTGCTTCGTGAAAGGGCGCGGCGAGGGCTTCGATGCGCTGCCATGCCACGGCCTGGTTCGGCGTCAATGGCGTCCCGCTCAAACCGGCGTATTTGGCGGCTAACGCGTCCGCATCGAATTCGGGAAGCGGCTCGTCCCATAGGTCGAGCTTGTGAATTTCGTGATCGGGATGCGCCAGGCGGTACGCATCCAGAAACGCGTTACACACCTCGATGGACGCCGAATAGCCCTTGTTAGGTGAGCCTTCGATATAGAGAACGCGAGTCATGAAATCAGTCCTGTCGGGAGGTGGCGGCGACCGGCGGAATGCGTGGTCGCTCACCGTGATTCGTAGCGTACCGAGCCGGCTTATAATTTAGAAACGATATTAATTGCTTGAATTAACCCGGTTTGGTGATCAATGGACAGCCCGCTCGATACCGCGCTTCTCCTTACGTTCGTTGTGGTCGCCGATGCCCGGAGCTTCACCGGCGCCGGTCGCCGGCTGCACTTGAGTCAATCCGCGGTGAGCGCCCAGGTGGTTCGTCTCGAGGAACAGATCGGACGCGCGCTTCTCGTGCGCAATACGCGTCGCGTCGCGCTCACGGAGCATGGCCAGACGCTGCTCGGCTACGCTCGGGCCATGCTCAATCTCAGCGAAGAAGCCAGAACCCGATTGGGTGCGGGCGATGCCTACGGCGGAAAGCTGCGCATTGGCGCATCGGAGGATTTCGCGGGCGGATGGCTGCCCGACGCGATGCGCCGTTTTAGCGCCGCGCGCCGTGGATTGCTGCTGGATTTAACCGTCGACATTGGCGACAGTCTGTTTAGACGGCACGCGAATGGCGATTTCGATCTGGTGATCGGCAGCCGGTGCTCTTCGTCAAATGCCGGCACAACGCTTTGGCGAGAGCCGCTCGCCTGGACGTTTGCCCGTCATGAGCCGCTTCCCGAAGGCGATGTGCCATTAGCGTGTTTTCCCGATCCGTGTCCGTTTCGGGAGGCGGCCGTCAAGGCGCTCGCATTGGCCGACATGCCGTATCGCATTGCGTGCGAAAGTCCGAGTGTGATGGGCATTCGGGCATTCGCCCGAGCTGGTATTGCCATCGCACCCGTGCCGCGTAGCGTGATCGACGACGAACTCCGCGAACTCGGTGTGAGCGAAGGTTTGCCGGAACTGCCGGATATTGAATTCGTCATGATGTACGACGCGGAGAAGCCCGCTGCGGTGGAATTCGCCGAGGCGATTTTCCAGGAAGTCGATGTTCGGATGGGGGCTGGGAAACGCGGTTTGGTCGCTGCGAAAAATGCTTAGGCTTAGCGCCGCAAATGCGCTAATCACGTGTGATACGAAGATAGGTTCGCCAGTGCACAGAAGGTGTTCAGGCGTTGATTTAAAAGGTGAGGTGTTGCTGGCCAAAGACCAATGATTGCTTTGCAATATTCGCGCGATAAACCGAATGGGGACGAGCGGCATGGACGAGCTCGACTATCGCGAGTTTAGTGCCGAGGCCAGAGGGGTGCTGGCCTTGGGACCCGCACGTTTTCGAAAAATCTTCACGGCGGGAATTGTGTTAGCCATCTTCGGCGTGGCGATTCTTTTACCTCATGTTGCTAGTCATCCCGGTCCCCACACCACCCTACGCCAGTAAATCTCGCGATCCAGTCAGGTCCACTGGTTACCGAAAGCCATGACCGTTCGCTACCTGCACATCCCGATAGCAATCAGAACCTCCACGGCTCAATTCCGGAAATAGCAATTATCCCTTGCGAAGAAAGCGCTTAATTATTCACGACCGTTTTCCTAGACTAGCTGTGCGGTGATCTATGGTTTGCTCCACGTCTACGTCTGCGACTACGAGGGGCGAACGAGTTCGATCGCCACGAATCAGGCCGACAACGACCGCCGCGCAGAACGGCGAATAGGTCGTTTACGCCGCAATTCGAGTCCAAATCAAAAAGGAGCGGGACATGATCAAGACAACTAGCACATTAATCGCGGCTGTCGCCGCGCTCACGCTGTCGGCCGGTGCTTATGCGCAGAGCAACAACACGCTGGCGACGCCGAGCACCACATCGCCGGCCGCTGCAACAACAAGCGGCTACGGCACACCTGGCGCGGTCAACTCGGAAAGCGGCACGAGCGCCGGGTCACCGAACTCGGGTCTGTCGAATGGATCGAGCAATAGTGCGGCGTCCCTGACCAACCTTCCGGGAAGCCACAACACGCTGGCGACCCCGAGCACCGTATCGCCGGCTGCTCAATAACAAGGATGACGGCGACGTCGTAGGGCCATCCAGGTCGACTTGCACTTCACTCAATCGAAATGCTTGCCTACCTCGTCGAGCACGACGTCGTTATCACTGGCACCCATATCCCAGCTAGCCGCGCAGCGAGAATATGCGAGGCTCATGTGTACGACATGCCGCCTGCCGCAAACGGCGATCGGTATCGCTCGGTCCACCTCGTTTAATCTCCGTCACGCGTCGAACCGACACGGCCGCCGTCTGTCTTAACTCAAAGACTGAGCATCATTTTCTGGCCCGTTGATCGGCTACCCTCCAAAGCAGCCACTCCACGGCGTAGGGATCATTTCATTGGTGATTGAAATGACAAAGAACTTGTCCGTCGTGCTGTACGTTGCGGTGATGATCGCCGCAGTCGTTGGCGTGGATGTACTGTTCTTCAAGGATCGATTCTGGGCACGGCTGATGGTGAACGTCGGCATTGTCCTGGTGTTCGCCGCTTTCTATCTGAGATTCTTTAAAAGCCCGTAAACAGCGCGTTGCGGCGCCGGCACGTTCTATCCAGTGCAAAAGGAATACCACCGCACTACTTGTTCAGCCCGCCCAAGCCCGATTACACTGCGCAGACCTTAACTCTTTCTGAAAAAGGAGGTAAATATGGTTCTGCTTGTGTACCCGATGATGTTGGTACATTGGTCCAGCACATTTGCCTGCTCTCACCTGCGTTCCATCGCGCTGCGATAACCTGGTCAGAGCAAAGCCCACTCCATCTAGTCGAGTTCTTTCTCGATTCCATTGTTGTCGCCAGCGCTCCTGTTGACAGGGACAAACACGTCCCGCAGAAACGAGAGCAAAAGCATGACAACCCTGATTTCCGCACTTTCCGTGCAATTGGAAAGCGGCCACGGCCCGCTATTCCACGACCTTTCCTTTACCGTAAAACCAGGCGACCGCATTGGTCTATTGGGCCATAACGGCTGCGGCAAAAGCAGCTTGCTCGGCGTATTGGCCGGCAGCCGTGAGCCGAGTGCCGGGAGCGTGCAATATGCCGGACAGTGCCGCCTGCAACACGTCGAGCAACATCTGCCGTCACGGCTGGCTAACCTGACGGCGCGCGAGGCGCTTCTGGAGGCGATAGACAAACAGCCGGAACAACATTGGCGAGTCGACAGTCTGCTGAACGAACTGGCATTACCTGAAGCCGCCGATACCCCGGTGGCCAGCCTGAGCGGCGGTCAGCATACGCGCCTGCTGCTGGGGCGAGCCGTGTTGCAAGAGCCTAATCTGCTGTTACTGGACGAACCCAGCAACCATCTGGACCTGCCGTCGCTGCTGTGGCTGGAGGATTTTCTGGGACGTTGGCAGGGCGGTTTCATTCTCGTGTCGCATGATCCGCGGCTGTTGGATACGGTCAGTGACAAGAGCTGGATCCTGCGCGATCGGCAGTTGTACAGTTTCGATTTGCCGTGCAGCCAGGCATTAATCGCATTGGCCGAAGCCGACGCAGCTGCGCAGTCGCGCCATGCCGGCGAGCAAAAGGAAATCGACCGGTTGACCGCCAGCAGCAAACGCGTCGCTATCTGGGGGCGCGAGCATGACAATGAAAAGCTGTTGCGTCAGGCCAGGAACATCCAGCGGCGCGCCGATAAGCTGAAAGACGATCAGACCTTCGTCAGTCGTGGCAGTCCGTGGTGCCTGACATTACAGGGGAGGCCGCTGGCCGCCGACAGTCTGCAGGCATTCGAAGGCCTGCAGGTACGCGCGCAGTCCGACCAGCCCGTGTTGTTCGAGCTGGACGCGCTGTGGTTGCGGCCGGGTGACAAGGTCGCGCTTCTGGGCAGCAATGGCGCGGGCAAGTCTTCGCTATTGCGTCAGTGCTGGAGCGACGTGCAGGCAGGCGAGACACGGGCCGGCTGGCGCTATCATCCTGCGGCGCGTATCGCTTACTACGATCAGTCGCTGCGTCAACTGGCCGACGAAGCGACGCTAGCCGACGCCCTCTACAAGTTCGCGCCGGTTGGCGACAGGGAGCGACGGCAGGCCCTGATCTCGGCGGGGTTTGCTTATTCGCGACACGGCCAGAAGGTGGCCACGCTCAGCGGCGGTGAGCGCGCGCGGTTGCTGTTCCTGGCGCTGTCCATGGCGAGCTATCACTTGTTATGGCTCGATGAACCGACCAATCACCTGGATCTGGACGGCAAACGTGAACTCGCGGCAGCGCTAGCTGCGTTCGCCGGTGGCTTTCTGCTGGTTTCGCACGATCGGGAACTGATCGAAAGCAGTTGCAACCGTTTCTGGGTAATCAGTAATGGTTGGGTTCAGGAATGGCCGGATGCCGCAAGTGCCTATCAGCGCCTGTTCGCCACTGGTGACAAGGTGCGATCCGTAGCTGCTCCGGCTGCACTGCCCGATCTGGTTGCGCAGTCCGCTTTCGCTAGTGACGAGGCTGAAGTGCAGTGGCAGCGCTGGTGCCAATTGGAAGCGTGGCTAGAGATGGACCGGGCGCGTAAACCGAAGCATCAAAAGTCTCATTTGCAGCAGGAGTGGCAGCAGGAGATGCGGCGATTGGAGGAATCGTTGGGCCTGTAAAACCTGAGTGAAAAATCCCCTCGGAACCCGTCTGGTGAATGGCGCAATTTCTGTCGATACCAGAAGGGTTCTTTCAGGGGCCAGCGGCCAGGTTGGCGGTCCAACTGTTCTCCCCCGAATTCGTCCAGTCGGCATCATTCGGCCACGATTCATTTGCTACACTGAATCAGCCAACCCACCTGTTGTTCAGGGCTTGGTTCGACCCTGACGGTGGCTACCTGACGATGAATCCACGTTGCCCGTTTTGACGGCTTCAACGCGTGAGTCCTTCATCGCGGGACATGAAATCGTGCGGAGGTGTTGCCATGCAGGAAGAGCAATTGCGTGAAGCCTTGAATGCGCACTGGCGCGCATCGGCGGCGGGCGATCTGGACGCGGAGCACGCCATTTACGCTGACGACGCCATCTGCGACTATCCCCAATCCGGCGAGCGAATTCTCGGCCGATCCAATTTGCAGGCACTGCGCGGTCATCATCCCGACAAGCCATCCGGATTCGACGTCAGGCGAATTCAAGGCGAAGGCAATCTGTGGGTCACGGAATACGAGATCACCTATAACGGCCGAGCGTTCTGGACGGTCAGCATCATGGAGTTTCACGACGGCAAGGTCGTCCACGAGACCCAATATTTTTCGGATCCGTTTGAAGCGCCGAGTTGGCGTAAGCAATGGGTTCAGCAGACTACGTGATGTTCAAAGGCGGTCGATAGGCCGCCTGTTTATTGCAGCGCCACAAATCGATCTGCGATTGCTTTTGCTGCTTCAGCGAGCGCCTTGCGGGCCTTCGCGTCTCCGCTAATCCCACGCCTCGTGCAAATTAAGCCCCTCAATGTCGTTTGAGTGCCGTTTGAATGTCGTTTCACGGCGCGTCGCTGACGCCCGACCCATGCGGCTTCCCACTGACTCACCGCAGCGATTCAAACGCTTGATCGTTTGGTGAGCGTCCTCCAGAAATCTTGTCGGCAGCGCGCTGACAAATCAAGACAATCAGGTCAAAGGCGCGCGGCGTCGGCTTGGTGTTTAAAGCCGCCATCAGCGCGACGAATCATGCCCCAGCCGACGCGCGCGAGACGCGTCGCGGCCTCAGGAGGAGACATCGTGAAACAGAGACGCGTAACAGGCGAAGCGGCCGCGAATGGGCGGCGCGTGATGGAGTTGAATGGACCACGGTCGCAACCGTCGCGAAGAGCAGGGCTAGCGCGAGCGTGGTGCGCACCGATTGGCGTCGGCGTCGCGTTGTTGACCGCCGCGTTGCTGATGTCCGCTTGCGCCGATGCGAGTTCGAGCACGACCGAGACGTCGTCCACTCCGGCGAAACCCACCAGCGCATCGATGAGCGCGGCGAGCGCAACTGGCAATGCCGTCACCGCAACGCCGTCTCAAGACCCGGCCCTTACCACCGCCGACACCTCGCACGGCACCGCCGCCCAACCCGCTTCATCCGCACGCCCGTCACTCGAACTCGCGAAAGCCAAACAACTCGCCGCCGAACAGAGCATCGCCGAGCGCCTACCGTCAGCCAGCGGCATGACCGAAAAACGTACCCGCCCGCTAACTCTGCGCGATTCCGGTATCGACGGTTCGCTGATGTTCGCGCGCGAAGTCGACTTCCGTGTCACCGGCGACATCGGCTTCATGATCCACGACATGGCCGCGACGCTGAGTCCCGCGCATCCCGGCCAGCCGATCGTATTCGACGACCCCACCAGCGTGACGATCAACGTGCACCGCGGCGACGTCACACTCGACAGCGCGAAGCTCACCGCGATTTTCGACCGCTATCTGTTCCAGTACCAGGGCTCGCCGCTGCGCAACATGCGGGTGGTGCCGCAAGACGGCGGCAGCTTGCGCATTACGGGCGAGATGCATCGCGAGACCTGGGTGCCGATCGTGCTGAGCGGCGCCTTGTCGATGCGCAACGCCAACGAACTCGTGTTCCATGCCGATCACGTCGAAGTTGCCGGTGTCGGCGCCGACAAGCTGATGCAGGCCGCGCACGTCAAGATGGCCGACCTGCTGAAAGTCGACACGCCGATCGCACGTCTGGACGGCGACGACGTGGTGATGCAGGTCGCCAAACTGACGCCGCCGCCCGCGTTGCGCATGACGATCACGCACATCGACACGAGCGCGGCCGGCGTGCGCTTCACGCTGGACGACCACACGGTGCCGAAAATCGACTGGCCCGCGACGATGCCCACCCGCGGCATGCTGGTGCAGGGCGGCGACGTGAAATTCATGCGGTCGATGCCGATGAACATCGACATGGCGATCACGCCGCTCGACGCCAACGCGCCATTCGTGCTGGACCTGTACCACTACCGCGACCAGATGGCGGCCGGCTATCTAACCTTCGACGAAGCGGGCGCGCTGGACGTGCATCTGCCTTCCTATTCGACGCTCGCCAGTGCAAGTGCCAGCACCGCCGCTGCCAACGACACACCGCTGCAAACGGGCAGCGCCGGCGCACGCTTCAACGACAGCTTCATCCGCGCGCAACAGGCTTCGCTCGCTCAAGCTCGACTGGTGTGGCAACACCTGCCGCAGACCTTGAGGACCGCCTCGGTCGCACGCGCAATTCCGGTCGGCACACGCGCGGCATTTAGCGGCCAAAGCCTGGCGACGCCCGGTTCAGCGTTCACCGACGAACGTCATTCGCCGGGCGTCGCGCCGTTGATTCACGTCGAGAACGTCGACTTCTACGTAGCAGGGCGGATCGGTTTTCATGTGCGATCGCTGGACGCGCAGATGGTGCCGAAGCATCCGGGCCAACCCGTCGATCTCGACGATCCGGATCAGTACGACATTCATATCATCGGTGGCGAAGTGGTCGAACCCTGGCCGGCCATGGCGGCGCTGTTCAACGACTACCTGCTCGACTACGAGCCGCGTTCTCTAAACGATCTGCAGTTGAGACCCGTCGACGGCAAGCTCGAAGTCACGGGCGGCATCAAGTTGTGGAATCACTTTCCCGGCGTGTGGCTGCCGACCACGATGAGCGGCACGATCGTCGCGAAGGACGAACGGCATCTCGTGTATGAACCTACCTCGGTGAAAGTGCTGGGCGTGCCGCAGGCGGGCTTGCTGCGCGCGCTGGATATTCCGCTGGCGTCGCTGACACCGTTCACGCGCAAGGGCGTCGCGTT
Organism: Paraburkholderia bryophila; assembly: GCF_013409255.1. Classification (NCBI taxonomy): domain Bacteria; kingdom Pseudomonadati; phylum Pseudomonadota; class Betaproteobacteria; order Burkholderiales; family Burkholderiaceae; genus Paraburkholderia; species Paraburkholderia bryophila. Next base: position 4,221,854 of record NZ_JACCAS010000001.1, read on the forward strand.
GAAGGGCAACGAACTGGTGTTCGACCAGTACACGGTGTTTCCGCCGCCGGTGCTGCAAGGGCGCCTTGCCAGCGCGACGGTGAGCAACGAAGGTCTCGTGCTGAAATTCAAGCGTGACGGCGCGATTGCCGCCGCGCGCCCGCCGGCGAATGCGGGCAAGAGTTTCGTGTGGATCGAATCCGGCGACGTGAAGATGTTCAATTCGCTGGTGACGAATACGAGAACTTTCATCAAGGACAGTTCGAACCCCGGTGTGATGAAGTTCGATCTGTACGGTTATCGCCGCGACGTGTCCAAGGGAACGGTGCGAATGGGCACCGACGGCGGCCTGAACGTCGACCTGGCCACGAGAAAGTAGCGAACGTCACGGCGTGTCACGACGCGTCAAGGCGCGCCGCGACGCCAAACGCTCAAGCGTCTTTATTGATGATCCATTCATGCGCCGGGTCGTTGCGGAAATGCCAGACCCGTTGGCCGCCGGCCATCACGTTCAGGTAGTACGAGTCGTAACCATACGGCACGATCACCGGATGGTAGCCACGCGGCACCATCACCACATCGTGATTTTCCACGGCCATCGATTCGTCGATATCGCGCATGTCGGTGTACACGCGCTGAAACGCGAAGCCTTGCGGCGGATTCAACCGATGGTAGTAAGTCTCTTCGAGCGAGCTCTCGTGCGGCACATTGTCGGTGTCGTGCTTATGCGGCGGATAGCTCGATGCGTGTCCGCCCGGCGTTCTGACTTCGACCACCAGTAACGACTCCGCCTGCTCGGTCTGCGGAAGAATATCGCACACGTAACGCGTATTGAGCCCTTTGCCGCGCGTGGAGCGCTTCATCGAAGCCGGTTCGATCAGCCTTGCCGGAAACTTGCCCTTGGCCGGCGCGCTCGCCACGCCGATCTCCGCTTCGCGATTGGCGCGTACAGTCGCGCGCACGCCCGGCGGCAAATACACCGCATACGGCGCGGCGTCTTCGAACACGTTGTCGCGCGAACCGAGCGCGGTCCACGTGGTGTCCGCGGTTTCGATATCCACCGCGCCGGTCAGCACGACGATACACATCTCGCGCGCGGCTTCGAGCACATGCACGACTTCGTTCTCGCCCAACCGGTAAGCGGCGAATCCCACGTACCGCCAGCACGCCGACTCCGGCGTGACCCGCGCGATCGTCTGGCCGTCGCGCTGCGCCTTCACCAATAAACTCATGCTGCCTCCTGATCCGCGCTGCCCATGCCGTCGAGCGGCGCATCCACCAACGCGCGCAACGTGCGATAACCCTTCTGCGCGTACTCGAACGACGGCGCGACCACCGGGTCCTGTTCCGCTTCGACCACCAGCCAGCCGCGATAACCATGACGCTTCAAGCGTTCGATGATCGCCGGGAAATTCACCGCGCCGTCGCCCGGCACCGTGAACGCGCCAGCAATCACCGCGTCGAGAAAACTCCAGTTGCGATTGCGTGCGAGCTTCATCACGGCGGGGCGCACGTCCTTGCAATGCACGTGGCACACGCGGCCGATGTGTTTGTCGAGCACCGCCAGCGGATCGCCGCCGGCAAACGTAATATGCCCGGCGTCGAACAACAGGCCGACGGCGTCGCTCGTGCGCGCCATCAACTGATCGACGTCGGCGGATGTTTCGACATACGCGCCCATGTGATGGTGATAAGCCAGCCGCACGCCACGGCTTAACGTATAGCGCGCGAATTCATCGACACGCGCCGCGTATGCCGCCCACTGCGCGTCGCTGAAAAAACGCGGCCGTTGATACAGCGGCTGCGGCGCACCCTGAATCGAATCGGCGACTTCGCCGTACACCATCGCCGTCGCGCCATTTTGTGCGAGCAGTTCCAGATGCGGGCCGACCGACGCGATTTCGTCTTCCACGCTGCCGCGCGCGAGGCGGCCGGAATACCAGCCGGACACGAGCGCGAGATCGTATTGCGCGAGCAATGTCTTCAGCGCCTGCGGCTCGCGCGGAAACTTGTTGCCTAGTTCGAAGCCCTGATAGCCGATCTGGCGGCCTTCCGTCAGCGCCAACTCGAGCGGCGTCTCGCCGCCGAGCGAAGGCAGATCGTCGTTCATCCACGATAACGGGTTGATGCCGATACGTACGTCGAAAGCAGTCATGCGGACGTCCTTATTCGTTGTCGGGTTGGGCAGCGTGCTCGCCGGTGTCGGCCGATTCGGCGCGGGCCGCGAGCTGCGCGTCGTATTTCGCGCGCGCGTCGCGCACGGCGGGGCGCGCCGACACTTCGGGCACGGCGACTTCCCACCACCAGCCGCCTTCGTCGGTGGTGCGGGCCGGATCGGTGTCGATACTGATCACGTAAGTGCGATCCGCAGCGCGCGCGCGTTGCAGCGCGACTTCCAGTTCAGCGATATTCGCGACGTGTTCGGCTTGCGCGCCGAGGGCTCGCGCATGCGCGGCGAAATCAATTTGCGGTGCGCCGAGCGGACCTTGCATGCAGTCCTCCAGCAGGTTGTTGAACGGTGCGCCGCCGCACGCCTGTTGCAGGCGGTTGATGCAGCCGTAGCCGCGATTGTCGAGCACGACCACGATCAGCTTCGCGCCGATCATCACCGAGGTCGCGATCTCGCTGTTCATCATCAGATAGCTGCCGTCGCCGACCATCACGATCACTTCGCGCGCCGGTCGCGCGAGCTTCGCGCCGAGGCCGCCGGCAATCTCGTAGCCCATGCACGAATAGCCGTATTCGACGTGATACGCGCCCGGTTTGCCGGCGCGCCACAGCTTGTGCAATTCAGCGGGCAGGGTGCCCGCCGCGCACACGACGATGTCGTTCGCCGCGGACCCCGGACTCGAACGCTGGATCGCGCCGATCACGTCGCCTTCATAGGGCAGCACGCTGTCGCGTTGCGGCGCATGCGTGAGCGTGGTCACCGCGTCGCGCCAGCTCGCTGCGAGTTTGTGCGCGCGCGCGGTCCAGGGGCGTTCCGCGTGCCAGCCTTGCAGCGGTTCGGTGAGTGCGTCGAGCGCGAGACGCGCGTCGGCTTCCACGACGAGCGCGCGATGCTTGAGGCCGTCGAACGCGTTGGCGTTGATCGCCACCACGTCGGCCTGGGTGAACAGCGTATTCGAACCGGTGGTGAAGTCCTGCAGGCGCGTGCCGATGGCGAGCACGCAGTCGGCGTCGTGCGCGAGCGCGTTGGCAGCGGGCGAACCCGTCACGCCCAGCGCGCCCGCGTTCAACGGATCGTTCCACGCCAGCGAGCCTTTGCCCGCCTGCGTTTCCGCGACCGGAATACCATGCACGGTGGCGAAGCGGTGCAGCGCGTCGGTGGCGTGGCCGTAGAGCACGCCGCCGCCCGCGACGATCAGCGGCCGTTTGGCGCGCCGCAAATGCGCGACGGCGACTTCGATCTCGTCGATACGCGGCGTCGGCGCATGAAAGCGGACGATGCGCGGCTCGAAAAACTCCGCCGGGAAATCCCACGCCTGCGCCTGCACGTCTTGCGGCAACGCGAGCGTGACGGGACCGCACAACGCGGCGTCGGTCAGCACGCGCACGGCTCGCGGCAGCGCATTCAGCAATTGCGCCGGATGCACGATCCGGTCGAAATAGCGCGACACCGGCTTGAGCGCGTCGTTGGCGGACACGCCGCCATCGTGAAAGTCTTCCACCTGTTGCAGCACCGGATCCGGCGCACGCGACACGAAGATGTCGCCGGGCAGCAGTAACACCGGCAGACGGTTCACATGCGCGAGTGCCGCCGCCGTCACCAGATTGGTGGCGCCCGGTCCGATCGAGGTCGTCACGGCCATCATGCGGCGGCGGAAATGCGCTTTCGCGAAGGCAATCGCGCTGTGCGCCATGGCCTGTTCATTGTGGGCGCGCAGCGTCGGAAATTCCTCGCGATGCTGGTACAGCGCCTCGCCGATCCCCGCAACGTTGCCATGCCCGAAGATCGCGAAGACGCCGCCGAATAGCGTCTCGGTGCCTTTGCCGTCTTCAGTGGGCACGCGTTGCGCGGCGAGGTAGCGGACCAGCGCCTGCGCGGTCGTCAGGCGGATCGTGCCGGACACCGCAGGGCGTGCCTGGGTGGCGTCGTTGGCGGACGCCGTGTCGTGATGCATTACGCGCTGGTTCATGCGGCCTGCTCCTGATGAACGCGGCTCGACGCGCCGTGCTGCGTGGCGTTTGCGCCACGCGTCGCGCGCCACGACGCGATCAGCGTTTCGAACGTGCGGCGCACGCGCGCGATCAGTTCGTCGTCGCCGATTTCATTGGCGAGCCACGCATGGCTCGGCTCGTGAAAGATCGTGCGGCCGACGGTAAAGCCGCGACACGTTGCCGATTGCGCGGCGGCGCGAAACCCCTCGTTCAACTGCTCGACACCCGCCGACAAACCGAGCAGCACCACGCCACGGCAATACGGATCGCGTTCGGCGATCAGCGCGTCGACGGCCTGCCATTGCGCGGCGTCCATCGGTTCGAGTTTCCACCACTCCGGATAGATGCCGATGTTGTACAGCCGCTTCAACGCGCGATACACAATGTCCGGCTCCTGCGGCAGCGACGCGTGCTTCGGTGGAATCACTTCGAGCAGCAGTTCATGGCCGCTTGCCTGGGTCGCGTCGTACAGCGCGCGCAACTGCGCTTCCTGTTCGAGACGTTGTTCGATGGGCTCGTCCGGATGGAACTGCACGAGGCACTTGGCGATATGGTCTTGCGGCCACGGAATCAGCGAGGTGCCGATCGAGCGGCCGTGATCGAACACCAGCGGCACGGAGCCGGGCAGTTCGACCGGACGGCCGATCCACCATCCGCGTCCGGTGGCGGCGTTCAGCGCATCCTGGCCATAACGGTCGTCGATCAATACGCCGATGCGGTTCTGCAAGCCCAGCGCGCTTTCCGTCTGCGCAACGGCTTCGACGAACAGGCCTTTCAGTTGCGCAATGCGCGCTTCGTCGGCGCCGGTTTGCTGCGCGAGTTCGAAGAACTGGTTGCGATGATCGAACGCGAAGCCGAGCACTTCGTCCCATTGTTTGCGGGCCGGCGAGACGCGATGCAAACGTGCCAGCGTTGCGTCCCGATCCGGACGGCGCATACGTTGCGGGTCGGTTTTCGCTTCGCGCAGGAAGTAGTCGAGTTCGGCCGGCGTCGGCATGGCCGGCGCGCAACCGTGTCGCGACACCACTAGCGCGCCGCTCGCGTTTGCGGCGCGCGCGCAGGCTTCGAGCGGTTGATCGCGCAACCATCCGGAGAGGAAGCCGGACGCGAACGCGTCACCCGCGCCGAGCACGTTCAGCACTTCGACTTCCACGCCGCCATGTATGGGCAGTTCATCGAGCGAGGCGGGCACCTTGCCTTCGATGATCTGGCAGCCCATCGGTCCGCGCTTGAGCACCAGCGTGGCCGGTGTGACGGCGCGCACCATCGCGAGTGCGTCGACCAGTTCGGTCTTGCCGCCGGCAATGCGGAATTCTTCCTCGGTGCCGATCACCAGATCGAACAGCGGCAGAATCCGCTGCAAATGCGCGGTAACGCCTTCACTCGCCACGAAGCGGGTTTCGCCGTCCGCTTTGCCCGTGAGGCCCCACAACACCGGACGGTAGTCGATATCGAGCACCGTGCGTACCTGGTTGCGGCGCGCGTAATCCAGCGCGCGGCGGCTCGTGCGGTTCACCTGTTCGGTGGAGAAGTGCGTGCCGGTAATCAGCAGCGCTTTCGACGACGCGATGAATGCCTCGTCGAAATCCGCTTCGTCGACGGCCATATCGGCGCAGTTCTCGCGGTAGAAGATCAGCGGGAACGTATCGCGGTCTTTCAGGCCGAGCAGCACGAGCGCGGTCAGGCGTTCCTGATCGACGCGTACATGACTGACGTCGCAACCTTCTTTAGTGAGCGTCTCGGTGAGAAAACGGCCCATGTGATCGTTGCCGACGCGCGCCAGCATCGCCGAGGCGAGGCCGAGCCGCGCGCAGCCGAACGCGATATTCGCCGACGACCCGCCGAGATACTTCGCGAAGCTCGACACGTCTTCGAGCCGCGCGCCGACCTGCTGCGCGTACAGATCGACGGCGAGCCGGCCGAGGCAGACGATGTCGCGCGTGCGGCCCGGCGCGAAGCGGCCGGTGGTCGAACCCGAACCCGACGCCGGGCCGGACGGGTTAGCGCTGAGAGTGCTGGAGTGAGCCATGAATAATCCTGAATAACTGAGCGTGGGATTCGGCGCCGCGGCACCGGGGCCCACACGAATAAATCAGATCCAATCAGATCGTCGCGCCTTCGAGTTCGCCCATCATCTTCTGCATCTCGGCGCCGCCGGCCATCATGTCGAGCACTTCGTCCTTGCTGATGGTGTCTTTCGTGAACGTGCCGAGCGATTTGCCGCGATTGAGCAGCGTGAACGAATCGCCGATCGGATACGCGTGGTGGACGTTATGCGTGATGAAGATCACCGAAATACCTTTGGCGCGCGCCTTGTGAATCAGCTTCAGCACGTTGAAGCTCTGCTTGACGCCGAGCGCGGCAGTCGGTTCGTCGAGAATCAGCACGCGCGCGCCGAAGTGAATGGCACGCGCGATCGCCAGACACTGTTTCTCGCCGCCCGACATCGTGCCGATCGGCTGATGCGGGTCGCGCACGTTGATGCCCATTTCCGCGAGCTTGTCGCGCGCGGCGGTGGCGCAGTGTTCGAGGTCCATCACGTTGATGAAGCCGAGCAGCTTTTTCTGCGGCTCGCGTCCCATGAAGAAATTGCGCGCCACCGACAGCAGCGGCACCAGCGCGAGATCCTGATAGACGGTAGCGATGCCGAGATCGAGCGCATCTCTCGGCGACGTGAAGCGCACCGGTTTGCCATCTACGAGATACGTACCTTCGCTCGGCTGATGCACGCCGGCGAGCGTCTTGATCAGCGTCGACTTGCCCGCGCCGTTGTCGCCGAGCAGGCAATGCACTTCGCCGCGCCGCAGCTTGATGTTGATGTCCTTCAACGCGATGATGTTGCCGAAATAGCGGCTGACATTTTCCAGCGACAGGATGTAGTCGCCTTCGGTCTGTTCGAGGGTGCTCATCGTGAACTCCGTGCCGTAGCGAGAATTGGCGAGGTTTAGCGGGAGGCCGCGACGCGGCTACGCACGTAGTGGTTGAACAGCACGGCGAACAGCAGCATCACGCCGAGGAACACGCGGAACCAGTCCGAGTCGACGTTCGTGTAGGTAATGCCGATCTGCACGACGCCGAAGATCAGCGCGCCGAAGCAGGCGCCGATCACCGAGCCGTAGCCGCCGGTGAGCAGCGTGCCGCCGATCACCGCGGCGATGATCGCTTCGAATTCCGCCTGCAAACCGCGGTCGGCCGCGGCCGAGCCGATGTCGCACACCTGCAGCACCGCATACAGGCACGAGCAGAACGCGGTCAGCACAAACAGCGAGATCTTCACGCGCCGTACCGGCACGCCGACGTTCTTGGCCGCGTTGGCGTCGCCGCCGACGGCAAAGATCCAGTTGCCGAAACGGGTCCGTGCCAGCACGAACGCGCAGACGATCGCCAGACCGAGCCACCACAGCAGCACCTTGGGAATACCGGGCACGAGCGGCACGCCGCTGTCGAGCATTTTCACCAGACCGATATGGCCGAGCCAGGTGAACAGGCCTTTGAACGCGACACCCTGAAACAGCGTGTGGGCCAACCAGTCCTGGCGCGCGACGTCGCCGACACCGGAGATGATCGTGCGGTCGGCAAACATCACGGACAAGGCCAGCGTGAGGCCGCGCAGAATGAACAGGAACGCCAGCGTGACGATGAACGACGGCAGCCGCGTGCGCATCACCAGATAGCCGTTGAGCGCGCCGAGCAGCATCGAGCCGGCGAACGCGAAAATGATCGCGAGCCAGATCGGCCAGTGGAAGTACATGGTGGGCAGCGCGACCATCATGCCGGCAAAGCCGATCATCGAGCCGATCGACAGATCGAATTCGCCGGCGATCATCAGCACGCACGCGCCGACCGCGATCAGACCCAGATAGGCCGCGACTTGCGACCAGTTCATCACGCCGTCGAGATTGAACATGCCCGAGTTGCCGGCCGCCAGGCCGAACACGATAAACACCATCGCGGTGCCGGCGAGCGCCGCGAACTCCGGGCGATTCAGCAGATGCTTGAACCACGATTCGCGGCGTACGCGTTCGTCGGCACTAGCGGCCGTTGTGGTGCTGGCCTGTCCGGTCGGGTCTTGCGGATCGGTCGGCGGCTGCTTGCGGGGATGGGGATGAAAAATGTTGGCGACACCCATTTGAAGCTCTCCTTGATACGCCGGCGGGCGACTGATCGTCGGCAACCCGTGCGGCGTTTGAAGCAAAGTAAATGCGGCGAATAGTGGCGGCCTGTCGCGTCGGTCTGTGCGGCACGCCGGTGCAGCGCGACGAGGCTGCACGTCAAACACAACGGGCGGGCGAGTGCCGGCCGGGCCGAGTCGATCCGGCCGGTCCCCGCTTGATTGTTGTTGGCCGCGAGCGGGGCGATCGTCGTGATCGCGGTGCTCGCGGCGGGTTCAGGCTATGCGTGGCTAAGCGGATTACCGGCTTAGCGGTATTGCCCCGCGTACTTCAGCACCTTGTCGACGTTAGCCTTGGTGATGAAGCCCGGGCCCGAGCCGATATTGCGCGGCCCATACGAAGGTGCAAGGCCGTAAGTGGCGAGCCGTTCCTTGAACTTCGGATTGGCCTGCAGGATCTGGCGGATCTTCGCCGGGTCGGTGGTGTGGTCCTTCTTCACGATCGCCAGCACGGCGACCGGGATATAGCCCTGCAAGTACGGTTGCTGATCGATCGCGAACTGGATCGTGCCGTCCTGGATCGCCTTCGCGATGTCGCTGTCGAAGTCGAACGTAGCGAACCAGAGCTTGCCCGCGAGGCCCATTTGTTGCAGCGCCTTGATGGTCGGATCGGCCGACAGCGGACCGAGTGCGAGCACCGCCTGCGTGTCCGGATGATTGCGCAGATACGCGCTCACCTTGGACTGCACGCCGGTCGGGTCCTGACCCGCGTCGAGCGTGGAGGTTTTGAAGTCGACGCCGAGCGCATCGGCGAAACCACGGCAGCGTTCGAACGAAGCCGGATTCGTCGCGTAGTGGTTCACGCACAGGAACGACTTGATGCCCGCGGCCTTCGCTTTCTGGCCCGCCGCTTTGCCGGCCGCGTATTCAGGTTGGCCGACGTGCATGATCGCGCCGAGCTGCGCGCTTTGCTCTTCGGTGCCGGAGTTGATCGTGACGAGCGGAATGTGTTTCTGCGTGACCTTGGCGATCGAACTCTTCAGCACGTCGAAGTCGGCGATCGAGACGATCACGCCGTCGTAGTTGCGCGCCGCAGCCTGTTCGACCAGCCGCGCCATGTCGGCGATGTCGCCGTTCGGCGGATTGCGGTAATCGGTCTCGACGTTGAAGTCCTCGTCGGCCTGTTTGATCGCGTTCTTGATGGTGTTCCACCACGAATCGGAATCCGGCGCGTGGCTGATCAGCACGAAATGGGCGTCAGCCGCGCGGGCGGCCGAGGCCGCGCCGAATCCCGTCGCCAACGTCAATGCCGTCACCAGAATCCTGAGCGCACCCTTGCCCTTGCAAAGTCTCATTGTCTCCACCTTTCTCGGTCTGTCGTTATTGAAGGGAGCGTCTGGCGGGCGGCTTTCCGTTCACATACAGCGCAGTGCAGTTCAGCTCGACGCCATCGCTCACGACCAAGATTAGGCCATCTTCCTGAGCGTTGCAATGAAAATTTCATGACAAATAAAAATAGAAAATACGTTCCATTTGATGGGGTGGCTGCCTATAATCGGCAGCGTCAGGACGCCGTGTGGCGGGCTTCACAGGCCGATACCGCACTGCAATAAAGCACCCGAGAGAGAGCCATGGCGGAAGAGAGCACCGAAGAATTGCCGAGCGTCGAAGAATTGATGCAGCGCATCGCGGAAAACTACGAGGCGCTGCCGCGTCAGTTGAAGAACGTCGCGACATATATCGAACAGCACCGCGCGAGCGTGATGGTGGATCGCACCAGCGACATTGCCGCGAGTTGCGGCGTGCATCCGTCGGCGGTGGTGCGGTTTGCGCAGCGCTTCGGGTTCTCCGGCTTCTCGGATCTGCAGACGGTGTTTCGTCAGGCTTACACGGGGCAGGGCAGTTCGTCGCCGAGTTATCAGCAGCGCATTCGCAAGCTGATCGACGAGAAGCCGGGTGCGTTGTCGGGCGGTTCGGTGGCGCGGGAATTTATCGCGGCGTCGCGCGGCGGGCTGGAAGAACTCGAAGCCGGCCTCGACGATGCGCAGTTCGACGCCGCCGTGAAGATGCTGCAGCAGGCCGACAACATTTACGTGATCGGCGTGCGGCGTTCGTTTCCGGTGGCGAGCTACATCGTCTATGCGTTGCAGCACACGCCCAAGCGCGTGCATCTGGTGTCCGGCTTCGGCGGCATGTACCGCGAACAGATTCGCAGCGTGAAGAAGGGCGACGTGGTGATCGCGATCAGCTTCGCGCCGTACGGCAAGGAAACGCAGTATTGCTTGCGCGTCGCGCATCACCATCAGGCGAAAACGCTGGTGATTACGGACAGCCAACTGTCGCCGCTGTCCCGTTACGCGACCACCCAACTGTATGTGAAAGAGGGCAGTGCGTTCGCGTTCCGCTCGCTGACCAGCACGATCTGTTTGTGCCAGGCGTTATTTATCGCGCTCGCGTACAAGCTCGAATTGAACGTTGAAGAATCCAAAGACACTGGAGGATACGATGACTGAGGCGGTAAAGACGATCGATGTAGCGGTATTCGGCGCGGGACGCATCGGTAAGATTCATGCGGCCAATCTCGCGCGGCAGCCGGGCGTGCGGCTCAAGTACGTGGTCGACGTGAATCGCGAGGCCGCCGCGGCGCTCGCCGCCGAGCATGGCGCGCAGGTGGCGGATATAGACGGCGCGATGGGCGATGCGTCGATCGGCGCGACGGTGATCTGTTCGAGCACGGACACGCATGCGGATCTGATTCTGAAATCCGCCGCGCAGAAGAAGCACGTGTTTTGCGAGAAGCCGGTCGATCTCACGCTGGAGCGCGCGCGGGCTTGCGCCGACGCGGTAGAGCGTGCGGGCGTGGTGTGCATGATCGGTTTTCAGCGCCGCTTCGATCCGACGTTTTCCGCGTTGAAGGCGCGTATCGACGCGGGCGAAATCGGCACGCCGGAGATGCTGGTGGTGACGAGCCGCGATCCGGGTGCGCCGCCGGTCGACTACATCCGGCATTCCGGCGGCATCTTCAAGGACATGCTGATTCACGACTTCGACATCTTCCGCTGGATTCTCGACGATGAAGCCGACACGCTGCACGCCACCGGCAGTTGCCTGACCGACCCTGCGATTGCCGAGGCGGGCGACATCGATTCGACGGCGGTGACGATCCGCACGAAGCGCGGCCGCTTGTGCCAGATCAACACCGCGCGGCGTGCCGCGTATGGCTACGACCAGCGTTTCGAAGTGCTCGGCAGCACCGGCATGCTGCAGGCGGGCAATGTGCGGCCGACTGAAGTCACGGCGTATTCGAAAACCGAAGTGTCGAGCGATGTGCCCGAAGCGTTTTTCCTCGAACGTTACCGTGCAGCGTATGCGCTTGAAATCGCGCATTTCTTCGATGCGGTGACGCGTGGCAAGCCGGTACGCACGACCGTCGCCGATGGTTTGAAAGCGCTTGAACTCGCCGACGCCGCCACGCGTTCGTGGCGCGAGGGCCGTGTGGTCAAACTCGGCGAGGCGTTGTGATGAGCGCGGACACGGGGCGGCTTCGGCTTGGCGTGGTGGGGTTGGGGCGGCTGGGCAAGCGCCATGCGGAGAATCTTGCGTACCGGGTGCCGGGGGCTTCGCTGGTGGCCGCTTGCAGTCCGGTGGAAGAGGAGCGTGCGTGGGCGCGTGAGGCGCTGCCCGAGCCGCGGCTTTATAGCGATTACGCCGAGTTGCTGGCGGATCGCGATGTGGATGCGGTGTGGCTGGTGACGCCGTCGTCGTTGCACGCGCAACAGATTATCGATGCGTTGCAGGCTGGCAAGCATGTGTTTTGCGAGAAGCCGTTGTCGCTGGATCTGGCGGAATGCGAGCGGGTGCTGGCCGAGGCGGCGCGGTATCCGCATTTGCAGGCGACCATAGGGTTTATGCGGCGCTTCGATCCGAGCTATCGGGATGCGTTCGACAAGATCGAAGCGGGCGCGATTGGGCGGCCGTTTCTGGTGCGATCGCAGACGACGGATCAGAACGATACCGATGGGTTTTTTGTGCGTTTCGCGGCGACGTCGGGCGGGATTTTTCTGGATTGCACGGTGCACGATATCGATGTCGCGCGGTGGCTGTTGGGGAGTCCGCGTGCCACGCGGGTGTTTGCTGCGGGGGCGGTGGCATTGCATGAGGGGTTGCGGGAGTTTGGCGACGTTGATAATGGCGTCGCGATTTGTGAGTTTGAAGGTGGCAAGCTTGCGGTGTTTTATGCGTCGCGGACGCAGGCCCATGGGAACGATAGTCATAGCGAAGTGATCGGCACGGCCGGGGCGTTGGCGATTGGGCGGAATCCGTCGGTGAATCGGGTTGAGATTTATGATCGATCCGGGATCCGGAATGAGTGCACGCCGACGTTTTTTGATCGGTTTGAAGAGGCGTTTCTGGTTGAGGCCAGGGAGTTTGTTGCCGCTGTGCGGGGGGGAAGTGGCTGCGGCGCTACGCTTGCCGATGCGGTTGAGGCTACGCGGATTGGGGGGGCGTTGAGGGAGTCGCTTCTGAGCGGGCAGGCTGTGGTTTTGTAGGGTTTGGGTTTTGGCCTGCTCGGCGCTTGGGGTGTGTTCGCTGTGGTGTTGGCCTTTCCTTGTTTTCGCGGTGGTCTATTGGCGTTCCCCCTGTGCGGGGGGCACCTACTTTTCTTTGCCTGCCGCAAAGACAAGTAGGCAAAAGAAAGCGGCTCACACCGCTAATTCTGAAGCGGGTCCCTCGCGCAGCCACGCCAGTGGCTCATCTGGAATCCGTGCCCCCGCACACTCCGCGCTCGTGACAAAGGCGTCATCCTTCCGGCGGCGCTGCGCGCGCCGTAGCGGTCGTTCACCAAAACATCGAGGCTTTGCGTGTCGTGGCGGATGGTTACCAGAACGTCGGGGTGTTGTGGGCAACGCCGAATTCAACATCATTTTTTCGTGCGCGGAGGCGAAGCCGACGGCTCCCCCCGCGCGCAGAAAAACCACGGGTTCGAGGCGAACCGTTCCGGCGAGCGCGTAGCGCGAGGCGGGAGGAATGACGGCCTTGTCACGAACGCGGAGTGTGCGGGAGCACAGATTCCAGATGCACCACTACCTGCGGCAGCCCACGGGCCCCGCTTAAGAATTAGCGGTGTGAGCGGCTTTCTCTTGCTGACTTCTCTGTGCCGCGGCAAAGAGAAGTTAGTGCCGCCCCGCACAGGGGGCAACGCTAATAGACCACCGTGACATCAAGGAAAGGCCAAAGCAACAGGCACAGGGGCAACGCTAATAGACTACCGAGCCAACGCAATAAGAGCACAACCCAAGCGCCGCAAAGGCCAAAACCTACCCCAAAAATCCCACCACCTTAAGCCCCGCTTATAATCAAAGATTCCACGCATCCACCAGCAGAAAGCCCCATGAGCGAGACCCCGAGCGACACCACCGCCACCGACACCCTCTCCAAGAGCTTCGAACCCCACACCATCGAAGCCCACTGGGGCCCGGAATGGGAAAAACGCGCGTACGCCGCGCCCTCATTCGACGGGAACAAGAAAGACTTCTCGATCCAGCTGCCGCCGCCGAACGTCACGGGCACCCTGCACATGGGCCACGCCTTCAACCAGACGATCATGGACAGCCTCACCCGCTATCACCGCATGCTCGGCGAAAACACCCTGTGGGTGCCGGGCACCGACCACGCGGGGATCGCCACGCAGATCGTCGTCGAACGTCAACTCGACGCGCAAGGCGTGTCGCGCCATGACCTCGGCCGCGAAAAATTCGTCGAACGCGTCTGGGATTGGAAGCAGGAGTCCGGCTCGACCATCACGAATCAGGTCCGCCGCCTCGGCGCTTCGATCGACTGGTCGCGCGAATACTTCACGATGGACGACAAAATGTCGACCGCCGTGCGCGACGTGTTCGTCCGCCTGTATGAACAAGGCCTGATCTATCGCGGCAAACGCCTCGTCAACTGGGACCCGGTGCTGATGACGGCCGTGTCCGATCTCGAAGTGGTCAGCGAAGAAGAGGACGGCTTCCTCTGGCATATCCAGTACCCGCTCACCGACGGCTCGGGTCATCTGACGGTCGCGACCACCCGTCCGGAAACCATGCTCGGCGACACCGCCGTGATGGTCCATCCGGAAGACGAACGCTACGCGCACCTGATCGGCAAGACGGTCACGCTGCCGCTGTCGGGCCGCGAAGTGCCGGTCATCGCCGACGACTACGTCGACCGCGAATTCGGCACCGGCGTCGTCAAGGTCACGCCCGCGCACGACCAGAACGACTATGCGGTCGGCCAGCGCCACAACCTGCCGATGATCGAAATCCTCACGCTCGACGCGAAGATCAACGACAACGCGCCGGAAAAATACCGCGGCCTCGACCGTTTCGACGCCCGCAAGCAGGTCGTGGCGGACCTCGACTCGCTCGGCGTGCTCGAATCGGTCAAGAAGCACAAGCTGATGGTGCCGCGCGGCGACCGCACGAGCGTGATCATCGAGCCGATGCTGACGGATCAATGGTTCGTCGCCATGAGCAAGCCGGCGCCGGAAGGCACCTTCAATCCGGGCAAATCGATCGCCGAAACCGCGCTGGACGTGGTCCGCAGCGGTGAGATCAAGTTCGTGCCGGAAAACTGGTCGACCACGTACTACCAGTGGCTCGAAAACATCCAGGACTGGTGCATCTCGCGCCAACTCTGGTGGGGCCATCAGATCCCGGCCTGGTACGGCGAAAACGGCGAGATCTTCGTCGCCAAGACCGAAGAAGACGCACGCACCAAAGCGACCGCGGCCGGCTACACCGGCGCGTTGAAGCGCGACGAAGACGTGCTCGACACGTGGTTCTCGTCGGCGCTGGTGCCGTTCTCGTCGCTCGGCTGGCCGAACGAAACGCCGGAACTGAAGCATTTCATGCCGTCGTCGGTGCTGGTGACCGGCTTCGACATCATCTTCTTCTGGGTCGCGCGCATGGTCATGATGACCACGCACTTCACCGGCAAGGTGCCGTTCGACACGGTCTACGTGCACGGTCTGGTGCGCGACGCCGAAGGCCAGAAGATGTCGAAGAGCAAGGGCAATACGCTCGACCCGATCGATATCGTCGACGGTATCGACCTCGACACGCTGGTCGCCAAGCGCACCACCGGCCTGATGAATCCGAAGCAGGCCGCATCGATCGAAAAGAAAACCCGCAAGGAATTCCCGGACGGCATTCCCGCGTTCGGCACCGACGCGCTGCGCTTCACGATGGCGTCCATGGCCACGCTCGGCCGCAACGTCAACTTCGACCTCGCGCGCTGCGAAGGCTATCGCAACTTCTGCAACAAGCTGTGGAATGCCACCCGTTTTGTGCTGATGAACTGCGAAGGCCACGATTGCGGCTTCGAGCAGCCGGCACAGTGCGGCGAATGCGGCCCGGACGGCCATTTGCACTTCTCGCAGGCCGACTACTGGATCGTCTCGCGCCTGCAACGTGTGGAAACGGAAATCGCCAAAGGTTTCGCCGACTATCGTTTCGATAATGTGACCAACGCCCTATACAAGTTCGTATGGGACGAATACTGTGATTGGTATCTCGAACTCGCCAAGGTTCAGATCCAGACGGGTCAGCCGAACCAGCAGCGCGCCACGCGCCGCACGCTGTTGCGCGTGCTCGAGACGGTGCTGCGCCTCGCGCATCCGGTGATTCCTTTCATTACCGAAGCGTTGTGGCAGAAAGTGGCGCCGTTGGCCGGACGTTATCCCGCGGGCATGACCGAGGGTGAAGCGTCCATCATGGTGCAACCTTACCCAGTTGCCGAGCCTTCGAAGATCGACGAAGACGCGGAACAATGGGCAGCCGATCTGAAAGCGGTGATCGACGCGTGCCGGAATCTGCGCGGTGAAATGAATCTGTCGCCGGCGGTCAAGGTGCCGTTGCTCGCCGCCGGCAACGCGGAGCGCTTGCGTACGTTCGCTCCGTACGCCCAGGCGCTGGCCCGTTTGTCGGAAGTGCAGATCATCGCCGACGAAGCAACGCTGGACGCACAGGCAGATGGCGCGCCAATTGCTATCGTAGGGAATGACAAGCTCGTCCTGAAGGTGGAAATCGATGTCGCCGTGGAGCGCGAGCGTTTGTCGAAAGAGATTGCGCGGTTGAGCACGGAAATCATCAAGTGCAACGGCAAATTGCAGAACGAAAGTTTTGTTGCGAAGGCGCCGCCGGCAGTCGTTGAGCAGGAGCAGAAAAGGCGGACTGAATTCGAAGCCACGGTGGGCAAGCTGCAAGCCCAGCTGGCGCGGTTGCCCGCCTGATCGGGGCTCCGTGTCCGCCCGTGATCAGAGGGTGATCGGGCGGGCAAGGACTGATAGCTAAACCAGAGGACTCAGGGTAATCACATGCTAAAAGTTACAAAAGCGGTATTTCCGGTAGCAGGTCTTGGCACGCGGTTTCTCCCCGCCACGAAGGCGAGCCCGAAGGAAATGCTGCCGATCGTCGACAAGCCGCTGATTCAATATGCGGTGGAAGAAGCCATGGCGGCCGGCATCACCGAAATGATTTTCGTCACGGGGCGCAGCAAGCGGGCCATCGAGGACCACTTCGACAAATCGTACGAAATCGAAGCGGAACTGGAAGCGCGCGGCAAGGACAAGCTGCTGGAGCTGGTGCGCAGCATCAAGCCGAGCCATGTGGACTGCTTCTACGTGCGTCAGCCGGAAGCGCTGGGCCTTGGCCACGCGGTGCTGTGCGCGGAAAAGCTGGTGGGCGACAACCCGTTCGCCGTGATTCTCGCGGACGACTTGCTGTACGGCACACCGCCGGTCATGACGCAGATGATCGAGGTGTTCGACCACTATCACAGCTCGGTGATTGGTGTCGAAGAGATCCCGGCGCAGGAAACCAAGTCGTACGGGATTGTCGACGGCAAGGAGTGGGAAGACTCGATCATCAAGATGTCGGGCATTATCGAGAAGCCTGAGCCGAACGTGGCGCCGTCGAATCTCGGCGTGGTGGGCCGGTACGTGTTGAAGCCGCGTATCTTCGAACATTTGCGCGCGCTGAAGCCGGGCGCCGGTGGTGAATTGCAACTCACGGACGCGATCCAGTCGTTGCTCGCCGACGAACAGGTGCTGGCGTACAAGTATCACGGCACGCGTTTCGACTGCGGCAGCAAGCTGGGCTATCTGAAGGCGACGGTCGAGTTTGCGTTGCGTCACCCGGAAGTGGCCGCTGATTTCGAAGAATATTTGCGTACCCGTTCGCCGGTGCTGGAAGGCTGAACGGGAGTTAGGCGCATTGGCCTGTTCGCAGGTGTGTTTTAGCCTCTCGATAGCATCAGACTGACGTAAAAAAAAGGCGCTGTGCCCCGCAATCGCGGGCACAGCGCCTTTTGTTTGGGCGTTCGGTGCGTGAGTTGCGCCGGCTTAGCGGCGTTTCATCAGGAACGTGAAGACTTTGTCTTGCGTTGAGGTTTCGACGATTTCGTTGCCGGTTTGTTTGGCGAAGGCGGCGAAATCGCGCTGCGAGCCGGGGTCGGTGGCGAGCACTTTGAGAATCTGGCCGCTTTCCATGTCGGCGAGCGCTTTTTTGGCGCGCAAGATAGGCAGCGGGCACAACAGGCCGCGTGCATCGACTTCTTTGTGAATCTGAATTTGCATCGACGATGACCTTCTGGGACGGAGCGTCGCGGTGGGGCGACGCTGGAGGTTCAAATTCTACAGTACGGGTTTTGGGCCTGCTCGGCGGGTTCGTGCTGCTTTGGCCTTTCCTTGAGTTCATGGTGGGCTGTTTGCCAGGCGCCTTGGCCTTTCCTTGAGTTCACGGTGGTCTATTAGCGTTGCCCCTGTGCGGGGCTGCACCTACTTTTCTTTGCCTGCCGCAAAGCAAAGTAGGCAAAAGAAAGCGGCTCAAACCGCCAGCTTATAAGCGGGTCCCCCGCGCAGTCACGGTAGTGGTGCATCTGGAATCCGTGTTCTCGCGCATTCCGAGCCTGTGGCACAGCAGTCATTCTTCCGGCGGCGCTGCGCGCGGACCTATCCGTGATTTTGTGGGCGAGGCATATCATGAAGGATGAAAATCATGGATATGCCGATCATGAAAAAGAAACGTACTGTCGCCTCTCAGGCAGCGGCCCGAGGGCCGCTGCCTGCCCTGCCTGAAGGTCTGCTTGATGAACTGGTGAAGGGTCCGATGACGCCTGTCCAGGTCCAGGACCTGATGCTGGCGTTCAACAAGGCCATCATCGAGCGCGCGATGGGCGCCGAGATGAACATGCATCTGGGCTACCCGGCGGGCCAGCCCAAGCCCGACGGCCAGGCCAACGAACGCAACGGCGCCAGCGGCAAGACAATCATCACCGAGCGCGGCCCCGTCAGGCTCGATCTGCCGCGCGATCGTGAGGGCAGTTTCGCGCCGATCCTGATTCCCAAACACGAGCGCCGTTTCACGGGCTTCGATGAGCGCATCATCGCCATGTACGCCCGCGGCATGAGCGTGCGCGAGATTCAGGCGTTTCTGGCTGAAAGCTATGGCACCGAGGTCTCACCCGACTTCATCAGCTCAGTCACTGACGAAGTGATGGCTGAAACGCTGGCCTGGCAAAACCGCCCGCTCGAGCCGATGTACCCGGTGGTGTTCTTCGACGCGCTACGCGTGAAGATCCGTGGCGACGGCGTGGTGAGCAACAAGGCCGTCTATCTGGCGCTGGGTATCCAGGCCGACGGCCAGCGCGACGTACTCGGCCTGTGGATTGAACAGACCGAGGGCGCGAAGTTCTGGCTCAAGGTGTTCAATGACCTCAAGACCCGCGGTTGCCAGGACATCCTGATCGCGGTGGTGGACGGTCTGAAAGGACTGGCCGAGGCGATCGGGACGGCGTACCCCCGCACGGCGGTGCAGACCTGCATCGTGCATCTGATCCGAAACAGTCTGGAGTACGCCAGCCACAAGGACCGCAAGGCGGTCGCCACGGCGCTGCGTCCGATCTATGCAGCCGCGAGCGAACAGGCTGCACAGCAGGCCTTGCAGGACTTCACTGAAGGACCCTGGGGAACGAAGTATCCGACCATCGTGCAATCCTGGCAGCGCGCCTGGGAACACGTCACACCGTTCTTCGTGTTTCCTCCGGAGATACGCCGGGTCGTGTACACAACAAACGCCATAGAGAGTCTGAACATGCAACTGCGCAAGATCATCAAGACCCGAGGCCACTTCCCCAACGACGAGGCCGCCATCAAGCTGCTGTGGCTGGCGCTACGTAACGTGCTGGCAAAGTCCGTGAGAGCGGCATTCGACTGGAAAGCGGCGATGAACCAGTTTGCTATCCTGTTTGGCGAGCGCTTCACGCTCGCACGTGGCTAGAAATCTTTAACCCGCCTCGCACACAAAAATGCGGACAGGTTCCTGCGCGCGCCTCCGCGGTCGGTCACCCAACCCATTGTGAGATCCCGGAGCACTTCGGCGCTTCGCCGAGGCGAAGCCGACGGCTCCCCCCGCGCGCAGAAAAACCACGGGTTCGAGGCGAACCGTTCCGGCGAGCGCGTAGCGCGAGGCGGGAGGAATGATGGCCTTGTCACGAGCGCGTAGTGTGCGGGAACACGGATTCCAGATGCACCACTACCGTGGCTGCGCGGGGGACCCGCTTAATGGTTAGCGGTGTGAGCCGCTTTCTTTTGCCTACTTTGCTTTGCGGCAGGCAAAGAAAAGTAGGTGCCGCCCCGCACAGGGGCAACGCTAATAGACCACTGTGATCACAAGGAAAGGCCAACGCAGCAGGCACGCAACCCAAGCGCCCCGCAGCCCACCCCAAAGTCAGAAAAACCAAAAAAGCCAAGCCCCCGCCGGGGCATATAATGTCCCCCGAACTGCCGCCCTCCCGAGAAAAATGCCCGATCTGCTCGCCAACCTGAACCCCGAACAACACGCCGCCGTCACGCTCCCCAACGAGCCGGCGCTCATCCTCGCCGGCGCGGGCAGCGGCAAGACCCGCGTGCTCATCACCCGCATCGCGTGGCTGATCCAGCACGGGCTGGCGTCGCCCGCCACCGTCCTCGCGGTGACCTTCACCAACAAAGCCGCCCGCGAAATGATGTCGCGTCTCCAGGGGCTGCTGCCGATCGACACGCGCGGCATGTGGATCGGCACCTTCCACGGCCTCTGCAATCGCATGCTCCGCGCGCACCATCGCGACGCAGGCCTGCCCGCCACGTTCCAGATCCTCGATACCGCTGACCAACTGTCCGCGATCAAGCGTCTGATGAAGGGCCTAAATATCGACGATGAAAAGTACCCGGCCAAAAACCTCCAGTACTTCATCAACAACGCGAAAGAACAAGGCCTGCGCCCGAAAGACGTCGACGCGACCGACAACTTCAACCTCAAATTCGTCGAACTCTACGGAGCCTACGACCAGCAGTGCCAGCGCGAAGGCGTGGTCGATTTCCCGGAACTGCTGCTGCGCTGCTTCGAGCTGCTCGCGCACAATCCGCCGCTGCGCGCCCACTATCAGGCGCGCTTTCGTCATATCCTCGTCGACGAGTTCCAGGACACCAACAAGCTGCAGTACGCGTGGCTCAAGATGCTGGCCGGCCAGACCAATTCGATTTTCGCGGTCGGCGACGACGACCAGTCGATCTATGCGTTCCGCGGCGCGAACGTCGGCAACATGCGCGACTTCGAACACGAGTTCAACGTCCGTCATCTGATCAAGCTGGAGCAGAACTACCGCTCGCACGGTCATATTCTCGACGCCGCCAATCAACTGATCGCCAACAACTCGCGGCGCCTGGGCAAAAACCTGCGCACCGACGCGGGTCACGGCGAACCGGTGCGCGTGTACGAATCCGCCACCGATTCGCAGGAAGCCGGCTGGATCGTCGAGGAAATCAAGGCGCTAATCAGCACCGGCACGTCGCGCAGCGAAATCGCGATCCTGTATCGCAGCAACGCGCAGTCGCGCACGATCGAACACACGCTGGTCAACGCGGGCATCGCGTATCGCGTGTATGGCGGCTTGCGCTTTTTCGAGCGCCAGGAAGTCAAGCACGCGCTCGCCTATCTGCGCCTGATCGACAATCCGAACGACGACACCGCGTTCGTGCGCGTCGTCAATTTCCCGACGCGCGGTATCGGCGCGCGGTCGATCGAACAACTCGCGGACGCGGCGCGTCTGTACAACTGCTCGATGGCCGCGGCGATTCCGTACGTGGCGGGCAAGGCGGGGTCGAGTCTCTCCGCTTTCGCGAACCTGGTCGGCAAGATGCGCGCGGAAACGCAGCAGATGAGCCTGCCGGAAACCGTCGAGTACGTGGTAGGCACAAGCGGGCTGTCCGAGTTCTATCAGAATGAACGCGAAGGCCAGGACCGGCTGGAGAACTTGCAGGAACTGGTCAACGCGGCGGCGGCGTTCGTCAGCGAAGAAGGCTACGGCATGGACACGCCGGCGCGTTCCATTCCGCTGCGCCCGGGCGCGAGCGCCGCGCCTGAGCTGGCGGTCGCCACCGACGACCCGAATACCGTTGTGTTCGATGCACCCGGCATCGCCGACCCGGCGCAAAACCCGGACACGATGACGCCGCTCGCCGGCTTCCTGTCGCACGCATCGCTCGAAGCGGGCGACAACCAGGCGCAAGCCGGCCAGGAAGCCGTGCAACTGATGACAGTGCACGCGGCCAAGGGGCTGGAGTTCACGGCGGTGTTCATCACCGGTCTCGAAGAGGGTTTGTTCCCGCACGAGAACAGCGCGATGGAGTCAGACGGTCTCGAGGAAGAGCGGCGCCTCATGTACGTGGCGATCACGCGCGCGAAGGAGCGTCTGTATCTGTCGTTCGCGCAAAGCCGCATGCTGCATGGCCAGACGCGCTACAACATCCGCTCGCGCTTCTTCGACGAACTGCCGCAGGAAACCCTCAAGTGGCTCACGCCGAAGATCGAGGCGGGCGCGCGCTGGGGCGGTGGCCGTTCGGACAACGCCGGGTACGGGCGCGACTGGTTCGCGCGGCCGGGTTATACGGGGCCCGCGTCGTCGACGCCGGCGCCGTTGCCGGCATTCGCGAATGAACAGCGGGCGGCGGAGACGGGCTTCCGCGTCGGGCAGCAGGTGTTCCACACCAAGTTCGGCGAAGGCACGATCACCGCGCTCGAAGGCGGCGGCGTCGACGCCAAGGCGCAGGTCAAATTCAAGCGGCACGGCGAGAAGTGGCTGGCGCTTGCGGTCGCCAAATTGCAGGCGGTCGAATGAGCGCCGCGCCCTCACATCGTCCGTTCGGTATTCTGGCGGCGCTGCCGCAGGAACTCGGCGATCTGATCGACGCGATGCGCGTCGAGTCCGGCGTGCGCACGATCACGCACGGTCAGCGCGATTATCACCTCGGCACCTTTCACGGCGCGCCTTGCGTCGTGACGCTGGCGCGGGTCGGCAAGGTGGCGGCGTCGGCCACGGTCAGTGCCCTGATTCACGCGTTCGACGTCGAGGCGGTCGTGTTCACCGGCGTCGCCGGTGGCGTGGGCGCGGACGTGCGGGTCGGCGATATCGTCGTGGCCAATGCGCTGCTGCAGCATGACCTCGACGCATCGCCGCTGTTTCCGCGCTTCGAAGTGCCGTTGCTGGGCGTGTCGCGTTTCGCGGCGGATGCGGCGCTGGCCGATCAGCTCGCGGCGGCTTGCGAACGCTTCGTCGCTGAAGAGGGCGCAGCGTCGGCGGCGCGGTTTGGGACTCAGGCGCCGCGCGTGCATCGCGGCCTGATTATCAGCGGCGATCAGTTCGTGGCCAGCGCGGCAGGCGTCAAAGCGTTGCGCGACGCATTGCCGGACGCGCTTGCGGTCGAAATGGAAGGCGCGGCAATCGCGCAGGTTTGCCACGAATACGGCGTGCCGTGCGCCGTGGTGCGCACGATCTCGGACACCGCCGACGATCACGCGCCGGAGTCGTTCGTATCGTTTCTGACGGAGATCGCCGGCACGTATTCGAACGCGATCCTGACGCGGTTTTTAGAAGCGCGGAGCGCGGCGCACTGACTGACCCGCGTCGCGGAGTGAATGACAACAACGCCGGCTGAATGCCGGCGTTTTTTGTCACAGCGCACGCTAATCCTTCCCCGTCTCGCCCAACGCCTCGCGCACCTGCTGCAACGCCGCCGGATCTTCAATGGTCGGCAAATCGCCCGGCTCACGCCCCTCCGCGAGCGCCGCGATCGCGCGGCGCAGCAGCTTGCCGGAGCGCGTCTTCGGCAGCATCGACACCACCACCACGCGCGCCGGCCGCGCAATCGCGCCGAGTTGACGGTCGACCGTCGCCGTGAGGTCGGCTTCGAGCTTCTTGCGTTTTTTCGCGTCCGCGTAAGCGCCGGCGTCGCGCAGCACCACGAAGGCCATTGCCGCTTGCCCCTTTAGCGCATCCGTCACGCCGACCACCGCGACTTCCGCCACGGCCGCGTGGCTCGACAACGCCTCCTCGATTTCACGCGTGCCGAGCCGATGGCCCGCGACGTTGATCACGTCGTCGGTCCGGCCGAGGATCGTCACGTAACCGTCTTCGTCCTGAATGCCCCAGTCGAAGGTTGAATAGAGCTGCTGGTTCGGAATACTCGACCAATAGGTGCTGACAAAGCGTTTGTCATCGCCCCAAACCGTCGACATGCAACCCGGCGGCAACGGATAAGCCAGCGTCAGCACGCCTTTTTCTCCAGGCGGGCAGGGCTCGCCGGTCGACTCGTTGCGCAAGCTCAGATTGAACCCCGCCGACGGCACGCCCGGCGAGCCGAGCTTGGTGGGCAGCGCTTCGACGCCGCGCGGAATCGCCAGCATCGGCCAGCCGGTTTCGGTCTGCCAGTAGTTGTCGATCACCGGTTTGCCGAGCGCCTTGGTAATCCATGCGGCGGTGGGTTCGTCGAGCGGTTCGCCGGCCAGAAACAGTGTGCGCAGGCTCGACAGATCCGCCTGCTTCAGCAGCGCCGGATCCTGCTTTTTCAGCACGCGCAACGCGGTCGGCGCGGTGAACATCAGATTGATCTTGTGCTGCTCGACGAGGCGCCACCAGATGCCGCCATCCGGCCGGATCGGCGTGCCTTCGTACATCACGGTAGTCAGGCCGGCGATCAGTGGCGCGTAAATGATGTAGCTATGGCCGACCACCCAGCCCACGTCCGACGCGGTAAACATCGTGTCGCCGGGCTTGCCCTGAAAGATGTGTTCCATCGACGCCGCCAGCGCCACCGCATAACCCCCGACGTCGCGCTGCACGCCCTTCGGCTTGCCGGTCGTGCCCGACGTGTACAGCACATAAGAAGGCTCGTTCGATTCGAGCCATTCGCACGGCACATGGGCGTCGTAGAACTGTGCGCGCAGTGGTTCGTAGCTGACCAGGTAGCTGGCGTTCAGCCGCTCTGGCGCGAGTTGCCGGTCGATCAGCAACACGTGCGGCGTCTTGTGGGCCGCGCGCGCGAGCGCTTCGTCCATCAGCGGCGTGTAGTCGATCACCTTGCCGCCGCGCGCGCCGGCGTCGGCGGTCACGATCAGCACCGGTTTAGCGTCGTCGATGCGGGCCGCGAGGTTCGGCGCCGCGAAGCCGCCGAACACGACCGAATGAATCGCGCCGAGCCGCGCGCACGCAAGCATCGCGAACAACGCCTCGGGGATCATCGGCAGATAGAGCAGCACCACGTCGCCGCGCTTCACGCCGAGCGAGCGCATGACCGCCGCCATCCGGTTGATTTCCGCGTAGAGCTCGGCGTACGTGTAGCGCCGCTCGATACCGGTTTCCGTCGACACATAGACCAGCGCATTCTGCTGTGCGCGCGCGGCCAGATGACGATCCACCGCGTTATGGCACAGGTTCGTGCGCCCGCCGCTGAACCAGCGCGCGAACGGCGGGTTCGAGCGGTCGAGCACCGTGTCGAACGGCGTCTCCCAATGAATCCGTTGCGCTTCGTCGCGCCAGAAGGCTTCGGGGTTCTCGATCGAACGGCGGTGGAAGTCGCGGTAGCTGGTCATCGACGGCAATCCTTCTGCTGCGTGAGTGAACCTGAGTGAACGGGATAGCGGAGCGGGCGGCCGGCTTGCGCGGCGCGGGAGCAGGGCGTGGTCCCGCAAAGGATAGAACACGCGCGACGTTGCGGACAACGCGGGTTGTCCATGAGCGACCGACCCACAAAAAAAGGCGCCGCAGCGCCTTTCTCTGAAACCCACTTTCGACCCAGCCGGTCACGCCTTCGCGCGCTTGCCTTCGACATCCGGCAGAAACACCGTCAGCACGCCGATCAGCGGCAGGAACGAACAGACCTTGTACACATACGCAATGCTGGTGGCGTCCGCCAATTGCCCGAGCACGGCAGCGCCGACGCCGCCCATGCCGAACGCGAAGCCGAAGAACAACCCCGCGACCATGCCCACCTTGCCGGGAATCAGCTCCTGCGCGTAGACGATGATCGCCGAGAACGCCGAGGCCAGCACCACGCCGATGATCACCGTCAGCACGCTGGTCCAGAACAGGTTCGCATACGGCAGCAGCAACGTGAACGGCGCGACGCCGAGGATCGATACCCAGATCACGTACTTGCGGCCGATCCGGTCGCCGATCGGACCGCCGATCACCGTGCCCGCGGCCACCGCGGCGAGGAACACGAACAGATGGATCTGCGCGGCCTGTACCGGCAGATGGAACTTGTCGATCAGATAGAAGGTGAAGTAGCTGTTGAGGCTGGCGAGGTAGAAGTACTTCGAGAACACCAGCAGCATCAGCACGCCCATCGCGAACATGACCTTGTTGCGCGACAGCGTGGCGTGCGGCGCCGAGCTGCGCGCCTTCTTGATCGACGGATGCCGTTTGTACCAGCGGCCGATCTGTGTCAGCACGACGATCGCGACCAGCGCCGCCACCGAGAACCACGCAATGCTGCGCTGGCCGTGCGGAATCACGATCAGCGCGGCGAGCAGCGGCCCGAGCGACGAGCCCGCGTTGCCGCCTACCTGGAACAGCGACTGCGCGAGACCGTGCCGTCCGCCCGACGCCATGCGAGCGACCCGCGACGACTCCGGGTGAAACACCGACGACCCGCAGCCGACCAGCGCCGCCGCGACCAGCAGCACGCCGAAGCTCGGCGCGACCGACATCAGCAGCAGGCCCGCGAGCGTGAAGCCCATGCCGACCGGCAGCGAATACGGCTTCGGATGCTTGTCGGTATAGATGCCGATAAACGGCTGCAGCAGCGACGCGGTGATCTGATAGGTCAGCGTGATCAGCCCGATCTGACCGAACGACAGCGCGAAGTTGTCCTTCAGCATCGGGTAGATCGCCAGAATCAACGACTGGATCATGTCGTTGAGCAGGTGCGAAAAGCTGATCGCGCCGAGCACGGAATACACCGTGCGCTGGACCGTGGCGGCCGGTTGCGCCGTGGCGGGGTTGGCTCCGGGATGGGCAGCGGAGTTGGCGGACACAGTGCCGTTTCCGGCTCCGGCCGACGCGCCAGCGAGGGCGCTTTTATCGAGGCTCGTTTCCATGCGATAGATGAGAGAAAAGGAAGATGACGGGAAAGGATTCGATGCTGCCGGCGTGCCTTGCCGCTGGGCGTGGACTGCTGCGGCATTTCGACGCGGCAACCGGCGTAATCAGCTATTTGTCGCAGTTTAATGTGGCTTGAGCGAAATGTAAGGACAAGTTTTGTCGCGAATCGGACATGATTTGCCGGTGCAGGCCCTATCGCGACGAGACAAAAGCAGGAGTCGCCTGCACCGTCGCGGTGCTTAAGACCGTTGTGTTGCCCTTACCACGGGTGGCTGGCGACTCGTCGGATAAATCCGGCTCGGGGATTTTTGGCCATGTATAAAACGGTCGCGGGCGCGAAGCTTACAAGGCGATGCGTCGAGGACCGGGCAATACGCGGTCGGCATTTCGCGAGCGACGCTAAAGATCGCAGACGTTCTTGCCGTAGACCCGGAGAGATAGGCAGCAATGCCGGGACTGACCTTTCCGGCAGCTCTACATGTGGGGACGGGGAATATGAAAGCAGTGTCGCTGGGCAGCCAGGCAGGTGTGGGTTTTGTTCCAGAGGGGGATTCGACGGGCAAGTTGCCGCCGCGTGGCCGGAGCAGCCGCTCGCGGGCCGTGAAGCTCAAGGGTTTGTCCGTGAAGGTGATGTTGCGTCTCGCCTTCGCGGTGCTACTGATCGGCACGCTGTTGATCGGCGTGTTTTCGCTGACGCAGATCAGCCGTCTGAACGCTTCCGCGCAATCCATCTACGATCAGGGGCACGTTGCCAGCCGCGCGGCCGAAGAGGCGCGCGGCCATATGCTGCGCGCGAGCCGCGCGCAAAAAATGCTGCTGACCGCGACCACCGCGAAGGAACGCGACGACCTCGGCGGCGACATCGACAAAGGGTTGAACGGCCTGGCCGCGCAGCTCGTCACGCTGCAGCAGTACGTCGACACGTCGGACGCCAAGGCGGTCGATCAGCAGAAGAAATTCGCCGCCGCCGTCACGGTCTGGAGCGGGCACCTGCGCGACTTCGTGACGCTCGTGAAAGCGCAGCCGCTCGATCTGTCGCAGATGAACTGGCAGGTCGGCACGCAGGACGTGTCGCTGCTGGTCGAAACCGACAAGCTCGAAAAGATGGTCGACGAACTCGTCGTGCAGCGCGGCACCGCCGCGAAGGCGACGATCGATGCGTCGGGCTTCATTTACCACTCGTCGTTCGTGATGATCGCGGTGATGACGATCGGGCTGATCGTGCTCGCGTTCGGCATCAGCGAATGGGTGGTGCGGCGTCTGGCCGGCCAGCTCGGTGGCGAGCCGGGGTACGCGAAGGAGATTGCCAGCCGGATCGCGGCGGGCGATCTGTCGAACGAGATCGCGTTGGGGCGCAAGGACAAGTCGAGCATGCTGTTCGCGCTGCACGACATGCAAAGCGGGCTGGCGACGACGGTGGCCGACATTGCGTCGAGCGCGGATGCGATTGCGACGGCGTCGGGTGAAATTGCGATGGGCAATCTGGATCTGTCGCAGCGCACCGAGCAGCAGGCGATGGCGCTCGAGCGGACCGCGAGCAGCATGGAGCAGTTGACGTCGACGGTGCGGCAGAACGCCGATAACGCGAAGCAGGCGAGCACGCTGGCGCATAACGCGTCGGATATTGCTGAGAAGGGTGGCGCGGTGGTGAGTCGCGTGGTCGCGACGATGAATGAGATCAACGATAGTGCGCGCAGTATCGGCGACATTATTGGGGTGATCGAAGGGATCGCGTTTCAGACCAATATTCTGGCGTTGAATGCGGCGGTTGAGGCTGCGCGGGCTGGGGAGGAGGGGCGTGGGTTTTCGG
The DNA here is from genome assembly GCF_013409255.1 of Paraburkholderia bryophila. NCBI lineage: Bacteria > Pseudomonadati > Pseudomonadota > Betaproteobacteria > Burkholderiales > Burkholderiaceae > Paraburkholderia > Paraburkholderia bryophila. The sequence continues at coordinate 4,250,380 of NZ_JACCAS010000001.1, forward strand.
TGGTTGCTGCTGAGGTGCGGAATCTGGCGCAGCGGAGTGCTGCTGCGGCTAAGGAGATTAAGGGGTTGATTAGCACCTCCGTCGAGCGGGTCGGGAATGGGTCGACTTTGGCTCAGGATGCTGGGCAGACTATGGATGAGGTCGTTAAGGCCGTTAAGCGAGTGACCGATATCATGGGGGAGATTTCTGCTGCTTCTTCTGAGCAGAGTGCTGGGATTGAAGAGATCAACCTCGCGGTCACGCAGATGGATTCTGGGACGCAGCAGAATGCGGCTCTCGTTGAGCAGGCTACCGCCGCTGCCCGGTCTCTTGATGATCAGGCGAGGGGGTTGAAGGGTATGGTTGGGAAGTTTAGGTTGTGAGTTGAGGGGGTTTGGCCTGCTCGGCAATTCGGACCTATCCGTGATTTTGTGGGCGAGGCATATCATGAAGGATGAAAATCATGGATATGCCGATCATGAAAAAGAAACGTACCGTCGCCTCCCAGGCAGCGGCCCGAGGGCCGCTGCCTGAGCTGCCTGAAGGTCTGCTTGATGAACTGGTGAAGGGTCCGATGACGCCTGTCCAGGTCCAGGACCTGATGCTGGCGTTCAACAAGGCCATCATCGAGCGCGCGATGGGCGCCGAGATGAACATGCATCTGGGCTACCCGCCGGGCCAGCCCAAGCCCGACGGCCAGGCCAACGAACGCAACGGCGCCAGCGGCAAGACGATCATCACCGAGCGCGGCCCCGTCAGGCTCGATCTGCCGCGCGATCGTGAGGGCAGTTTCGCGCCGATCCTGATTCCCAAACACGAGCGCCGTTTCACGGGCTTCGATGAGCGCATCATCGCCATGTACGCCCGCGGCATGAGCGTGCGCGAGATTCAGGCGTTTCTGGCTGAAAGCTATGGCACCGAGGTCTCACCCGACTTCATCAGCTCAGTCACTGACGAAGTGATGGCTGAAACGCTGGCCTGGCAAAACCGCCCGCTCGAGCCGATGTACCCGGTGGTGTTCTTCGACGCGCTACGCGTGAAGATCCGTGGCGACGGCGTGGTGAGCAACAAGGCCGTCTATCTGGCGCTGGGTATCCAGGCCGACGGCCAGCGCGACGTACTCGGCCTGTGGATTGAACAGACCGAGGGCGCGAAGTTCTGGCTCAAGGTGTTCAATGACCTCAAGACCCGCGGTTGCCAGGACATCCTGATCGCGGTGGTGGACGGTCTGAAAGGACTGGCCGAGGCGATCGGGACGGCGTACCCCCGCACAGCGGTGCAGACCTGCATCGTGCATCTGATCCGAAACAGTCTGGAGTACGCCAGCCACAAGGACCGCAAGGCGGTCGCCACGGCGCTGCGACCGATCTATGCAGCCGCGAGCGAACAGGCTGCACAGCAGGCCTTGCAGGACTTCACTGAAGGACCCTGGGGAACGAAGTATCCGACCATCGTGCAATCCTGGCAGCGTGCCTGGGAACACGTCACGCCGTTCTTCGTGTTTCCCCCGGAGATACGCCGGGTCGTTTACACAACAAACGCCATAGAGAGTCTGAACATGCAACTGCGCAAGATCATCAAGACCCGCGGACACTTCCCCAACGACGAGGCCGCCATCAAGCTGCTGTGGCTGGCGCTACGCAACGTGCTGGCAAAGTCCGTGAGAGCGGCATTCGACTGGAAAGCGGCGATGAACCAGTTTGCTATCCTGTTTGGCGAGCGCTTCACGCTCGCACGTGGCTAGAAATCTTTAAACCGCCTCGCACACAAAAATGCGGACAGGTTCGGCAATTCGGGTGTGCTGCCTGCACCCACCCCACCGCGCAAGCCCCAACCCAAACCTCACCCCGGCGTAACAACAACAGTACAAGTAATCCCAGCAGCCAAAACAACCCCATCGGGAACCGAATCAATACTGACCCGCACGGGCACCCGCTGCGCCAACCTAACCCAGTTAAACGTAGGATTCACATCAGCAAGAAGTTCACGACTTTCAGGATTATCCCGATCGTAGATGCCACGAGAAATACTCTCGACATGCCCCTGCAGGGTCCCCCCACTCATCAACCGAACCTCGGCTTTATCGCCAACTCGCACATGAGGAAGCTTGGTCTCCTCGAAGTACCCATAAACCCAGAACGAGTGACTATCGACAATGGCCAGCTTAGCGGCCCCAGCCGTCGCATAATCCCCACGATAGACATTCAGATTAGTCACATACCCATCAACAGGCGAAACAACCCGTGTCCGCGCCAGATTCAACTTGGCGGCATCGAGCGCAGCCAGCGCCTGCTGGTAAGAAGCCTCAGCAGCAGAAGCCGTATGAGTAGCATTCTCGCGACTCTCCTTCGACACCACCAAAGCATCCATGTCGGCACGCCGCTGCGCATCATCGCGTTTCATCTGTAATTCGGCCTTGCGCGCCGCGACCGCAGCTTGCGCCTGCTCAACCGCGATCTCATAGTGCGACGGATCGACCTGCATCAACAGATCGCCCTTTTTAACCAGCTGGTTATCCTTCACCGGCAGGTCGACAACCGCACCCGAAACATCCGGCGCGACATTGACAATCTCAGCGCGCACGCGCCCATCACGTGTCCACGGTTCATCCATGTAATGAACCCACAACACGCGCCCAATCAAAATCGCGACGATAAAAATAACGGCTGTCGCGACGAAGCCCACAAGATTTCGGATGGTCATGATTCGACTCTGATCAACGATAAACGGCGAGACTCAGCACGCCGCACACACACACGAGCAAGCTGGCCCGGAACAAGGACGGATGCCACACCACGCGATACACGCCCGTATAGGCGATCACGCGGTCCAGCACCCAGGTAAGCGCGGCGCCCGCGATAAACAGCAGCACGATGGCCGGCACGTAGGCGTCGAATACGGCGATCTCACGTGGCATGACGAACTCCTTTCTCTGATGCACCGTCGGCGCGGGCGCGTCCGCTCATCAACGGTTCAAGCGGCGATTGCGGATCGAGCAGTGCGGTACGGATGAAATGCAACTGACTCAGAATGCGTTGCAGTTGATGACGCTCCTCACGCGGCGGCGCGAAAGTGGCCAGCATCTGCTGAAGCGCGGCGATCGCGTCGGTGGTCGCGGCGAGCGCACGGTCGAAGCGGTCTTCGCGCGGACGCTCGAACAGCGCGGTCAGCGCATCGCGCATCGCCCGTAACGTGACGCGCCACGGCATCGACTTCGCGTAGCGTGCGTCGGCGGGCAGCGTCGCCACTTCGCGGCGCAGATCGATCATCGCGTTGCCCACTTCGAGCACCGCGAACAGCCAGCGCAACGTGTCGCGCTTGAGTTCGGGCTCGTTCTGCGCGAGCGCGTTGATCTGGAACATCAGATCGCGCGCGCCGCTCTCGAAGCGCGAACGTACCCGCCGCATGCCCGCGCTGCTCGCCAGCGACACCTGACGGCGCAGGTCCATCAGCAGACGATTGCGCAGCCACGGCGTCGACGGCGGCAGCAGCACCGCGAACGCAATCGATACCACCAGCATCGACAGCACCAGCGCAATCGCGTCGTTGATCGTGCCGCTCGGGTCGTAATGGATCACGTTGTCCGGGCCGGCCAGAAAGCAGAAGAAGATGCAGTAGCCGATGCCGTAACCGGCCAGCGCGGGCCGCGTCGTCATGAACACGCCGAGCAGCAGGAACGGCGTGAGCGCGGCGCACAGCAGCGGAAAACCGTCGATATGCGGATACACCCCGTACACCGCGATCATCCCCATGACGGAGGCGACCAGCGTGCCGCCGGCCATCTGGAACGCAGTGCGCTTCGGGTTCGGCGACGCCGATGCGAGCGCGCAGACGGCGGCGGCATCCAGTGTCAAGGTCGAACCGCTCGGCCACGCGGTCGCGATCCAGAACGCGCCGAGTACCATCATCACGAGAGCGGCCCGCACGCCCGCGACGCCTGCCGCGATCGCGTTGGTCTTCGGCTCGTAACGCTCGATCCAGCGCTCGCGCTCGTGCGTGTCGACGGCGAGCGATGCGTAAGTGGCGGCGTACGCATGCAGATCGTCGACAAAGCGGTACAGCAGTTCGGCGCCGGTGTCGAAGTCGAGCAACGGCGCGTCGGGGTGCGCTTCGAGCGCGCAGCGCGTCGCGCGTACACGCTTCGGCAATTCGGCCTTGTAGGCGTCGAGTTGCGCGGCGGCGTGGGCGGCATCGGCGGCGCTCAGCACGGGTTCGCCGGATTTCGCGAGCAGCGGGGCAATTTCCTTGAAGTACGGTTCGAGCGCGTCGACCGCAATCGCCGCGCCGTGCATGTCCTGGCTCGGGCCGGTTTCGCGCAGTCGGTTCATCAACTGATGCAGCGCGTGAAAGCGCGTCGACGCGGTCATGAACTCGCTGTTCAACCGCGCGAGACGGCCGCCGCGCATCCGCGAATCGGGCCCTTCGAACACGGCCACGCTGCGCGCCGCTTCGAATCCGACGATATCGGCGACGAAGCGCGCATTGGTCGCTTCGATCTGCGCGCGGTCGTTACGGCCCGCGAGCGACGCGGACACATACTCGACGAACGACGAAAAGCGCGCCCGCACGGTGCCGCGCATCTGCAAGCCGGCGAACTGTGGAAACACCAGGCCGCTGACCGCACCCGCGCAGACGATCCCGAGCACCACTTCTGCGACCCGCGTCAGCGCGCTGAGAAACGCGCCGTCCGGATGCTGCGAAGCGGGAATGCCGATCAGCGCGGCGGTGTAGCCGGCCAGCACGAAACCGTACGACTTGAAGTTGCGGTTACGCGCGGCGCCGGCGGTGCAGATGCCGACCCAGATCGCGGTGCTGGCGATGAACAGTTCGGGCTGCTGCGCGAACAGGCCGATCAACGCAAGCATCACGACGAGACCGACGAGGGTGCCGCAGATCCGGTAGAAGCTCTTCGCGAACACCATGCCGCTTTGCGGCTGCATGACGATGAACACGGTGGTCATCGCGGTGCGCGGCTGCGGCAGATCGAGTTTCATCGCGATGCCGAGCGCGAGGAAGCAGGCGGCGAGCGCCTTGAACAGATAGATCCAGGTGAGGCCGTCGTTGCGCGCCCAGTCGACGGCGGCCGCGTAGAGCGTGGCAAGCGACGTCGGTCGCGAGGTAGAGGATGGGGAGGCTGACATGGCCGGTTTCCTCACTCGACCGCGGGCGCGGTGGTATTACCCGCGGCGCTCGCGGCAGGATCGCCCGCTGCGTTGCCTTTGCCACTGCTGCCCTTGCCATGCGCCGGCAGCGTCTCATTCGCCTGCGGACCGTTAGCCGGCTCGTCGAGCCCGCCGCCCAAGGCCGTAACCAGCGACGCATGCGCACCCAGCCGCTCGGCCTGAATCTTCGCGACGCCTTCCTGTGCGCGCAGCAACTGGTTCTGCGCGACCAGCACGTTCAGATAATCGGTCAGGCCGCGCCGATAACCTTCGCGCGACAGATCGTAGTTCTTGCGGGCGGCGGCGACCGAGCGGTCCGCATCACCCGCCTGCGTGGCGAGCGAGCGGATCCGGATCACCTGATCGGACACGTCCTTCAACGCGCCCACGATCGACTGGTTATAGCGATCGACCGCTTCGTCGTAACCCGCCGACGCCGCGCCGAGTTGCGAGCGCAACCGGCCGCCGTCGAGAATCGGCAACGACAGCGCCGGCCCCGCGCTCCAGCTATGCGACGGGTTCTTCAGGAACTGGAACAGCGGCCCCATCGCCGCATAACCGCCGATCGATGCGAGCAGGTTGATGTCCGGATAGAAGTCGGCCTTGGCGACGTCGATGCCGCGCGCCTGCGCTGCCACGGTCCAGCGCGCCGCGACCACGTCTGGCCGATGGCCGATCAGATCGGCGGGCAAGCTGCTGGGCAGGCTGGCCGGCGCGGTATCCAGCGACAGCGTCGGACGCTGGATCGCATCGCCCGCGCCCGGACCTTTGCCGGCCAGCGCGGCCAACTGGTTGCGGCCGAGCGCGATCTGCTCGTCGAGCGCGTCGATCTGGCGGTCGTATTCCGGCAGCGGCGTTTCGGCCTGGCTCACGTCGAGCTGCGTGCCGATGCCACCCTTCAGCCGGCGGTTGGCGAGATCGACGATCTGCTGCTGCTGCTTCAGGGTCGCCTTGGCGATGTCGAGCAACGCGTAGTTCATCGACATCTCGATGTACGTGCGCACCACGTTGCCTTCCAGTTCGAGCTGGGCGGCGCGGGCATCCGCGGCGCTGGCGTGGGCGGCGTCGAGCGCGCGTTCGGCGGCGTTGCGGTCCTTGCCCCAGAGATCGAGGTGATACGACAGGCCCAGCGTGCCAGTGTTGTTCCACGATTGCTCGCCCGCGAGCGGACCCGGGCCGTAGTACACGTTGTCGGCCCACTTCTGACGCTGCACCGACAGGCTGCCGTTGACTTGCGGCGCCAGCGCCGAGCGCGCGACGCCCGCCATCGACATGGCCTCGCGTACGCGCGCCTGGGCGGCCGCGAGACTCGGATTGCCGGCCTGGGCGGCGGCGATCCATTCGTTGAGTTGCGGATCGTTATAGGCGCGCCACCAGTCGGCGGCGGGCCACTGGGCGTCCGCATCGGCGGCGCGGATCGCGTTGCCCACGTCGAGCGAGGAGGGCGTCACGCTGTTCGCTTGCGGAGCGATGCCTCCGGTACTTGCACAGCCGGCGATTGTTAATAGGATCGTAAGAACCGCGGCTGCGGCGATCCCTTTTTGTACCGGAGACTGCACGATTTCCTCCAAAATTGACTATAGAAGCATGTGCGTCATTATATTTTTTGATTGATTGGGGAATAACCTGTAAAGATGCAAGGCATTTTTACGGGATCTGAGACAATCGCCTTTGCGAATCATGTAACAATCGCTTCCGATAAAAGAGGAAGGTTATGGATACGCTTCAAAACATGCGCGTATTTGTCCGGGTGGTCGAAGCGGGCAGCTTTACAGGCGCCGCGCAGCACCTGAACACGACGACGGCCTACGCGTCGCGCGCGGTGTCCGATCTGGAAGCGCATCTGCGCACGCGTCTGTTGAACCGCACCACGCGCCGCATTGCGCTGACGGAAGCCGGTGAGCGCTACCTGCAACGCTGCGAACAGATCCTCGCCTACGTGGATCAGGCGGAAGCCGAGGCGGGCGACGCGCACGCGCGGCCTGCCGGCAAACTCAAGGTGCATGCCATGACGAGCTTCGGGCAGCACTATGTGGTGCCCGCCGTCGGCCTTTATCAGGAGCGCTATCCGGAGGTGCAGATCGAGCTGACGCTCGCGCAGCGCATGCCCGATCTGCTCGACGAAGGCTTCGACGTGTCGCTGACGCTCGCCACCACCGGCTTGCCGGATTCGGGGCTGGTGTCGCAACGGCTGGGCGGCGCGTTCAGCATTGTGTGCGCGTCGCCGGCTTATCTGGAGCGGCACGGCGTGCCGCAGACGCCCGCCGATCTCGCGCACCACACCTGCATGCAAATGGTGACGCCGGTGTTTCCTACGGACAAATGGACCTTCGATGGTCCGAACGGCGAGGAAACGGTCGCGCTGGGCTCGTCCCGGTTTCAGGTGAACGTGGCCGAAGCCATGGCGGTCGCGGTGAGCCGGGGCATGGGGGTCGGGCTGATTCCGATCTACTCGGCGATCAGCGGTTTGCGTAGCGGCAATCTCGTCTGGCTGTTGCCTGAATACACGTCGCAGGAAATGACGCTGTACGCGTTGTATCCGTCGCGCCAGTATCTGGACGCGAAAATCCGCACCTGGGTCGAATTTTTGCGCGACGAGCTGCCCGCCACGCTGGCCGCGGATCAGGAAGAGTTGCGGCAGTTTGCGCGTGCGTGAGCGGCTGTTACATAGCTGCCGCGCCGCAACATTTCCTTACTTCTGCCGTGCGGTCGATTTGCTAACGTGTCGTTCATGCGCTGCCGCTTCAGCCGGACGCGTTCAATTTCGCTGCTGTTCGGCAAATCGCACTAATCGAAGGACGAGGGATTCATGGATACGCATCTGATGATCGGCGTGGCCGTCATGTTTGGACTGATCGGGATCGCCGCATCGCGTGATCTGCTGCGCCGGCTGCGTGAGCAGCAGCCGCAATTGGCGCCGATCAAGGTCGAACGCGCGGATTTGCGGGCGCAGCGGCTCGATCGGTGAAATTCGCGGGCGGCTTTTGCACTGTGCCCGCGCATTGAGTCTTTCAGCTTTTCAATCCAGCGCTTCGATCAAACCCGGCTCGTCGTTGAGCGTGCGGTCCACGTCGTGACTTACGCGATGCCAGCGAAACCGCCCGGCGGCCAGGCCGCCCGTGCGCGCCAGTTGCTCCAGTTCATCGGCCGGTAAATCCGGGGCCAGCCAGCGGCGCGCCGCGTCCGGCCCGAACACCAGCGGGCGGCGGTCGTACACGTCGACCAGACCTGCGTCGGCGTTCGCCGTCACGATCACCAGACCCATGCCCTCCGTTTGCGGCTCCGTGCCGCGTACGCTCGATAGCGCCGCCAGATACATCGGCGCGGCGCTTTTCAGATGCACAAAGTAGGGTTGGCGCGGCGTCGCGTCGGTCTGTGCCATGTCGGGCGCGCTTTCGGCGCTTTCTGTCGAGGGTGCGGCTGCTTTGCGCCACTCGAACCAGCCGTCTGCCGGCACCAATACCCGGCCGGTTTTCCACAGATCTTTGAAATAGCGCGCGGTCGGCGCGGCGTCCGCACGCGCGTTGATCGTCTGCGGCAGATGCTGCTCGCGCGCCCAATCCGGGCAATAGCCCCAGTGGACCGGGCGCAGCGTTTGATCGGCAAAAATCGCGAGCGGATGCGTGCCCGGCGCGAGGTTATAGCCGGGGCGACGGTCGGCGGCATCGAACAGCATCAGCGGATCGGCGAGACCCAGATGCTGCGTGTAAAGGCGCGGATCGCGGTACTGGCTGATTCGACCACACATGAGCGACCTCCGGAGACGACCGGCTTGACGGACTAGATCTCGACAACCTTATTCCACCTGAACGCCGGATTTTCCCACTGTCCGGTGCGCCGGTCGAGGTAGCCGCGCGGGTTGCAGACCACGCGCGTGCCGTTCACGGTGTAGTCGAACGGCGTATGCGTGTGGCCATGAATCCATAGCGCGACCGGCGCGCGCACCAGTTCCGGCAAATGACTGACGAAGCCCGCCGACACGCGGTCTTGGGCATACCGCTCGGCGAGACTCAGCCGATGCGGCGCGTGATGCGTGACGACGATCGTCTTGCCGTCGAACGGTTTGGCCAGCTCGCTTTCGAGCCAACTGCGTGCCTGCTGGTGCAACGCCAGCGAATCGCGGGGCGTGAAGTCGCGCGGGGCGTCGTGCGTGTCGTGCGGCCAGTTCGTCTGGATCGGGCCGCGAAAGTCGAGCATGGTGCGGCGCGCGGCATCGATCGAATCGGCCAGTGTGGCGGGGTCCGCGCCATACAGCGCGAAGTCGGTCCATAAGGTGGTGCCGAGCACGCGCCATTGACCCTGCGGGTCGACCAGCGTGGCGTTGTTCAGCACATGCACGTTGTCGACCTGCGCGGCCGCGTCGTATAGCGCGGCGTCGAGCGCGCCGAATTCGCCGTCGTAGTACTCGTGATTGCCGGGCACGTAGATCACCGGCACGGCGCCGTCGAAAGTTTGCGCGGCCCAGCGCGGGCCGGCCGCGTGATTGTGGATGTCGCCCGCCAGCACGATCAGGTCGGCCTGAGCATGCGGAATCAGCTCGGGTTCGTCGTTCTCCAGATGCAGATCGGACAGCACTCGAATCTTCACGGCCACGACTCCTGCAAACGGCGCCGCCGGGGAGGGTGGCGGCCTGAGACGTTAGCGTAGCACCTTGCCCGGGTTCATCAGATTCAGCGGATCGAGCGCACGTTTTACAGCGCGCATCAATTGCACTTCGACGTCCTGTTTGTAGTGCATCGCTTCGTCGATCTTCAACTGGCCGAGCCCGTGTTCCGCGCTGATGCTGCCACGGTGCCGGTGCACGCTGTCGTAGACGATCTGGTTGATCGGGCTCTGGTACTGCTTGAGAAACACCTTCGCGTCGACACCCTCGGGCGCCTGCACGTTGTAGTGCAGATTACCGTCGCCGAGATGGCCGAAGGTCACCATGCGCACGCCGGGCACCGCCTGCGCGATCGCCGCATCGGTTTCCTCGATGAAATGGCCGATGCGCGAAATCGGCACCGCGATGTCGTGCTTGATGTTCAGACCTTCCTCGGCCTGGGCGAGCGGAATGTGTTCGCGCAGATTCCAGAACGCCCGCGATTGCGCGAGGTTTTCCGCGACCACGGCGTCCTGCACCAGGCCTTCTTCGAGCGCGGTTTCCATCAGACGCTCGAACAGCGCGCGTGCATGTTCTTCGCTTTCGCTGTCCGACAGTTCCAGCAGCACGACTTGCGCGTGCGTGTCGGCGAACGGATAGCGCATCTGCTCGAAATGCCGTCCGACCAGACGCAGGCAGAAATCCGACATCAGTTCGAAACCGGTCAGCAGAGGCCCGGCGATGCGTTGCGTAAGGGACAGGAAATCGAGCGCCGCATGCGGCGACGCGAGCGCGGCCAGCGCCGTGACCCGCGCGGCCGGCCGCGGATGCAGCTTGAGCACGGCGGCGGTGATGATGCCGAGCGTGCCTTCGGCGCCGATGAACAGATCGCGCAGATCGTAGCCGGTGTTGTCCTTGCGCAGTCCGCGCAGGCCGTCCCACAGTTCGCCTTGCGGCGTGACCACTTCGAGGCCGAGGCACAGTTCGCGCGTGTTGCCATAGCGCAGCACGCCGGTGCCGCCCGCGTTGGTGGCGAGATTGCCGCCGATCGTGCAACTGCCTTCGGCCGCGAGGCTCAACGGGAACAGGCGGCCGGCTTCTTCGGCGTGCTTCTGCACCTCGGCGAGGATCACGCCGGCTTCGACGGTGATCGTGTTGTTGTGCGGATCGATGTCGCGGATGCGATTCAACCGCCGCAAGCTGATAACCGCCTGCGCGCCGCTCGCGTCCGGCGTGGCGCCGCCGGCGAGGCCGGTGTTGCCGCCCTGCGGCACCAACGCAATGCGATGCTCGACGGCGAGTTTGACGAGCGCGGCGGCCTCATTCGCGGTGGCCGGGCAGAGCACCGCACAGGCCGTGCCGGTGTAGCGACGGCGCCAGTCGGTGAGGTACGGGGCGGTGTCGTGCGTGTCGGTCAGGACATGGGTTGCGCCGATGGCGTCACGGCAGGCGGCGAGGAAAGCGGTTTGGGTCATGTTGGTCGGTCAGCGGGTTCGGGGCGCGGAGATGGGTGACGGCGGGCGCTTTCTTTCTTTGTCAGGCGTTGGTGCCTGGCTGATTTTTGGCCTGTTCTTTCGCCTGCTTCACGGCTTGTTTCCCAGCCCGTTTCGCTGCGCGTTTGAACGGCGCGACATAGGCCAGTGTGCAGACAAAAAACACCGCGGCGAGTGCGACTTCGAGCCAGCCCAGGCGCGCGCTCAAACCACGGTCGCTCCAGCCGCGAACAATACCTTCCGCAAAATACAGCAGGATCAGCATCGACGCCCATTGCAGCGTGTAAAGCCGGCGCCGCCAGACGCCGGGCAACGCGAGCAGCAGCGGCACCGCCTTCAACACCATCGCCGAGCCGCCGGGGCGCAGCGGCGCGAGCCACCATTCCCACGCGACGGACAGCGCGATCAGCGCGATCAAGGCCGCCGTGGCGCCATAGGCGGCAGCGGTTTTTTGCGGCACGGGCAGCGAGCTTGCCGCAGAGGATGCGGGCATGGATGCGCCGCTCGCCTCGTCTACGGTCGACGTGCCGGCCGCCTGGGCATTCGGCTCGTTCACGGCCTGTCGCTCAGGGAAGCCGCCGCGCGCGCGACGCGTGCGCCGAGTGCGATGGCGAGGGTTCTTTCGTCGGCGGAGATGCCTTGTTCCGCCGTGCCCGCGCGGGCGAAATGCGACGCGCCGTACGGCGTGCCGCCGGTCTGCGTAGTGGACAGCACGCTCTCCGTGTACGGAATGCCGACGATCAGCATGCCGTGATGCAGCAGCGGCAGCATCATGGACAGCAGCGTGGATTCCTGACCGCCGTGCAGGCTGCCCGTGGACGTGAACACACAGCCCGGTTTGCCCGACAACGCGCCCGCGAGCCACTGCGGCGTGGTGCCGTCGAGAAAGTATTTGAGCGCGGCGGCCATGTTGCCGAACCGGGTGGGTGAACCGAGCGCCAGACCGGCGCATTCTTCGAGGTCGCGCAACTCGACGTAGGGCGGACCTTCGGCGGGAATATCCGGCTGCGTCGCTTCGCAGACGGCGGAAACCGCCGGCACCGTGCGCACGCGCGCCTGCATGCCGGGAACGCTGTCGACGCCGTGCGCGATCGCCAGCGCGAGCTCGCGCGTGGCGCCGTGACGGCTGTAATAGAGCACGAGAATGTCTTTCATAGGCCTCATCGGTGAACGGGTATTATAGGGGTTGGGTCCGCTGCAGAGGCCACTCATAGCCGTTCGGCCAGGTGCCGGGAATGGTCTGGCCAGGTGCTGATCCCGTCCTGCCTCGGTCCCTAAGCCTGGTCCCTAAGCACGGGCCAGAAACACGGGTTCACGAAGCAAGGAGGTGGGTTTGTTGTCCAGGGTGCGTTTCGATCTCGACACGCTCAAAAGGCTCGCGCAATTTGCCGCGCAGCGCAGCAGCGAAGACCGCATTCCGCAGGTGGCCGGCAGTCTCACGTTCACCACCATGCTCGCGCTCGTGCCGCTCGCCACGGTCGCGTTCGCGCTGTTCACCGCGTTCCCGATCTTCAGTTCGTTCCAGGAGTCGCTGCAGTTTTTCCTCGCCGACCACCTGATGCCCGCGCAACTGAACAGTCAGATTTTCAAGTATCTGAACCAGTTCGCTTCGAAGGCCAAGGGGCTCACCACGATCGGCATGATCCTGCTGTTCCTCACGGCCGTGATGACCATGATGACGGTCGAATCCGCGTTCAACGTGATCTGGCGCGTGCGCAAGGCGCGACCCATCGCGCAGCGCATTCTGGTCTATTGGGCAATCATCACGCTCGGCCCGTTGCTGATCGGCGTGAGCCTGTCGATTTCCTCGTACCTGTTCACGCAATCCATGACGTTCACGGCGGCCCAGCGCATCACGCCGCTGATCGAATGGGCGCTCGCGGGCGCCGCGCTGCCGCTCACGGCGCTGGCCTTCACGATTCTCTACGTCTATTTGCCGAACTGCCGGGTGGAGTGGCGCGACGCGGTGATCGGCGGCGTGACCGCGGCGATTGCGTTTGAACTCTCCAAGCGCGGCTTCGGCTATTACGTGCGCCGGATTCCGACCTACACCGCCGTGTACGGCGCCTTCGCAGCCGTGCCGTTGTTCCTGCTCTGGATGTACCTGTGCTGGTTCATCACGCTGGCCGGCGCCATGATCGCGTCTGCGTTACCGGCGATCCGCATCGGGCAGTTTCATCGGCCTACGTTCGAGGGCAGCGACCTGTTCGACTCGCTCGAACTACTCGCGCGGCTTTCGGAAGCACGCGACGCGGGCAAGCGCGGTTACACGGTGCCCGAGCTCTCGCGGATGCTTCGCCGCGATATGGACACCACGATCAACCTGCTGCAAAAGCTGGAGGAAATCGAGTGGATCGCGCGCTTGCAGGAGGACGGCATGCGTCCGCACTTCCTGCTGCTCGCCAACCCGGCGCAGATCACGGTGGAGCGCTTGTTCGACCTGTTCGTGATCGACCGCGCGGAGCTGGAGTATCAACTCGAACTCGACGCTACACGGGTGGATGGCGACACGCTGCTGTCCGCGCTGGATAACGACAAGCTGAAGAAGGTGACGCTCGCCGCTTTGTTGACGGCACGCGCGGCCGCTCGCGCGCAGCGTGCCGAAGACGGCGGAGAAAACGCGGCGTCGATGCCGCATCAGGCGGCTTGACGCGCCTTAGCGCAGCGCGTTTCCCCGCGGCATGACGAAGCACGGTGGCAAGGTGCCTATTTCAATCGCTACAGCGAAATCTTGCCGACGCAGATGTCCTTGAACATCACCCAATCGCCCATCAGGCTATAGACCGGGTGCCGGAAAGTAGCCGGCCGGTTCTTCTCGAAGAAGAAATGGCCGACCCACGCAAAGCCATATCCGCAGATCACCGCGGCCGGCAGCCATAGCCAGCCGCCGGTGGCGAGCGCCATCGCGAGACAGCCGATGACGCCGAGCGACCCCACGAAATGCAGCCGCCGCGAGACCGTATTGCGATGCTCGCTCAGATAGTACGGATAAAACTCCGCGAAACTCGCGAAGTGATCGGTGTGGGCGGTTTGAGCCATCACGGCCTCCGGATTTCTATGTTTCTCGACTCCGTGCCTGTCGCTTCCAGGATGCTTCGTTGCGCGCCGTCGGCATGCCCGGCGCGCCGTCGAAACAGGGCAGGCGTGACCCATTGTGCGGCCATTCGACTCATGCGCGCAACCTGGCCATTCGGCCAATGGCGCGCCGCTTCCGGCGCGCTTATCGTGATGGTTTTCGCCGCGACTATCGAGCGTCGCGAGGCGGTCGGGATGCGAAGCTGAAGAGGGCGTCGAGCGTGGCGTCGGGTTGCTCGGTCATCAAGGCGTGGCCGGCCTCCAGCGTGACGGTGTCGACCGCTACGCCCGCTTGCGCGAGCGCGTCGGCAAGCGCTTTGGCTGCGCGCGGCGGCGTCATTGCGTCGCGCCGGCCGACCACCACGCGGGCCGCGCAGCGCACCTGGGCGGCACGGGCGAGGCCATCCGTGTAGCTGTTGCAGGCGCTGAAGTCGGTGTGGAACAGATGGGCTTCGCCACGTGCCGACACGCGCTCCATCAGCCGCTGGTTCATGCCGTACAGCCAGAAGCCGGGGCCGGGGCACGAGGGTTTGGCGGCGAGCGTGGAATGCGACCATTCGTTGACCATGCCGATTGCTTCGGGTTCGCGATTTAGCGCGGCGTCGAGCAAGGTGTCGGAGACGGTCATCGGAATCGCCGTGGCGAGCAGCGCGAGGTGCGTCGCGCGCTCCGGGTAGCGGCCGGCGAAGTCGAGCGCGATCAGCGAGCCCATGCTGTGGCCGGCCACGAACGCGCGTTGCACGCCGGCGGCGTCGAGCAGCGCGGCGAGCCAGTCGGCCATGGCGGGCACGGAGGTGAGCGCGGGGCCGCTGCTGCGGCAGTGGCCGGGCAGGTCGACCGCCAGCACGCCGAAACCGTGGTGTGCGAAGTAGCGGCTTTGCAGGGCCCACACGCTATGGTCGTGTTCCGCACCGTGGATGAACACGGCGGTCGGCAAAGCGGCGTCGAACGGTTTGCCACCGGTGTACGCGTACGCGGGTTGGCCTTGAACGGTGAGGATCATGCGGACTCCGGGCGGGGTTGGTCGGCGGCGCTCGGCGCAGCGGCACGGCCGCCTGGCGCCGCGCTCGAACCGCTCGCTTTCTGCGCGGCCTTCAGCGCGCGCTTGAGGTCGTCGATCAGGTCGTCGGGATCTTCGAGGCCGATCGACAGCCGGATCGTGCCTTCCGTGATGCCCGCCGCGGCGAGCGCGGCGGCGTCCATGCGGAAGTGCGTCGTCGATGCCGGATGGATCACCAGCGAGCGTGCGTCGCCGACGTTCGCCAGGTGCGAGAACAGCGATAGCGCTTCGATAAAGCTGCTGCCGGCCGCGCGGCCACCGCGCAAATCGAAGCTGAACACGGCACCCGCGCCGCGCGGCAGCAGCCGTTTGGCGAGCGCGTGATCCGGATGCGTCGGCAACTCCGGGTAGGCGACCGCGTCGACCGCCGCGTGAGACACGAGAAAGTCGACCGCCCGGCGCGTATTGGCAATGTGCCGCTCCATCCGCAAAGGCAGCGTCTCGATGCCTTGCAGCAACTGCCACGCAGCCTGTGGATGCAGGCATGCGCCGAAGTCGCGCAGACCTTCGCGGCGTGCGCGCAGCAGGAACGGCGCGACCGTGCTTTCCTCGCTGAACACCATGCCGTGAAAGCCGTCGTAAGGCTCGGTGAATTCGGGGAAAAGTCCGGAGGCCTCGAAGTCGAAGGTGCCGCCATCCACCAGCACGCCGCCGATCGTCGTGCCGTGGCCGCCCAGAAACTTGGTCGCCGAGTGGTAAGCGAAGTCGGCGCCGTGCTCGAACGGTCTGAGCAGATACGGCGTGGTGAAGGTCGAGTCGACCAGCAGCGGCACGCGGTGCTCGTGCGCGATCTGCGCGACGGCCGCAATGTCGAGCACGTCGAGGCCCGGGTTGCCGAGCGTTTCGCCGAACAGCAGGCGCGTGTTCGGGCGCAGCGCGGCGCGCCACGCGTCGGTATCGCCGGGCTTGACGAAGGTCGTCTCGATGCCGAAGCGCCGCAACGTGTAATGCAGCAGGTTGTGCGAGCCGCCGTACAGCGCGCTGGAGGCGACGATATGGGCGCCCGCGCCCATCAGCGTGGCGATCGCCAGATGCAGGGCGGCCTGGCCGCTGGCCGTGCCGATCGCGCCCGCGCCGTTTTCGAGCGCGGCCACGCGCTCTTCGAATACGGCCACGGTCGGGTTCGAGATGCGGGAATAGACGTGGCCCGCACGCTCCATATTGAAGAGCGCCGCGGCGTGGTCGGAATCGCGGAACGAAAACGAGGTAGTCTGGTAGATCGGCGTGGCGCGCGCGCCGGTGGTCGGGTCGGGCGCGGCGCCGGCGTGCAGCGCAAGCGTATCGAAACGGTTGGCGGACATGCTGGGCGGCGAGGCCACGAACGGCCCCGCGAAAGGTGAAAGTGGCGGCCATCCTATCACCGGCGTCGGGCGCATCAAGCGCGGTTTTCCCGATGCGCCGACGCGGTCGTGGGTGGAGTTCGCCTGGGATTCGCGCGGATCCGGCGCGGCTTGCGCGCGGATTCAGCACGAATCGAGCACGGATTCAGCCGGGCGAACGCCCGTCGCGCCTTGGTGGGCGGCCCGCTTTCCTTTTATGGGCCTTTCCGCTAGGATCGAAAATCATTCATGCATTACCAGCTTAGCGGGTATCTCGGGAGACAGATCATGCGAGTCAGCGACATTCTTAAGGTTAAAGGCAACACCCTTTTCACGGTCACGCCGGACACCACGCTGCACGAAGCCGTCAACGCAATGGCCGAGCACGACATCGGCTCGCTGGTCGTGATGGAATACGGCGATCTGGTCGGCATGCTGACCTTCCGCGAAATCATCAATACGCTGAGCAAGAACGGCGGCAGCGTCGGCACCTCCACGATCCGCAAGGTCATGGACGACCACCCGCTCACCTGCACACCGGAAACGGACGTGAACGAAGTCCGCCGCATGATGCTCGAGCACCACGTGCGCTATCTGCCGGTACTGGAAAGCCGTACGCTGATGGGCGTGATCTCGTTCTACGACGTCGCCAAGGCCGTGGTTGAAGAGCAGGGTTTCGAGAACCGTATGCTCAAGGCCTATATCCGCGACTGGCCGGAAGAGCAGCAGGAACAACCCGCGCGTTAATGTGAGTTAGTGAGTTAATGCGCGGTGACTCACCGCGGCGCTCGGGCATTCGCTGTGAGCGGTTGCGGTGAGCGCGAATATACAGTCAGAGCGCGCGCGAAAGCGTGCGCTTTTTTTGTGCCCGGACTTGTGCTCAAGCCCGCCACCCTGTTGCTCTTTTAGCGTGCCCTTCGAACTTCATGAGCGATCGTCCGATACCTGCCGCCCGCCGCACCGCCCGCACCCACGAGGCGCACGAGTCCCAGTTCCGGCTGCTCAGTCAGCGCCGCTTCGCGCCGTTTTTCTGGACCCAGTTCCTCGGTGCGATGAACGACAACGTGTTCAAGATCGGTTTCACGTCGCTGGTCACGTATCAGGCGGCACGCTTTTCCGGTGTCGATCCGGCCACGGCGGCGTTCCTGATCTCGGCCATTTTCATTCTGCCGTTCGTGCTGCTGTCCGCCACCTCTGGCCAGATCGCCGACAAATACGACAAGGCGATGCTCACGCGCTTCGTCAAGACGTTCGAAATCGTCGTGATGCTGATCGGCGGAACGGGGTTCTGGCTGCATAGCGCGCCACTACTGTACCTGTGCACGTTTCTGATGGGCGTGCATTCAACCGTGTTCGGACCGGTCAAGTATTCGTACCTGCCGCAGCATCTGTCGAAGTCGGAACTGGTCGGCGGCAACGGCATGGTCGAGATGGGCACCTTCGTGGCGATCCTGATCGGCACGATTATCGGCGGCGCGGGTGCGGGTTTCGTCGAGCATGGCGCGGTGGTGCTGGCCTGCGCGTGCGTCGCAATCGCGGTGGTCGGGCGCTTCGTGTCGAACTACGTGCCGGTCACGCCGGCGGCGCAACCGGATTTGCGCATCAACTGGAATCCGGTCACCGAGACGTGGCGCAACCTGAAGCTGGCGCGCGAAAACCGCACCGTGTTTCTGAGCCTGCTGGGGATCTCCTGGCTGTGGTTCGTGGGCGCGACGTTTCTGTCGTCGTTTTTCAGCTTCGCGAAGAACGTGCTGTCCGCCAACCCGGACGTCGTGACCGTGCTGCTCGGCACGTTCTCGATCGGCATCGGCCTCGGTTCGCTGATGTGCGAAAAACTCTCGAAGCGGCGCATTGAAATCGGTCTGGTGCCGCTCGGCTCGATCGGTATGAGCGTGTTTGCGATCGATCTGTTTTTTGCCAGCCACGCGCTGCCGCTGGCCGGCCATCTGCTGAGCGTCGGCGAGTTTCTCGCGCAGCCCGCCCACTGGCGCGTGCTGGCCGATCTGTTCCTGCTCGCCATGTTCGGCGGCTTCTACAGCGTGCCGTTGTACGCGCTGATCCAGAGCCGCAGCCAGCCGAGCCACCGCGCGCGGATCATTGCGGCGAACAATATTCTGAACTCGCTGTTCATGATTCTTTCGTCGCTGATGGCGGTCGGGCTGACCTCGGCCGGCTTCAGTATTCCGGCGCTTTTCCTGATCACCGCGCTGCTGAATATCGTGGTGGCGACCTACATTTACTCGCTGGTGCCGGAGTTTCTGCTGCGCTTCGTCGCGTGGGTGCTCGTGCATACGTTCTATCGGATCCGGCTCGTGCATGCCGAACGGATTCCGGAAGAGGGCGCGGCGGTGCTCGTTTGCAATCACGTGAGCTTCGTCGACGCGATCGTCATCATGGCCGAAAGCCCGCGGCCGATCCGTTTCGTGATGGATCACCAGATCTTCAAATCGCCGTTCGCCGGCTGGGTGTTCCGTCATGCGAAGGCGATTCCGATCGCGCCGGCCCATCAGGATCCGGAATTGTTGACGCGTGCCTACGAACGTTGCGCGCAGGCGCTGGCCGAGGGCGATCTGGTTTGCATCTTCCCGGAAGGCAAGCTCACCAAGACCGGCGACATGAATCCGTTCCGTCATGGCGTGACCGAGATCATCAAGCGCACGCCCGCACCGGTTGTGCCGATGGCGCTGCGCGGGCTGTGGGGCAGCGTGTTTTCGCGCGCCAACGACGCGCGCTGGCCGCGGCCGGTTCAAAAGGGCGTGATGAGCCGGTTGACGCTCGCGGTGGGCGAGCCGATCGACCCGGAATTAGCGACGCCTGAGTTGCTGCAGCAGGTCGTGACCGAGCTGCGCGGGGCGCGGAAGTAGCGGGTGGATCGGGCGCGCCGCTCCCAGGCGGCCTCGCCCGGCACTTGTCCAGAAGGCCTATAGCGAACCTGCGCCACCGCCTGGCCCCTAACGGGCTGGCATAATAGTGCCTTCCCCGCATTTCTTTGGACGACGCCCATGTCCGGCAACACGCTCGGTACGCTTTTCACTGTCACGACCTTCGGCGAATCGCACGGCCCGGCTATCGGCTGCGTGATCGACGGCTGCCCTCCGGGCATGGCGCTCAGCGAAGCCGACATCCAGCTCGAACTCGACCGCCGCAAGCCCGGCACGTCGCGCCACGTCACGCAGCGCCAGGAAGAAGACAAGGTCGAGATCCTGTCGGGCGTGTTCGAAGGCCAGACCACCGGCGCGCCGATCGCGCTGCTGATCCGCAATACGGACCAGCGCAGCAAAGACTACGGCAACATTGTCGATACGTTCCGTCCGGGCCACGCCGACTACACCTACTGGCAAAAATACGGCATTCGCGACTATCGCGGCGGCGGCCGTTCGTCGGCGCGTCTGACCGCCCCCACGGTCGCGGCGGGCGCGGTGGCGAAGAAGTGGCTGCGCGAAAAGTTCGGCGTCGAGATTCGTGGCTACATGGCCGCGCTCGGCGAGATCGACGTGCCGTTCGTCGACTGGACGCACGTGCGCGAGAACCCGTTCTTCGTGCCGAACGCCGACATCGTGCCGCAGCTCGAGGAGTACATGGACGCGCTGCGTAAAGACGGCGATTCGATCGGCGCGCGCATCAACGTCGTGGCGTCCGGCGTGCCGGTCGGCCTCGGCGAGCCGCTGTTCGACCGTCTCGACGCCGACATCGCGCATGCCATGATGGGCATCAACGCGGTCAAGGGCGTGGAGATCGGCGCGGGCTTCGCGAGCGTCGCGCAACGCGGTTCGGTGCATGGCGACGAACTGACGCCGGAAGGCTTCGTCGGCAATCACGCGGGCGGTGTGCTCGGCGGCATTTCGACCGGGCAGGACATTACCGTGTCGATCGCGATCAAGCCGACGTCGAGCATTCGCACGCCGCGTCGCTCGATCGACAAAGCCGGGCAGCCGGCCGTCGTCGAAACGTTCGGGCGGCATGACCCGTGCGTCGGCATTCGCGCCACGCCGATCGCCGAATCGATGCTTGCGCTGGTGCTGATCGATCACGCGCTGCGGCATCGCGCGCAATGCGGCGATGTTGCTGTCAGCACGCCGAAGATCGCTGCCAGCGCGCCGTAACAGGTGCGCGGGTTGAGCAGCTTCGTTGCGTCGTAAGAACGTGCGCGCGGTGTCGTCGTCATGACCGATCTGGCTATCGATCCGGCTCACAACCCTCTGGCCGGCCTGCGCAGTCGCGTTGCCGCGCCGGACGCCACCACCGGCGACTGCTGCGCGCTCGGCCAGCTGTTGCTGCAACACGCCGGTCGCGACAAAGACCGCCAACGCGAGGCGCTTGCCGCGCTGGTGCGTGCCTATCGGCTCGATCCTTCCTGCGACCCCACGCTGCTTCACACGATCGCGCAGACCGCCTTCGTGCTGCGCGATTGGTCTTTGACCGACGCCGCCGCCCAACTGCTCCTGTCCCACAACGCCGACGACGCCAACGCGCTGATCTGGCGCGCCGCCGCCGTCCAGCAGCGCGACGATTTCGCCTTGGCGGAGCAGTTGTTGCGCGAGGCGGTGCGCGTCGTGCCCGGCAATCCGGTGACCCTTCACAAGCTGGCGTTGTGCGTCAAGGAACAGGCGCGTTTCGCCGAAGCGGAAGCGTTGCTCAGGCAGGTGCTGACGTTATCGCCGGATAACGCGCACGCGTTGTTCGATCTGTCGGAGCTGGAAATCCGCACAGGTCGTTTCGCCGATGGCTGGGCGCACTACGAATCACGCGTCGGGTTCGGCGGCGAGCTGAATAACGCGCAGCAGGCGCTCGCGTCGATCAGCGCACATTGGCAGGGCGAATCGCTGGCGGGCAAGACGCTGGTGGTCTATGGCGAGCAAGGCAACGGCGACTGCCTGTGGGCGGTGCGTTTTCTGCCGCACCTCGCCGAGCGGGTGCGGCGCGAGGGCGGCCGGGTGATCTTCGGTCACGACGGACCGTTGCGGCATCTATTCGAACGCATCCTGCCTGCCGATTTGCCGCTCGAAACGAGTCTGGACACACGGCCCGACTTCCATTGCGGATTAATGAGTTTGCCGCTGCGGCTCGGCGTGTTCGACGCAACGGGATGGGGCCGGCCGTATCTGAGCGCCGATCCGACGCATGTCCAGGCTTGGCGCGAGCGCGTCGACGCACACGTCACGGGGACACACGCTCATCGCAAAGTCGGTCTGGTGTGGAACGGCAATCCCGATCATATCCGCGACGTGCGGCGCTCGGTGCCGGTGGCGCAACTCGAGCCGCTGCTGAACGTGCCGGGCGTAAGCTATTTCGCGTTGTCGCCGGGACGCGGCGAGACGGTCGCGCAATGGCGGGAGAAGGGGCTGGATGTGGTCGATATGACCGGTCATTTTCAGTCCGGATTCGACGACGTGGCTGCGCTGCTGGCAAATCTGGATCTGGTGCTGACGATCGACAGCGGGCCCGCGCATCTGGCCGGCGCACTCGGTGTGCCGACCTGTCTGATGATCGATCACGTGTCCGCGTGGTTTTGGGGCGATGAATCGTCGGCGACGCCCTGGTACGATTCGATTGAGCTGGTTCGACAACCTGCGGTCGGCGATTGGACGCCGGTTGTGGCGCACGTGCGGGAACGGATCGTGGCGCTGGTGCGGAATTGAAATTCGCCTTCGCAACGCGCGACCTGCTGTCGACGCGCCGCGAAGGCAAATGCACAGCCATTACATATTCGGGTAGTTCGGCCCGCCGCCACCCTCAGGCGTGACCCACACGATGTTCTGCGTCGGGTCCTTGATATCGCACGTCTTGCAGTGCACGCAGTTCTGCGCGTTGATCACCAGACGCTCGCCGCCGTCGTCGTTCTTGACGAACTCATACACGGCCGCCGGGCAGTAACGCGCTTCCGGACCGGCATAGGTCTGCCAGTTCACGTTCACCGGCACCGACGGATCTTTCAGCGTCAGGTGAGCCGGCTGGTTCTCTTCGTGATTGGTGTTCGAGATGAACACCGACGAGAGCCGGTCGAACGTCAGCTTGCCGTCCGGTTTCGGATACGTGATCGGCTTGCACTGCGACGCCGGCTTCAGCATCTCGTGATCGGAATGCTGGTGATGCAGCGTCCAGGGCACATTGCCGCCCAGGACCTTCTGCTCGAGACCGACCATGAGCGTGCCGAGATATAGGCCCTTGCTCATCCATTGCTTGAAATTGCGCGCGCGATGCAGCTCAGTGTGCAGCCAAGACGTCTTGAAGGCTTCCGGATAGGCCGTGAGTTCGTCGCTTGTGCGTCCCGCCTGCACGGCTTCGAACGCAGCGTCGGCGGCCAGCATGCCGGTCTTGATCGCCGCATGCGAGCCCTTGATCCGCGATGCATTCAGGAAGCCCGCATCGTCGCCTACTAGCGCGCCGCCCGGGAACACCAGCTTCGGCAGCGACATCAGACCACCTGCGGTGATCGCCCGCGCACCGTACGACACGCGCTTGCCACCTTCCAGGATCGCACGGATCGCCGGATGTGTCTTGTAGCGCTGGAATTCTTCAAACGGCGACAGATACGGATTCGTATAACCCAGGCCGACCACGAAGCCCACCATCACCTGGTTGTTGTCCATGTGATACAGGAACGAGCCGCCGTACGTGTCGTTTTCAAGCGGCCAGCCGGCAGTGTGCATCACCAGACCCGGCTTGTGCTTGCTCGGATCGATTTCCCACAGTTCCTTGATGCCGATACCGTAGACCTGCGGATCGACGCCTTCGCGCAGCTTGAACCGGTCGTTCAGCTGACGGCCCAGATGGCCGCGCGCGCCTTCGCAGAACAGCGTGTATTTGGCATGCAACTCCATGCCGAGCTGGAAGTTCTCGGTCGGCTCGCCGTCCTTGCCGATGCCCAGATTGCCGGTCGCCACGCCCTTGACCGAGCCATCGTCGTTGTAAAGGATTTCAGCGGCCGGAAAGCCCGGGAAAATCTCGACGCCCAGCGCCTCGGCCTGCTGACCCAGCCAGCGCGTCACGTTCGCGAGGCTGATCACGTAGTTGCCGTGATTCTTGAAGTTGTCCGGCAGCGCCCAGACCGGCACGTTTTTCGAGCCGGTTTCGCTCAGGAACAGGAATTTGTCTTCGCTCACCGCCACGTCGAGCGGCGCGCCTTTTTCTTTCCAGTCCGGAATCAGTTCGGTGATTGCGCGCGGATCCATCACCGCGCCCGACAGGATATGCGCCCCGATCTCCGAGCCTTTTTCCAGCACGCACACGCCCAGCTCGACGCTCTTTTCCGCCGCCAGCTGCTTCAGGCGGATCGCTGCGGACAGGCCAGCCGGGCCGCCGCCGACGATCACGACGTCGTATTCCATCGACTCGCGTGGACCGTATTGCTCAATGAGACTTGCGGGGGTCATTGATGCTCCTCTTACCGTTAGAATGCTTTTTTCGGGTTCGTATTGTGGGCGATGCATCCCCGCACTGCAACCGGATGAGCAGAGATTAGCACGATCGTTCTATTTATGTGATACGGTACCGACCCGTAGCGACGGTCTTACCGCACCTGTCAACCGCAGTTGCAATTACAACCGAACAAGGGAACGACAATGGGCCGTTCGATCAATCTGGAAGGCAAGGTCGCGCTGATCACCGGCGCTTCGAGCGGGTTGGGAAAGCGCTTTGCTCAGGTATTGTCGCAGGCGGGCGCCAAGGTCGTGCTGGCGAGCCGGCGCACCGAGCGGTTGAAGGAACTGCGCGCCGAGATCGAGGCGTCCGGCGGCGCGGCGCATGTGGTGTCGCTCGACGTGACCGATTACCAGAGCATCAAGTCGGCGGTCGCTCACGCGGAGACCGAAGCGGGCACCATCGACATTCTGGTGAACAACTCGGGCGTGTCGACCACGCAGAAGCTGTCGGAAGTCACGCCGGCCGACTTCGAATACGTGTTCGATACGAACACGCGCGGCGCATTTTTCGTCGCGCAGGAAGTCGCCAAACGCATGATCATGCGCGGCAACAACGCGCAGAATCCGTCGTACCGGATCATCAACATCGCGTCGATGGCGGGCCTGCGCGTGCTGCCGCAGATCGGCCTGTACTCGATGAGCAAGGCCGCCGTCGTCCATATGACGAAAGCCATGGCGCTGGAGTGGGGCAAGCACGGCATCAACGTGAACGCGATCTGTCCGGGGTATATCGACACGGAGATCAATCACCACCACTGGTCGACCGAGCAGGGGCAGAAGCTGGTGTCGATGTTGCCGCGTCATCGCGTCGGCAAGCCGGACGATCTGGACGGGCTCCTGCTGCTGCTGGCGGCCGACGAGTCGCAGTTCATCAACGGCTCGGTGATCGCCGCCGACGACGGCTTCGGGCTGGCCTGATTTGAGTCCACTTTAACTTTAAGAAGCAGGTAGAACGGAAGTACGATGAGCGATTTTCACGCAGTCTTTGAGATGTCCATGCCGATCCGTTGGGGCGACATGGACGCATTCGGCCATGTGAACAACACGGTCTATTTCCGCTACATGGAGCAGGTGCGGATCTCCTGGTTCGAACAGATGGGTCTGGCGGGCAGCAATGCCGACGGGCAGGGCCCGGTGATCGTCAACGCGTCGATGGAGTTTCTCAAGCAACTGCATTATCCCGGCGACGTGATCGGCCGGATGACGGTGGCCACGCCTGGCCGCAGCAGCTTCGACACCGGCTTCGAGCTGGTGCGCGCCGACGATCCGAACACCGTCTATGCGCGCGGCGCCGCGCGCTGCGTGTGGATCGATTACGCGGCGGCGAAGTCGGTGCCGGTGCCCGATCTGCTGCGTGCGACGATCGAGCGCGCCGCGCTGGTCAAGGCGGCTTGATAAGCGTGGTTGATGAGGCGGCCGATAAAGCGGGCCGCCCGTCCACACCTCAATGCCCGAGCAAGCGCTGCAATAGCTCGGTCGCATTCCCCGTATCGTATTTGCGCATCAGCCGCGCCCGGTAGACATCCACGGTGCGCGGGCTGATATCCAGCACGCGGCCGATCTGCTTGCTGGTTTTTCCGGTCACCAGTTGCGCGGCGATCTCCCGTTCGCGCGGCGTCAATTCGACCGCCACGCGGCGCGTCGCGCTCAAATCCTCGAACGTCCACACGCCCGCCGCATGCGCGTCTGCGCGTTGCTGCGCGCGGCCCGTCACGTGGCACCAGAACAGTTCGCCGTTGGCGCGTTTCATGATGCGGTCGTCGGCGTAGCTGCCCTGCGCGGTCATGATCGGCGGAATGCGTGCGCCGATCCGCTCGAATTCGTCCGTCGACGGATACAGCACCTGAAACGACTGGCCGAGCAGCGCCTCGCGCGGGCAGCCGAAAATCGACGCCAGCTCGTCATTACAGTCTTCGATCACCCGTTCGCGCGACAGCACGAGGCCGATCGGCGCGAGTTGAAAAGCGGTTTGATAGTCGAGGGCGGGCATGAGTTGGCGGCAAGTACTTATGTATTTTTGCGTATTGTGCCGCATGGCGCGCCCAGCGTACTCTTTCGGGCACATGACAACGCGGTGCAAGCGTCTGGAGCGAGTCTTTGCGCATAACACCGGCCAAGCCGGGCGCACGGCCTGCTACGGATGACTAGAATGACGTGTCGGGCGCGAGCTCGCAGAACGTCATACCAGCCGCAACGAACCTGATTCGGGTTTCCATAAAGGAAGGGACATACTGATGAACAAGGTCTATCCAGGCGCCGCCGAGGCGCTGAAAGACATCGTCAAGGACGGGCAGACGTTTGCCGTCGGCGGCTTCGGGCTGTGCGGCATTCCGGAGGCGCTGATCGCGGCGCTGCGCGATTCGAAGGTGCAGGGCATCACCTGTATCAGCAACAACGCGGGCGTCGACGGTTTCGGCCTCGGTCTGCTACTCGAAACGCGCCAGGTGAAGAAGATGATCTCGTCGTATGTGGGCGAGAACAAGGAGTTCGAGCGCCAGTATCTGGCAGGCGAACTCGAGCTCGAATTCACGCCGCAAGGCACGCTGGCTGAAAAGCTGCGCGCGGGCGGTTCGGGCATTCCGGCGTTCTTCACCAATACCGGCTACGGCACGCTGATCGCCGAAGGCAAGGAAACCCGCCAGTTCGGCGAGAACCACTACGTGCTCGAACACTCCCTGACCGCAGACGTCGCGCTCGTCAAGGCATGGAAGGCCGACAAGTCCGGCAACCTGATCTACCGCCGCACCGCGCGCAACTTCAACCCGATGTGCGCGATGGCCGGCAAGATCACGGTCGCGGAAGTCGAGGAGATCGTCGAAGTGGGCGAGCTCGATCCGGACGCGATCCATACGCCCGGCATCTTCGTTCAGCGCATTGTGCTCAATGCGACTCCGGAAAAACGCATCGAACAACGCGTCGTCCGCGCGAAAGGAGCCTGATCATGGCATGGACTCGTGACGAAATGGCCGCACGCGCGGCGAAGGAATTGCAGGACGGTTTCTATGTGAACCTCGGCATCGGCCTGCCGACGCTGGTGGCGAATCACGTGCCGGCCGGCGTCGAAGTCTGGCTGCAGTCGGAAAACGGCCTGCTCGGCATCGGCCCGTCGCCGACCGAAGAGGAAGTGGACGCCGACCTGATCAACGCCGGCAAGCAGACGGTGACCACGCTGCCGGGCTCGTCGATTTTCTCGTCGGCGGATTCGTTCGCGATGATTCGCGGCGGCCACATCAACCTGGCAATTCTGGGCGCAATGCAGATCAGCAAGAAGGGCGATCTGGCGAACTGGATGATCCCGGGCAAGATGATCAAGGGCATGGGCGGCGCGATGGATCTGGTGGCGGGCGTCAAACGCGTGGTCGTGCTGATGGAGCACGTTGCGAAGGGCGACCAGCACAAGATTCTCGACGAATGCACGCTGCCGCTGACGGGCGTGGCGGTGGTCGATCAGATCATCACCGACCTCGGCGTGATCGAGGTGACGGAAGCCGGGCTGAAGCTGACCGAACTGGCGCCGGGCGTGAGCGTCGAGGAAATTCAGGCGAAGACCGGTGCGCCGCTCGATGTGAGCGCGGTGAGTTGAGTGGTGGGCTGGGCGGTGCGCTTTGCAGTGAGATGTAAAGCGCGGCGCGAGGCGGGTTGAGATTCTGTCTCTGACTCGGTGCGCCGCCGGTGCTGCGACCGGCCAGTGTGATTGCAAGGCGGGCGAGGCGTGTGCCTCGCCCGCTTTTGTTTGTGCGCGGCGGATCCGGGTCTGAGGTTGTCCTATGCCGTTTGGCCGATCCTTGTCGCATGGCAAAGCGGTTTACAATCCCTTGAGGATTGGATGCCTTATCGGCCCGTGCTGTGCCGGGCTGAATCCGCAGTGCTTTTGCAAGGAGCCCCGATGACCGCACCAACGTCCGCTTTCAACGCCGAGCCAGCCGTTCCGCGCCAACGTTATGTGCAGTGCGCCAGCCCCGCGGGGTTGCACCGCGTTGCGTACACCGAATGGGGCGATCCGGCCAATCCACGCGTGCTGGTATGCGTGCATGGCTTGACGCGCTCGGGGCGTGACTTCGATCGTCTCGCGGCGCAATTCGCCAACACTTACCGTGTGGTGTGTCCGGACGTGGCGGGGCGAGGCTTGTCATCATGGCTTGCCAACCCCAACTTCTATAGCGTGCCGCAGTATGTGGCCGACATGGTCACGCTGATCGCGCGCCTGAACGTCGAAACGGTCGACTGGTTCGGCACCTCGATGGGCGGTCTGATCGGCATGGCGCTCGCCGGTCTGCCCGAGACGCCGATTCGCAAGCTGTTGCTGAACGACGTCGGTCCGCATCTCGAACCGGTGGCCGTGCAGCGTATCGGCGACTACCTCGGCAAGCCCGTGCGTTTCGACACGCTGCAACAAGGCGTCGACTACGCGGCATTGCTCGCGAAAACTTTCGGTCCGCTCACGCCGGACGAATGGCGCGAAATCAACACGCCGCTGCTGCACGAAAAAGACGGCGCATGGCTCATGCGCTACGACCCGCGCATTGCCGAGCCATTTGCCGCGATTACCGAAGAGGCGGCCAAACTCGGCGAGGCCGTGCTGTGGCGTTCTCTGGCGGCTTTTCAGGGGCCGGTGCTGGTGGTGCGCGGCGAGCAGTCCGATTTGTTGTCGCGTGAAACCGTCACGCAGATGACCGAGACTGGGGCCGCCGTGTCGAGCGTGGAAATTGCCGGTGTCGGGCATGCGCCGGCGTTTCTGTCGGCCGATCAGATCGACGTTGCGCGGCAGTTCTTCATCGGGCGGGCGGCCGACGCGTCATAATATGCAGTTCCGCGTGGCGTCCGATTCGGGCGTTATGCAGGGGCGTCATGCGGAAAGCATCTCCGATCAATTTTTAACCCAACTCAGGATTCTTCATGGCAGTCATTCGTCATCACGTCGGCAAGCGCCTCTCCGAAATCGCCGTGCATAACGGCACGGTGTACCTCGCAGGCCAGATCGCCGAAGACGCGGATCAGGACATCACGGGTCAGACGCGCGAAGTGCTCGGCCACATAGACCGTCTGCTGGGTGAGGTGAACAGCGACAAGTCGCAGTTGCTGTCGGTGCAGATCTATATCTCGGACATGGTGCACTTCGCCGGCATGAACGCCGTGTGGGACGAGTGGGTTGCACAAGGCGACACGCCGCCGCGCGCTACCGTCGAAGCCAAGCTCGCGAACCCGAAGTGCCTCGTCGAAATCGTCGTGGTCGCAGCGCAGCGCGACTAAGCCGCGCGCAGCCGTCGTTGTCGTTCACCTTCCGTTGATTCGTCTGGCCCGTCGGGCCGTCGCACCGTCGCACCATGAATACCGAAACCGTTACGAGCACGCCGCACCCCCTCCCGTCCTTCGACGAAGCGATGGCGTTCGTGCGCGAACATGCGGGCGAGGTGCGGTTGTCGTCGGGCGAGTTGCTGGCGGATCACGCGGCGGGCACGGCGTCGATCATGCGCACGCTCAATGTCGATCCGCCGGCGGTGCTGGCGGCGGCGCTGTTTGCGTTGACGCCGCATCTGCAGGATCCGGAGCGTGTGATCGCCGACAACTTCGGCGAGGAGGTCGCGCAACTGGTCGGCGACGTGCGCAAGCTGCTGCGTCTCGGCACGGTCAGCTTGCGTGCCGCGCAGAACGCGATGCCCGAAGCCGGGCGGGACGCGCAGGCCGCGCGCCGCGCGCAGGTCGAAGCGTTGCGCAAGATGCTGCTCGCGTTCGCGCAAGATATTCGCGTGGTGCTGATCCGGCTCGCGTCGCGTCTGCAATCTATGCGCTATTACGCTGCGGCGAAGATCACGCCGTCGCCTGACGTGGCGCGCGAAACGCTCGACATTTACGCGCCGCTCGCCAATCGGCTCGGCATCTGGCAACTGAAGTGGGAGCTCGAAGATCTCGCGTTCCGCTTCGAGGAGCCGGTCACGTACAAGCGCATTGCCAAGCTGCTCGACGAGAAGCGCGTTGAGCGCGAGGGCTATGTCGCGCAGGCTATTGAGCGCCTGCAGCAGGAACTGGCCGCGGCGGATATCCGCGCCGAAGTCAGCGGTCGGCCAAAACACATTTACAGTATCTGGCGCAAGATGCGCGGCAAGGAATTGGACTTTGCCGAGCTGTACGACGTGCGCGCGTTTCGCGTGATCGTGCCGGACATCAAAGATTGCTACACCGTGCTCGGCATCGTGCACAACCTGTGGCAACCGGTGCCGCGAGAGTTCGACGACTACATCTCGCGGCCCAAGCCGAACGGTTATAAATCGCTGCACACGGTCGTGATCGGCGACGACGGCCGCGCGTTCGAAGTGCAGATTCGCACGCACGAAATGCATCAGTTCGCCGAATACGGCGTGGCGGCGCACTGGCGCTACAAGGAAGCGGGCACGCGAGGTTACGGCGGCCAGTTCAGCGCCAATGAGAAGTACGATGAGAAGATCGCGTGGTTGCGGCAATTGCTCGCGTGGAAAGACGAGGTTTCGGAAGGCGAGCATGGCGAGAAGCGCGCGGCGCAGCCGTGGGAACAACTACGCCAGGCCACGCTCGACGACGACCACATCTACGTGCTGACGCCGCAGGCGCGCGTGATTCCGCTGCCGCATGGTGCGACGCCCGTCGACTTCGCGTATCACCTGCATAGCGAGCTGGGGCATCGTTGCCGTGGCGCGCGCGTCGACGGCGCGATGGTGCCGCTCAATACGCCGCTGCAGAACGGCCAGACGATCGAGATCGTCGCGGTGAAGGAGGGCGGTCCGTCGCGCGACTGGCTGAACCCGCAGCTCGGCTATCTGCAAAGCCCGCGCGCGCGGCAGAAAGTGCGCGCGTGGTTCAACGCGGTCGAAGTGCAGGAGCACATCGCCAGCGGACGTGCCATGGTCGAAAAGACCTTGCAGCGCGAAGGCAAGACTTCGGTCAACCTCGATCAACTTGCGGCCAAGCTGGGCTTCAAGACGACCGACGATCTGTTCTCGGTGGTGGGCAAGGAAGAGTTCAGTCTGCGGCTCGTCGAGCAGGCGTTGCACGACGCACCGCCGCCCGAGCCCATGGTCGAGGCGCCTGCGCAATTCGAAAAGCGCAGCAGCGGTGCGAGCGTCGCGCGCGGCGCGTCCACCGGTGTGCTGGTAGTCGGCGTCGACGCGTTGCTGACGCAGCTCGCGCGTTGCTGCCGGCCCGCACCGCCGGACGATATCAGCGGCTTCGTCACGCGCGGCAAAGGCATGTCGATTCACCGCAGCGATTGCCCGACGTTCCTGCGCATGGCGGATCGCGCGCCGGAACGCGTGTTGCAAACCGCATGGTCGGCAGACGTGATGAGTGGTCGCGGCCAGTCGGTCTATCCGGTTGACCTCAGCATCGAGGCGACGGACCGGCAGGGTTTGCTGCGCGACATCTCCGAAGTTTTCGCGCGCGAGAAAGTGAATGTGATCGGTGTGAAGACGCAATCGCGCCGCAATACCGCGTTCATGCAATTTACTGTCGAGGTGTCGAACTCCGCGCAGATCCAGCGCGCGTGCACGGTGCTCGGCGAAGTGACGGGCGTGGTGCGCGCGTCGCGCAAGAGTTGATGCGTGAGCGGTGGTCTGTGTGCGTCGTTGTCTCTGCAGAGGCCTTGGCTCTACACGCTCGTTCAGGTGGGTAGAAATTTAAAGTCGATGCATAAAAGTACTTGCCAAGCGGTGTGGCGCTCCATATAATCTCGTTTCTTCAGGCTCGTAGCTCAGCTGGTTAGAGCACCACCTTGACATGGTGGGGGTCGTTGGTTCGAGTCCAATCGAGCCTACCAACGAAAGAGAAATTCCGGTTTTGCCGGGGTTTCGCAAACTGCAGTAAGCGTCTTTGGCGCAAAAGGCGAATACGGTTATGACACCGCGAACGTTGACCGAGACTACTTCGGAGCGACGCTAGTCGAGGACCACTTTCGCCAATGTAGTTTGCAGGAAATGTGAATGCGGCCCCTCGAAAGCGGGGCCGCATTTTTTTTGGCTTTTAGACCTGGTTGTATGTGCCACCGCCGGTCGGCACCACGGAGAACGCAATGGTTTCGATACGTCTGCCTGACGGTTCTGTTCGACAGTACGAGCATCCGGTGACCGTCGCCGAAGTGGCCGCCTCGATCGGCCCCGGCCTCGCGAAGGCCGCGCTCGGCGGGAAGATCGACGGTGAACTGGTCGATACGTCCGCGCTGATCGATCACGACGTGGCGCTCGCCATCGTCACCGAAAAAGACGCCGACGGTCTCGACATCATTCGTCACTCCACGGCGCACTTGCTCGCGTATGCGGTGAAGGATCTGTTTCCGGAAGCGCAGGTCACGATCGGCCCGGTGATCGACAACGGCTTCTACTACGACTTCGCATACAGCCGTCCCTTCACGCCGGAAGATCTGGAAAAGATCGAAAAGCGCATGCAGGAGCTCGCCAAGAAAGACGAGCCGGTTTCGCGCCGTGTAGTGTCGCGCGAAGAAGCGGTCGACTACTTTAAGAGCATCGGCGAAAAGTACAAGGCCGAAATCATCGAATCGATTCCGTCCAGCGACGATATCAAGCTGTACTCGCATGGCGGCTTCACCGATCTGTGCCGCGGCCCGCACGTGCCGTCCACCGGCAAGCTCAAAGTCTTCAAGCTGATGAAGGTGGCGGGCGCCTACTGGCGTGGCGATTCGAAGAACGAGCAATTGCAGCGCATCTACGGTACGGCCTGGACCAAAAAAGAAGACCAAGAGGCGTATCTGCACATGCTCGAAGAGGCCGAGAAGCGCGACCACCGCAAGCTCGGCAAGCAACTCGATCTGTTCCATATGCAGGACGAGTCGCCGGGCATGGTGTTCTGGCATCCGCGCGGCTGGACGCTGTGGCAGCAGGTCGAGCAGTACATGCGCCGTCGCGTGAACGACGCGGGTTACCTCGAAATCAAGACGCCGATGATCATGGACCGTTCGCTGTGGGAAGCGTCGGGCCACTGGCAGAACTATCGTGAAAACATGTTCACGACGGAATCGGAAAAGCGTGACTACGCGATCAAGCCGATGAACTGCCCGGGTCACGTGCAGGTGTTCAATCACGGCTTGCGTTCCTACCGTGATCTGCCGCTGCGTTACGCGGAGTTTGGTTCGTGCCACCGCAATGAATCGTCGGGCGCATTGCATGGCCTGATGCGAGTGCGTGGTTTCGTGCAGGACGACGCGCACATTTTCTGTACCGAAGACCAGTTCATCAGCGAATCGATCGCATTCAACACGCTAGCCATGAGCGTGTACAAGGACTTCGGCTTCGACAAGGTCGAGATCAAGTTGTCGCTGCGTCCGGACGCGCGCGCCGGCACGGACGAAACATGGGATCGCGCGGAGCAGGGTCTGCGCGAAGCGCTGACCGCGTGCGGCGTGACGTGGGAAGAGTTGCCGGGCGAGGGCGCGTTCTACGGTCCGAAGGTCGAATACCACATCAAGGATGCCCTCGGCCGCTCGTGGCAATGCGGTACGCTGCAGCTCGATATGGTGCTGCCGGAGCGTCTGGGCGCCGAATACGTCGCGGAAGACAATGGCCGTCGCCGGCCGATCATGCTGCACCGGGCAATCGTCGGATCAATGGAGCGGTTCCTTGGCATTCTGATCGAGCACCACGCTGGTGCAATGCCGTCCTGGCTCGCACCGATGCAGGTCGTGGTGATGAATATCGCGGAAAATCAGACCGAATATGCACGCTCGCTAGCCCAATCGTTGCAAAAACAAGGGGTTAGAGTAGAGGCCGATTTGCGCAACGAGAAGATTAGCTATAAAATACGCGAGCACACGCTGGAAAAGGTGCCGTACCTGCTTGTGGTCGGCGACAAAGAGCGTGAAGCCCAAACGGTAGCCGTGCGTGCCCGTGGTGGTGTCGATCTGGGCGTTATGCCTCTCGATACCTTCATTGAGCGTCTGCGCCATGACGTGCAGTCGTTCAACTGAGCCACTTGGCAGCGCGGCTCGTTTTTTTAAATTTTAGAGGAAACGTAACATCGCTACTGATAAGTCTGCGCACCGCATCAACGGTGAAATTACGGCACCCGAGGTGCGTCTGGTCGGAGTCGAGAACGAACCGCTCGGCATCGTGAAACTCGCTGATGCGTTCCGCATGTCGGAACAGCAAGATGTCGATCTGGTTGAAATCGCCCCGCAAGCGGTTCCGCCAGTTTGCCGCTTGATGGACTACGGCAAGTTCAAGTACTCGGAAGCGAAGAAGCAGCACGAGGCCAAGCTCAAGCAGAAGATTGTCCAGGTCAAGGAAGTCAAATTCCGCCCTGGCACTGATGACGGCGATTACAACGTCAAGCTGCGCAACCTCATTCGCTTCCTCGACGACGGCGACAAGACGAAAATCACGTTGCGTTTCCGTGGCCGCGAAATGGCTCACCAGGAAATCGGTATGCGCGTGCTTGAGCGCCTGCGCACAGACCTCGACGAAGTCGGTCAGGTCGAGCAGATGCCTAAAATGGAAGGACGCCAGATGATCATGGTGATCGCTCCGAAGAAAAAGAAGTAAGCGACTTGAGCAGCGGCGCGCTGTGTGGCGTGCGCTCTGATCGTGAAAGATTGAAACGATGCGGTGCCGGGTGTCCGGTGCGGGATCGGCAGGTTTCGGAACGGCGCAGTAGTAGGCGCCGATTCCTGAAAAGCGGCCGCCAGCGGTATCGGCGGTCTGCATACCAAGTGGAATGGGTTTCGAAGGGCGGGTGATGGCCTCTGGCCGACCGCACACCCATATCCATCTAATAATGGAGTTGTCATGCCGAAGATGAAGACCAAGAAGAGTGCTGCAAAGCGCTTCGTGGTGCGTCCGGGCGGTACCGTCAAGCGCGGTCAGGCCTTCAAGCGCCACATTCTTACCAAGAAGACCACCAAGAACAAACGCCATTTGCGCGGTTCGACGGCAGTTCATGATGCAGATATGAACTCCGTGCGCGCAATGCTTCCGTTCGCTTAACCCTTAACCGAAACTCATAGGAGCAAGATATGCCTCGAGTAAAACGTGGGGTTACCGCACGGGCCCGTCACAAGAAGATCATCAAGCTGGCCAAGGGTTACCGCGGCCGTCGCAATAACGTCTATCGCATCGCCAAGCAGGCGGTCATGCGCGCAGGCCAATACGCCTACCGCGATCGCCGCAACAAGAAGCGTGTGTTCCGTGCATTGTGGATCACGCGTATCAACGCGGCGGTGCGTCAGCACGACATGACGTACAGCGTGTTCATCAACGGCCTGAAGAAGGCTTCGATCGAACTCGACCGCAAGGTGCTGGCCGACATGGCTGTGTTTGACAAGGCTGCTTTTGCTGCGATCGTTCAGCAGGTGAAAGCCGCCGTTGCAGCCTGATTGCGCTTCTGGCAATTAACACTGCGTGGTTCGTTGTAGCGA
Organism: Paraburkholderia bryophila; assembly: GCF_013409255.1. Taxonomy (NCBI): domain Bacteria; kingdom Pseudomonadati; phylum Pseudomonadota; class Betaproteobacteria; order Burkholderiales; family Burkholderiaceae; genus Paraburkholderia; species Paraburkholderia bryophila. The sequence continues at coordinate 4,285,863 of NZ_JACCAS010000001.1, forward strand.
ACATCCGGTAGTCTCGGTGACGCTGCAACAAAAACGGGGCTCCTCACCGAGCCCCGTTTTTGTTGGTAGAACCAGTTTTGCTTCGATTGAACACTGACGTTGAAATGATGGGATCAATGGATCTGGACCAGATTGTCGCCGACGCGCAAAAAGCCTTCGCAGAAGCCTCCGACGTCACCACCCTCGAGAACGAGAAAGCGCGCTTTCTTGGCAAATCGGGTGCGCTGACCGAGCTATTGAAGGGCCTTGGCAAACTCGATCCCGAAACGCGCAAGACCGAAGGCGCACGGATCAACCTCGTCAAGCAACAAGTGGAAGCCGCGTTGACGGCGCGCCGTCAGGCATTGGCCGACGCGTTGCTGAATCAGCGCCTCGCCGCTGAAGCCATTGACGTCACGTTGCCCGGTCGTGGCACCGGCGCAGGCAGCCTGCACCCGGTGATGCGCACGTGGGAGCGCGTCGAACAGATTTTCCGGTCGATCGGATTCGACGTGGCCGACGGCCCCGAAATCGAAACCGACTGGTACAACTTCACCTCGCTGAACAGCCCGGAAAACCATCCGGCGCGTTCAATGCAGGACACGTTCTACGTCGACGGCAAAGATGCCGACGGCCGTCAACTGCTGCTGCGCACCCATACCAGCCCGATGCAGGTGCGCTACGCGCGTACCAACACGCCGCCGATCAAAGTGATCGTGCCGGGCCGCACGTATCGCGTGGACAGCGACGCGACGCATTCGCCGATGTTCAACCAGGTCGAAGGCCTGTGGATCGACGAGAACATCAGCTTCGCGGACCTGAAGGGCGTCTATACCGACTTCCTGAAGAAATTTTTCGAACGCGACGACATTCTCGTGCGCTTCCGTCCGTCGTATTTTCCGTTCACCGAACCGTCGGCTGAAATCGACATGCTGTTCGAAACGGGCAAGAACGCCGGCAAGTGGCTCGAAATTTCGGGCTCCGGCCAGGTGCATCCCACGGTGATTCGCAACATGGGTCTCGACCCGGAGCGCTATATCGGCTTCGCGTTCGGCAGTGGCCTCGAACGGCTCACCATGTTGCGCTACGGCGTGCAAGACCTGCGTCTGTTCTTCGAAAACGACCTGCGTTTCCTGCGTCAATTCGCCTGAACCGCGCGGTCGAACGCGACAAGCATAGAGCGCGAATGGCATGCAAAGCGTGCCGTTCGCAGCGTCCCCGGCAGAGTCCAGAGAAGCACCAAGGCAGCATCGCCGGACGTGGACCTAACCTGATCAGAACGTACACAGAACCATGCAATTCCCGGAATCCTGGCTGAGAACCTTTGTCGATCCGCAACTGACGACCGACCAACTGTCGCACGCGCTGACAATGGCCGGTCTCGAAGTTGAAGACCTGCGGCCGGCTGCGCCGCCGACCTCGAAGATCGTTGTCGGCCAGGTGCTGGAAGTCGTCAAGCACCCGGACGCGGACAAGCTCAACGTGTGTCAGGTCGACGCCGGCACGGGCGCGACGCTGAACATCGTGTGCGGTGCGCCGAACGTGGCGCCGGGCATCAAGGTGCCGGTCGCATTGGTGGGCGCGCAATTGCCGCCGGCCGAAGAGGGCGCTGCGCCGTTCGCGATCAAGCTCTCGAAGCTGCGTGGCGTGGAAAGCCAGGGCATGCTCTGCTCGGCACGTGAACTCAAACTGTCGGAAGACCATAGCGGCCTGATGATCCTGCCGGAAGATACGCCGATCGGCCAGGACATCCGCGAAACGCTCAATCTCGACGACACGATTTTCGAAATCAAGTTGACGCCGAACAAGGCGGATTGTCTGTCGGTGTTCGGCGTGGCGCGCGAAACGTCGGCGATCACCGGTGCATCGTTGCGCCCGCTCGAGATCAAGCCGGCGCAAGTCACGCTCGACGAAACGCTGCCCGTCAAAATCTCGGCGCCGGATCTGTGCGGCCGCTTCTCGGGTCGCGTGATTCGCGGCGTGAATGCGCGCGCGAAGTCGCCGCAATGGATGGTGCAGCGTCTCGAACGTTCGGGTCAACGCAGCATCTCCGCGCTGGTCGATATCTCGAACTACGTGATGCTCGAACTGGGCCGTCCGTCGCACGTGTTCGATCTGGACAAGATCCACGGCGGCATGGACGTGCGTTGGGGTCGCCCCGGCGAAACGCTCAAGCTGTTGAACGGCAACACGGTCGAGCTCGACGAAACCGTCGGCGTGATCGCGGACGAGCAGCACATTGAAAGTCTCGCCGGCATCATGGGCGGCGACAGCACGGCGGTCACGCTCGACACCACGAACATCTACCTGGAAGCCGCGTTCTGGTGGCCGGATAGCATTCGTGGCCGCTCGCGCAAGTACAACTTCTCGACCGATGCGGGCCATCGCTTCGAACGCGGCGTCGACTACGCGACCACGGTCGAGCACATCGAACGCATCACGCAACTGATCCTCGACATCTGCGGCGGCGCGGCCGGTCCGGTCGACGACCAGATCGTCAACGTGCCGAAGCGCGAGCCGGTGAAGATGCGTGTGTCGCGTGCGAACCGCATCATCGGCATCAAGATCGACGCGGATGAAATCGCGCAAATCTTCACGCGTCTCGGCCTCACGTTCGAGCGCAACGACGACACGTTCTCAGTGATGCCGCCGTCGTACCGCTTCGACATTGAAATCGAAGAAGACCTGATCGAAGAAGTCGCGCGTATCTACGGCTTCGAAAAGATCCCCGCGCGTCCGCCGGTTGCGACCAGCGAAATGCTCGCGACCAACGAAACGCAGCGTTCGATCCACGTGATCCGCCACGCACTCGCCGCGCGCGATTACGCGGAAACGGTGAACTTCAGTTTCGTCGACGCTGAGTGGGAACAGGACTTCGCGGGCAACGACAAGCCGGTGCGTTTGCTCAATCCGATAGCAAGCCAGTTGTCGGTCATGCGCACCACGCTGTTCGGCAGCCTGATCCACGTGCTGCGCACGAACCTGAATCGCCGCGCCGCGGATCGCGTGCGCGTGTTCGAAGCCGGCCGCGTGTTCCTGCATGATCCGTCGATCAAGGCCGGCGAACTCACGGTGGAAGGTTTCGCGCAGCCGAAGATGATCGGCGCGCTCGCCTACGGCCCGGCGCTCGACGAGCAGTGGGGCGCGTCCACGCGCACGGTCGACTACTTCGACGTGAAGGGCGATCTCGAAGCCTTGCTGGCGCCGGCAGTGGCACGTTTCGTGAAAGCGGAACATCCGGCGCTGCATCCGGGACGCAGTGCGCGTATCGAAGTGAATGGCCGCGCAGTCGGCTGGATTGGCGAAATGCATCCGCGCTGGATGCAGAAATATGATTTGCCGCATGCGCCGATTCTGTTTGAAATCGAATCGGAAGCATTAATGCAGCGCGTATTGCCCACTCCCGCGGACGTGTCTAAATTCCCGCCGGTGCGTCGTGATATTGCGGTAGTCGTCGATCAGAAAATCGAGGTTCAGGCGCTGCTGGACGAGCTGCAGAAGGCGCAATCCGAACCGGCTTGCAAGAGCGTTCAGAAGGTTGTGCTTTTCGACGAATTCCGTCCAAAATCAAACACTTCCGGCGGTCTAGCCGCTCATGAGAAAAGCCTTGCGTTCCGTGTGACCTTGCAAGATACTGGCGGAACCCTTCAGGATGAGACGGTCGATCTGGCCATTCAAACTCTAGTGGAACGTCTGGCTCGAGTATATGGCGCACGGTTGCGCGGATAACCCGCATTTAACAATTGCACGGCTGTTTCCGCATCCTTTGTTTTTTGCTTGGCGCGCCATTTGATAGATATGAATGAAATGAACTCGAGTGATTTCGAAGCCCTTCTTACGGCGCAACGCAGCGCCATGATTCGCGATATTCCGACATCACCCGCCGTCGTTTCTGCTGAAACGCCGACGCTCACCAAAGCTGAACTTGCCGAGTTGCTGTTCGACAATGTCGGGCTCAACAAGCGGGAAGCGAAAGACATGGTCGAAGCGTTCTTCGAGGTGATCCGCGACGCGCTGGAGAGTGGCGACAGCGTGAAGTTGTCGGGCTTCGGCAACTTCCAGTTGCGCGACAAACCCCAGCGTCCCGGCAGAAATCCGAAGACCGGCGAGGCGATTCCGATCGCCGCGCGCCGGGTTGTGACGTTCCATGCGAGTCAAAAGCTGAAGGCACTGGTTGAGAACGGCGCTGAAGCGAGCTTCGCGCGCTGATCGACTGGCGCATTCCTGCGCAACCCACCACGACGGCTAACTGACGATGACAGCGACGATCGAAAAAGTCGTCTTGCCTCCGATTCCGGCGAAGCGCTACTTCACGATTGGTGAGGTCAGCGAACTATGCGGCGTGAAGCCCCATGTGTTGCGTTACTGGGAGCAGGAGTTCACGCAGTTGCGGCCGGTCAAGCGACGCGGTAATCGTCGGTACTATCAGCATCACGAGGTGCTGTTGATCAGACGGATTCGTGAGTTGCTCTATGAGCAGGGCTTCACGATCAACGGTGCGCGCAATCGTCTCGATTCACATGGCGGTGGGGCGCACGGTGCGCCGGCTGAGGACCTTGACGAAGGTGCGAGCGTCGCGGCCGCGCAAGCGCCGGCGGCGCCTGCCGCTGCAGTGGATGTCGAGCAGTTGCGCAAGGAGTTACTGCACGTGATCGATCTGCTGGGCCGCTAGTTCACTTTGTTAGTGCGGGCGGTTCTAATCGAAAGAAGTGTCTGTTATAATTTTCAACTGTTCGGGGCGTAGCGCAGCCTGGTAGCGCACACGCCTGGGGGGCGTGTGGTCGGAGGTTCAAATCCTCTCGCCCCGACCAAAGAAATCAAGGTCTTACAAGCATCGCTTGTAAGACCTTTTCTATTTCTGCGCTGAGTTTTCGAGTCACATCAACTTCGGCACGATATCCACAAACAGGATCTTCACGATCGTCATCGCGGGGAAGATCATCGCGTAGCCGATATCGGGCCGATCCGTGGGCGTGAGCTTATTGGCGAACGCGAGAATCGCCGGATTGCCGCACGCCCCGGCGACAATGCCCGCGACCTCGTCATACGGCAGCCGATAAACCAGCAGCCCGAGAATCAGAATCGGCACGGCCAACGCGAGCAGCACGAGCGCGCCCAAGCCAAGCATCAGCAGCCCCGTTTGCGAGACCGTTGCGGCGAATTTCGGCCCCGACGCCATGCCCACTTGTGCAAGAAAAATCGTCAGCCCGAGATTGCGCATCACGAGATTTGCGGGCAACGGCATGGTCCAGTTGATGCTGCCGCTGCGCCGCAATTTGCCGAGCACGAGCGCCACGATCAACACGCCGCATAAACCCAGCGCCAGCTTGCCGAAGCCCGGCAGCGGAATCTGCAGCGCACCGGCCAGAAAGCCGAGCGCCATCCCCAGACCGACCGAGATGTAGCTGAATTCAGCGGTGCCTTTGATCGAGTCGCCGAAGAACGTCCGCAGCGTGGGGAACATCGCGCGTTTCGTCAGCAGGCCGACGCGATCGCCGTATTCCAGCATGAGTTCGGGGCGCGGCAGGATGTCGGCGTCGCCGCGCCGTACGTGCGCCACGATCGAGCCGTCGGGCAACGCGAGCTCGCCGAGCGGGCGGCCCACCACGTTCGCGCGCGACGCAAACACCCGTAGATAATCCAGATCGCCGCGATCGCGCAGCACCCGGCCGGGCGCCGCTTCGCCCAGACGCGTGCGGGCTTCGGCGAGCGCGTCCTGATTCGGGCTCACGGCTAGCACCACGTCGTTTTCGGCGAGCACGAGTTCGGGCGATGCGGGCGCATTGTGATGCGCGCTGCGCACGGCGACGATCTGCACGTCGGCGGGCAACGCGGCGAGTGCTTCGCTCAATGTCTTGCCGCGGAAGTCCGGATTGCGCAGCGCGATTTCGAGAATATCCAGGCCCGCGCCCGAGGCGGTGTCGATCTTCGGCGACAGGATCGCGAACGCCAGGTAGAGCAGCAGAATCGGACCGGCCACGCCGAACGGGTAGGAAACTGAATAGCCGACCGCCGCGTTGTCGTTGCCGAGCACGGCGATCGCCGCTTGCAACGCGGCCGTGCTCGTGCCGGAACCTGAGAACAGACCGAGCGCATAGCCCGGATCGAGCTGCATGATTTTCTGAGTCGCGATGCTTACCGCGCCCGCGCACAACACCCCCACGAGCGCGAGCAGATTCGCGCGCCGGCCCGCGGCGCTGGTCAAGCCGAGGAAGAACTGCTTGCCGTACTGAACGCCGACCGTGTAGAGAAAGAGCGAGAGGCCGAGCGTGCCGATCATCGGCGCGGGCGCGGCTTTCGGCGCGAACCAGCCAGCCGCCAGCGCGACGAACAGCACCGCGCCGACGCCGAGCGAAAACCCTTTGACGTTGATCTCGCCGACGAAATAGCCTGCCGCGATGGTGAGGAACAACGTCATCAACGGCTGCTGCTCGAGAAGCGTCTTCAGGGCATCCATGTCGGCTCCGATCGGGGTTGAGGCTTCTGCGGGTTCAGCGGATTGTGCGGCGGCGATCCTGAATGGTGAGGCCTATGCGAAATACGTATCGCGCGATTCGCGGCAAGTGGAACGTACCACCTCCTACCGGACCCCGCAGGTTCCGGCAGTTCGCCAGTATCTACCGGATTGCGCAACACCACGCCATCGCCACCGCCACCGCCACCCGCAACGAACGCCGACTTACTAAGACCCCCGTCCGAGCGCGATAAACCGTTCGAGATGATGATCCTCGTCGCCGAGTTGGTGATCGATCATCACGAGGCGTTTCGCGTAGTGAGCGAGCGGCAGTTCCCACGTCATGCCGATGCCGCCATGCAACTGAATACATTCTTCGGCAACCATCGCCCCGATTCTGCCAATGCTGTATTTAGCCGCCGACAACGCCCGTTCGCGCGTCGTGCGCTGCGCACCCAGCGCGGCCGCTGCATTGATCACCGCCGAGCGCGCCTGCTCGATTTCAAGCAGCAGATCCGCCATGCGATGCTGCAAGGCCTGGAAGCTGCCGATCGGCACGCCGAACTGTTTGCGTGTGCGTAGATACTCGAGCGTGTGGTCTTTCGCGACGTCCATTGCGCCGACGGCTTCAGCACACAGCGCGAGCACGCCACAGCCGACTGCGTATTCGAGTGTCGCGAAGCCAACGCCTGCCGTGCCGAGTAGCGCGTCGGCGTCGAGCATGACGCGGTCGAACGTCACTTCGGCTGCGCGGCCGCCGTCGATCTTGCGATAGCCGCGCACGCTGACGCCGGCCGTGTCGCGCGGCACGAGAAAGAGGCTGATGCCTTCTTCCGAGTCGTCGGCGCCATGCGTGCGGGCCGAGACTAGAAATAGCCCGGCATGCTCGCCGTGTTGAACCACCGCCTTCGAGCCGTTCAACTGCCACGAGCCGCCATCAGCATCAACATCAGCATTGCCATCGCCATTGCCATCGCTATCAGCAGCCCCCTCGCGCTGCGCCCGCGTGCCCACCCGTGCCAACTCATAGTGCCCATCCGGCTCACCGTGTGCGAGCGCAACGATCCGCGAGCCATCGATCAACCCTTCAAGCAACGCCCGCTGCGTGTCATTCCCGCTGCGCGCCAACGCTTGCCCAACCATCAACGTATCGAGAAACGGCTCGACCACGAGCCCACGCCCGAGGCATTCGAACACGACAGCCATGTCGAACCCGCCGCCGCCAAACCCGCCGTTCGCTTCGTCGAACAACGCGCCGATCACGCCGAGTTCGGCAAAGCGTCCCCACAATTCGCTGCTGAAACCTTGCGCCGAGCGCGCGATCCGGTCACGCGTGTCGAAGCCGTATTGCTCGCTGACGAATCGATTCAGCGAGTCCGCCAGCATGCGGCGGTCTTCGGTGTGCTGGAAGTTCATGACGTGCGCCCCTTACAGTCCCAGGATCATTTTGGAAATGATGTTCTTCTGGATTTCGTTCGAGCCGCCGAAGATCGACAGCTTGCGATTGTTGAAATACAGCGACGCGGCGCTCGCCGCTTCGGCGGGGCCGACCGGCACGCCGTCGAAACCATCGTGCAAGGCTTCCTCGACGAACGGCTGCGCATACGGTCCCATCGCGCGACGCGTCAGCGACGAGATTTCCTGACGGATCTCGGTGCCGCGAATCTTCAGCATCGAGCTTTCCGCGCCCGGCACGCCGCCGCCCGCCACCGCCGCGATCACGCGCAGGTTGGTGGTCTTCATGTTCTCCAGATCGATCTCGACGCGTGCCATGCGCGCCGCGAACGACGGATCGTCGGCGAGCGGCCGGCCGTTGCGCTGCTGCTTCGCGGCGATCTTGCGCAGCCGGTTGAAGGCGGCCACCGAGAAGCCGACGCCCGCGATATTGGTGCGCTCATACGTGAGCAGATACTTCGCGTAGGTCCAGCCCTTGTTTTCTTCGCCGACGAGGTTTTCGGCCGGCACGCGCACGTCGGTGAAAAACACTTCGTTGACTTCGTGCTCGCCGTCGAGCGTGATGATCGGACGCACTTCGATACCCGGCGTGTTCATATCGATCAGCAGGAAGCTGATGCCGGCCTGCTTGCGCGCGTCGGTGTCGGTGCGCACGAGGCAGAAGATCATGTTCGCGAAGTGGCCGAGCGTGGTCCACGTTTTCTGGCCGTTGACGAGGTAGTGCTCGCCTTGCGCGTCGATGCCGCGTACCGCGCGCGTGTTGACCGCCGCGAGATCGGAGCCAGCGCCCGGTTCCGAATAGCCCTGGCACCACCAGTCCGAGCCGTCGAGAATGCGCGGCAGCCAATGGTGTTTCTGCGCGTCGCTGCCGTACTTGATCAGCACCGGCCCGAGCATGTTGACGCCGAACGGTACGACGCGCGGCGCGCCGGCCAACGCGCATTCGTTTTCGAAGATGAATTTCTGCGCTGCGCTCCAGCCGGGACCGCCGTACTCCTTCGGCCAGTGATTCGCGAGCCAGCCTTGCGTGTTGAGAATCGCGTGCCATTGGGCCATGTCGTCGCGCGTCAGACGACGGCCGCCGTGGACCTTGTCGGCGAGACGCTGCGGCAGCTTATCGCGCAGGAACGTCTGCACGTCGGCGCGGAAGGCTTCTTCTTCAGGGGTGAAGTTCAGATCCATAGCGGAGTGTTCCGTGGAAAGTGAGCGGAGCGGGGCGCTGTTGCGCGCCACCGGCCGTGCTGCATAACAGGAGCAAAAAAAGCGGCGGCTTCAGACCGTCTGGTTCAGACTCGCGAAGTCGGCGCCGCGTTCGACCAGATCGACCAGCAGCGGCGACGCTTGCCAGAACAGCGGGTCTTCTTTGGCGAACTCGCGAATGTCGGCGAGAATCGTCGGCAGCCCTACCATGTCGGCGTATTTCATCGGACCGCCGCGATAGCGCGGAAAACCATAGCCGTACAGGAAGGTCACGTCGACATCCAATGGCCGCAGCGCGATGCCTTCATGCACGACGTTCGCGCCTTCGTTGATCATCGCGGCCATGTAGCGGCGCACGATTTCTTCGTCGGTGAAAGTGCGCGGCGTGATGCCGGCGCGCTCGCGTTCGGCGTCGATGATCGCTTGAACTTCGGGGTCGGGCGCGCCGCTGCGCGAACCTTCGGCATACCGATAGAAGCCGCGGCCGGTCTTCTGGCCGAACCAGCCGCGTTCGCACAGGCGGTCGCTGATCTGCACATATCGAGCGGCGGGATTGCGGGTCGCCGCGCGCCGTTTGCGCGTAGCCCAGCCGATGTCGCCGCCCGCCAGATCGACCACCTGAAACGGTCCCATCGCAAAGCCGAAGGCGCGCACGGCGGCGTCGATCTGATACGGCGACGCGCCGTCTTCCATCATCGCGTCAGCGGCGCTGCGATACACGGCGAGCACGCGGTTGCCGATAAAGCCGTCGCACACGCCCGCGCGCACCGGCGTCTTGCGCAGTTTCTTCGCGAGCTCGAATGCGGTGGCGACCACGTCGGCGCTGACCTGTTTCGGCACCACCACTTCCAGCAGCTTCATGATGTTGGCCGGCGAGAAGAAGTGCAGGCCGATCACGTCGGCGGGACGCGAGATGCTCGACGCGATCGCGTCGATGTCGAGATACGACGTGTTGGTCGCGAGCACCGCGCCTTTTTTGCAGACGCGATCGAGTTCGGCGAACACGGCTTTTTTCACGGCCAGATCTTCGAATACGGCTTCGATCACGAGGTCGGCGTTGGCCAGCGCGTCGTACGAAGTGCTGCCGCTCCAGCGCGCCATCACGGCGGCTTTTTTCTCCGCGCTCAGGCGGCCTTTCGCGATCAGGCCGTCGTAGACCTTTTCGATGTGCGCACGGCCGCGCGCGAGCGATTCGTCGTCGCGTTCGATCATCGTCACCGGCAAGCCCGCGTCGAGCACCGCGACGGCGATGCCCGCGCCCATCGTGCCGCCGCCGACCACGCCGATTGCGTCCAGCACGCGCGGTTTGGCGGAGCGCGTTTCGGGCGCCTTGAGCACTTCACGTTCGGCAAAGAACGCGTGGATCAAACCGGCACGTTGCGGACTGTCGATGCATTCGAGGAACAGCTTGCGTTCGATCCGAAGGCCTTCGTCGAAGGGCTGTTCGATGGCGGCTTCGACCGCGTCGACGATCTTGAGCGGCGAGAACAGACCGCGCGATTTCTTCGCGGTGTCGGCGCGCGCAGCGGCAACGGCGGCGAGACTCGTGGCGCGATCGGCGAGTGCCGTGGCGTCGCGCGTGCGGCGCACCGGCGCGTGGGTGGCCAGCAACTCCTGCGTGTAAGCGAGGGCTTCGGCCAGCAGATCGTCACTGCTGCCGACGCGGTCGACCAGCCCCAGCGCCAGCGCTTCCTGCGCGCTCGCATGACGGCCGCTGAGAATCAGATCGAGCGCGGCGGCCGCGCCGATCAGACGCGGTGTGCGCTGCGTGCCGCCTGCGCCCGGCAGCAGGCCGAGTTGCACTTCGGGCAGGCCGAGCTTCGCGCCGTCGACCGCGATCCGGTAATGCGCGGCGAGCGCCACTTCCAGGCCGCCACCAAGCGCCGCGCCGTGAATCGCGGCCACCACCGGCTTCGTGCACGCTTCGATGCGGTTGCACACGTCCGGCAGCGATGGCGGCACCGGCGGCTTGCCGAACTCGCGAATGTCCGCACCGGCGATGAAGTTGCGACCCGCGCCGACGATCAGCACCGCCTCGACGGCCGGATCGGCGTCGGCGGCGTCGATCGCGTTGGCGAGGCCGCGCCGCACGTCGGCGGAGAGGGCATTGACCGGCGCATGGTCGATGGTTACGAGCAGCACCTTGCCGCGTACGGCGTGCGTGACGACATCGGTCGAAGGGGTGAAGGTCATGGGGTGTCTCCTGAACGGTTATCTGTGACTGCTGGCGGCTTCTAGCGATGCCCGACACCGCGCCCGCGCTCGGCGGCGCGCGCGGGCGGACCGCGTCTGGCGAATTCTCCGATTGTGCGGCGGTCAAGGTTTATTGACAATCACATGGACGGTTGACAGACTGTCAAAATTATTTTGACAAAGGTGCCGCCGTGGACGTCAATTCGCTGACCTTGCTGGTGGACATTCTCGACGCGGGCAACCTGAGCGAGGCCGCGCGCCGGCTGAAAATGAGCCGCGCGAACGTGAGCTACCACCTGAACCAGCTGGAGCGTTCGATCGGTCTGCAACTGGTCAGGCGCACCACGCGGCGGGTCGAGCCGACCGAAATCGGCCTGCAACTCTACGAACACGGCCGCGCGATCCAGAACGCGCTGCTGGCCGCCCGCGAATCGGTCGCCACGCTCGGCCAAAGCCTGCAAGGGCGGGTGCGGCTGAGCGTGCCGAGCGGCTACGGGCAACTGGTCATGTCCGACTGGCTGATCGCGTTCAAGCGGCTCTATCCGGGCATCGTGCTGGACGTGATGTTCGAAAACCGTGTCGAAGACCTGATGCGCGACGAAGTGGATATCGCCGTGCGGGTCATGTCCGAGCCGCCGCAAAACCTGGTCGCGCGCGACATGGGGCCGGTGCGCTATGTCGCGTGCGCGTCGCCCGCATTCGCCGAAAGCCGCGGCATGCCGGTGAGGCTCGACGATCTGCGCACCGCGCCGTTGATCACGTCGGCGGTGGTCGGCAGGCAGTTGCGCGTGGCCGCTTACTGGCGCGATGAGCGGCACGAAGTGCTGCTCGAGCCGACGCTCATCTCCGAGAACTTTCTGTTTCTGCGCGACGCGGTGCTCGCGGGGTTGGGTGTCGGGCTCGTACCCGACTACGTGGTGCAGGACGATCTGAAACGCGGCGCGGTAGTGACCGCGCTCGACGAATGGCGCCTGAGCATCTTCGGCACGCATATGTACATGCTCTATATGCCGAACCGGCATCACACGCGCGCGGCGGCGACGTTCATCGAGTTTATTTTGCAGCAGGCGCAAGGCAGCGGCAGAGGGACGGGCGCGTGATCGGGTAAGTCCCGGATCGGGAAAGCCGCAAATTGTTTTTGCGGCGTGCGCGGGTATGCTTGGTGTGAGGCGACGCTTGACTTCACAACCATTGGGACGCGGAGGTGTCAGATGAAATGGATCGTCCGACTTCTGGCCGTGGTGGCCGCACTCGCGTTGATGGCGCTACTGATGTTCCGCTTGCCCAGCGAAGACGCGATTCGTTTCGCCGGTTATGCAGGCACGGCCGCGTTCGCGGGACTCATGGGCTTGCTGTTCCGCTGGCGCACAAGCCGCGCGCAGCGCAACAACAAGCGCGTGTGAACGCCGTATCAGGTGAACTGGTCGGTGATCCGGACATGCGCGTCGGTAATATGAAACCCATGCTGCGCGATATCGTCGAGACACGCCGCTGAATCGACGCCCGGCGTTGCATGGTCCCGGCTCAGTTCTACCGATTTAAACGGCGCCCACGGCGCAAACTTTGCCGGCAGGTTCGCGCCGTTCGCATCGGCGGTAAATCCGAACACGCGCCCGGGACCACGAAAGAGATAGAGCAGCATGGTCTACCGTGCCGGCTGCTTAGTGGCCGGACAGCAGCACGTCGGCAATGACGCCGCTAGCAACGGCGGCGAGCACGTAATCCCCATTCACGCCAACCCATTGATAACCGCGCGGCGGTGAATGCAGCCCGTGTTCGCGCCAATTGTCGACCACGTAACTGCGATCGCGATACTCGGCCGGAAGCCGCTCGCCTTTATGCCAATCGCTGTGCGGAATCGGGCCGCCCTGACGGCCGATATCGGCTTCGTGTGGCGCGCCGTGTCCTCGCATGCTGTGAGGTGGCGGCCCGCCGTGTTGATCGTCGTGATGGGGTTGTTGCGCTAGCGCGGCAACCGATGTGCCGAGCAAGGAAACGATGACAAGCTGCGCGATGACTGGTTTCATGGCTACGCCTCGAAGAGAGTGTCACGAACTATCGGCTGTTCGACGTGGCCCAGGCTGATTCGCCCAGAAGGCCAGCGCCGGCAAATAATCGCACAAACAAGGCGGCTTTGCCAAAATCGTGGGGGATCGATGCCGTGTGATTCGCGCGCGATGCGCGGCGGCTGGTGAGGCCGCGCGCGCTCGCGCTTCAACGTGAAGCGGAAGGTTGAAACGTAAGCGCGACGCGAGCGCTCAGCGTCCCTGCAACTTCAGCCGGCCTCTTGCTCCTTGATCCGCTTGCGATGAGCGGCCACCTTCGCGCGGTTACCGCAAAGCGCCATGCTGCACCAGCGCCGCGCGTGCCCTCGCGTGTGATCGGCGAACAACAGCGTGCATTTCGGTCCCTCACACGCTTTCACGTACGTGAAGTCTTCGTCGCAGACCAGTTTTGCCATGGCCTCGGCGATCGGCATCAGCAACGATTCGGCGGAGCGCCAGCGCCGCTGGTGGCTCAGCTCGAAAACCGTCGCCGCATCCGACGCACCGGCGACGATCTCGCGATGCTGTTCGTCGCGCGCCAGCAGCCGGTTGAGCGGCTCCAGTTCGCGCAGATTTTTGGCGCTCAACGCGCGACCCTTGCGCTTCTGCACAAATCCCCTGAACCACTCGCGCAGTTCGCGCGCCTGCTCGGCGACACGGTCGAGTTCGGCGGCCGTTGACTGCGTGCGAATGTCCGCCAATGCGGCGCGCGGCACGAGGCCGGCCTGTTCCGACCAGGCCAGCAGGCCAGCGCCGTCGCTGATCCAGTCGACGGGCTCATCCACCGGCGTGGCGATGGAGTTCAGGAAATCGAGGCCGGCCGCGTCGGCCACGAAGATCGCGGGAATCTCACGGTAGTCCATGTCTTCTGACAAATACGAAAGAGTAATGCGCTCATCGTAACCACTAAAAATCGTCTTGACAAGTTACATGTAGCGTGAGTAACCTATAAAACATGAATTTAGAGGTTACAAGTAAATCGATGTCCCTTTCCATCAAAGGAGCGCAGAAATGAATCCTCGTAACGTGACCGCGGTGCTCGTGCACGGCGCATGGGCTGACGGTTCGAGCTGGAGCAAGGTGATCGAGCGTCTCGCCGCACACCACATCGAAGCGGTCGCGGCGCCGCTGCCGTTGACGTCGTTAGCCGACGACGTGGCCGCGCTCGAACGGACGCTCGAACGGATTGAAGGTCCGGTGGTGCTCGCAGGTCATGCGTATGCCGGTGCTGTGATCGGCTCGGCGCGCTCGGCTACGATCGAGGCGTTGGTCTACGTCGCCGCGCTCGCGCCCGACGAAGGCGAAACAGTGGCCGACGTGTTCTATCGCGGCACTGCGCATCCGCAGGCGCCGCAGTTGGCGCCGGATCGGCACGGGTTGATCTGGCTGCCGCACGACGCATTCGCCGCGGCGTTTGCCCAGCATGCCGCGCCGCACGAACTGACGACGCTTGCCGCGGTGCAGCGTCCCATCGCGGCGGCGTGCATCGGCGAGGCGGTCGCCCGGCCGCTTTGGAAAGATCTGCCCAGCTGGTTTCTGGTCGCGGAGCAGGATCGGATGATCAACCCCGACACGCAGCATGGCATGGCGCGTCGCATGAACGCGAACGTGCGTTCGTATCAGGTCGATCACACGCCGATCGTCACCGCGCCGGACGTCGTGACCAAGGTCATCGTCGAAGCGGTCGAGGCGTCGGCCGTTCGTTAAACGTTGTCGAAGTCTTCTTGTGCAGACGGTCGCTAACCGTTGCCGACCGCCAAACCCTTCTCTTTTTCACAGGTGAAAACCATGTCCGCCATTTCCTATCGCACCGCAGACGTCGACGGTTTCAACGTGTTCTACCGCGAGGCCGGTCGGCCGGGCGCGCCGAAGCTGCTGCTGTTGCATGGCTTCCCGAGTTCGAGCCACATGTTCCGCGATCTGCTTCCGAAGCTGGCCGACCGTTTCCATATCGTCGCGCCGGACCTGCCCGGTTTTGGGCAGTCGGATATGCCGAGTCGCGACACGTTCGCGTACACGTTCGATAACCTCGCCAACGTGATCGACCGCTTCACCGAAGTGATCGGTTTCGATCGCTACGCCGTCTACGTATTCGACTACGGCGCACCGACCGGCTTCCGGCTCGCGCTCAAGCATCCCGAGCGAATCACGGCGATCATTTCGCAGAACGGCAACGCGTACGAAGAAGGCCTCAGCGATGGGTGGAATCCGATTCGCGCCTATTGGCAGGATGCATCGCCCGCCAACCGCGAAGCGCTGCGCGCGATGCTGACGCTCGAGACGACTATCTGGCAATACACACACGGCGTACCCGATACGACGACCGTGTCGCCCGACGGCTATACGCTCGACGCGTTCTATCTGAACCGCCCCGGCGCCGATGAAATCCAGCTCGACCTGTTTGGCGACTATCGAAACAACGTCGCGTTGTATCCCGCGTTCCAGCACTATTTCCGCACGCATCAACCGCCGTTCCTGGCCGTGTGGGGCAAGCACGATCCGTTCTTTCTGCCGCCCGGCGCCGAAGCCTTCAAGCGTGACATACCGCAAGCGGTCGTGCGCTTCTTCGATACCGGCCATTTCGCGCTCGAAACGCATGCTTCGGAAATTGCCGCTGCCATTAACGATTTTCTGATCCGCTGAGTCGTGCAGCGCAATTGTTTGAAGATTGACAACGTTCGCTTCGGCAAACGAAAGGAGCCATGACATGTCCACGAACGTAGCTATTGTGACCGGCGCGAGCCAGGGGATCGGCCGGTCGACCGCGATCAGGTTGGCGCGGGATTTTCCGTCGATCGTGCTGGTGGCGCGCAATCGCGAGAAGCTTGAAGAAACCGCTGTCGAGGTAAAGCACGCGGGCGCCGACGCGCTGGTGATCGACCTCGATCTGTCCGTGCCCGACGCCGCGCGGAACGTGGTCGATCAGACGCTCGCCAGGTTCGGTCGCATCGACGCGTTGCTCAATATCGCGGGCGCGGTGCCCCAGATCGACGTGCTCGACATGACCGACGAGCAGTGGGATAGCGGCCTCGCGTTGAAACTGCACGGCGCGCGACGTCTGACGGTCGCGGCGTGGCCTTCGTTGAAGGCGTCGTCGGGTTCGGTCGTGTTCATGTCGGGCAATTCGGCGCTGTTTCCGAAAGCGCCGTACGCCGCAGTCGGCACCATCAACGCCGCGATCGTGGCGCTCGCCAAGGCCTTTTCGGATCGCGGCATCGCCGACGGCGTGCAAGTGAACAGCGTGTTGCCCGGAGCCGTGATGACCGGGCGGCGGCAATCGTATCTGGAGCACTGGGCGCCGCTGCACAACATGACGGTCGAAGAGGCCACAGCGAAGTTTCCCGTCGAAGCGGGCATTTCACGCTATGGCACGCCGGAGGAGATCGCCGAGTTGATGGCCTTCATCGTGTCGCCGGCGGCGCGCTGGATGACGGGATCGGCCTTGAGAATGGACGGCGGCGAGGTCAAATCCGTGTGAGCCCGAGCAGGCTCATGCGGACTTGACCGGCCTACGTGGGGCAGCGATTCGTCAATCCGCGAAATCGGTCGAGGCCGACAGTGTTTTCCACGCGTCCATTTCCTGCGCCACGTAGGCGTTTTTTGCGGCGATCGCGGCAAGCGTGTCGTTGCCGAGCGGCAGGCGCAGCGGCGGTGTGTCGGCATCGACTAGCGCAACCATCGCGGCGGCCAGTTTCTTCGGGTCGCCGGGTTGGTTGTGATTCATTTGCGTTGCCCGGCGGCGGACCGCGCCCGAGGTTTCGTCGTAGTCGTCAATCACTTGCGGCGCCACGACCAGCGACGACGCATCCAGAAAGTCCGTGCGGAAATAACCCGGCTCGACGACCGTCGCGTGAATGCCGAGCGGCTTCAGCTCGGCATGCATGGCTTCGGTAATGCCTTCGACGGCGAACTTGGTCGACGAGTACACGCCGAATCCCGCCGCGGCCCGATAGCCGCCGATCGACGAAATATTGATCACGTGTCCCGCACGCTGCGCGCGCATGACCGGCAGCACGGCGCGCGTGACGTTCAGCAAACCGAAGACGTTCGTGTCGTACATGCGGCGGATGTCTTTGTCGGCGGATTCTTCCACTGCGCCTAGCAGACCGAAGCCGGCGTTGTTGACCAGCACGTCGACGCGGCCGAATTTTTCCACTGCGGCTTGCACGGCGGCTTTGGCTTGCGCCTCGTCGGTGACGTCGAGCGCGACCGGCAACAGCGCCGGCGTGTCGCCCAACCGTTCGACGATGGCCGAAACGTTGCGCCCGGCGGCGACCACCGCGTTACCGTCCGCGAGTGCCGCCTCGGCAATTAGCGCGCCGATGCCGCGCGCTGCGCCGGTGATCAACCATACCCGCTTGAAAACGCCGCGTTGCGTGTCAGCCATGATGTTTCTCCTGCGTGTCGTCGAGTTGAAGTGATGCCATGGTAAAAGCGCGGACTGACACTAACTAGCCGTCAATTGCTAGACTCATAATCAACTCTTACTTGCGAATCGGGAGCGCACGCCATGAACGAAATTCGAGCGATCACCACGTTCGTGCGAGCCGCGGCGCTCGGCAGCTTGCGGCGCGCAGCTGTCGATCAGGGCATCTCGCCGCAGGCCGCGAGCCAGGCGGTGATGCAACTGGAGAAGGAACTGGGCGTACGGCTCTTTCACCGCACCACCCGCAAGCTGAGCCTGACGGAGGAGGGGCAGCGGCTGTTCGACAGTGTGCAACCGGCGCTGTCGATCCTGTCGTCGGCGCTCGGCGACGCGCGGCGGTCGAAAGAAGAGGTGGACGGCCTGCTGCGCGTGAGCGCGCCGCGAGCGTTCGGCATGCCGGTGCTGTGGTCGCACTTCGAGGAATTCCAGCGGCTTTATCCGCACGTGCGGCTGGAAGTCCAGTTCGACGACCACTTCACCGATCTCGTGACCGAACGCGCCGATGTGGGTTTTCGCGGCGGCCCGCCGCCGGCGGGCGGCTCGATCGCGCGCCGGCTTGTGCCGATCCAACTGGTCGTGTGCGCGTCGCCGGCTTACATCGAGCGCAACGGCGCGCCGCGCAGCATCGACGAACTGGCTCAGCATCGTTGCACCGGCTATCGGCGCGCCAACACCGGCAAGCTCGCGCAATGGCAGTTTCAGATCGGCGATGAGATCGTCTATCGCGACGTGCCGCCGGCCATCTGCGTGAACGATACGCAGATGGAAACGCAGGCGGTGCTGTCGGGCCTGGGGGTTGGGCAACTGGGCAGCTTCAACGCGGCGGTGCACATTCGCAGCGGCCGGCTCGTGCCGTTGCTGACGCAACATGTCACCGAGTACGGCGCGCTGTATATCTACTACGGACATCGCACCGAGCAGCCGTTGCGTGTGCGGACCTTCATCGACTTCATGATCGAACGCATGGCCGATAACCGCGATTTTTTTCTCGATGCGGCCGAGTTGCGCGCCGCTCGCTCACCGCAGCGGGGGCGGCCGGCGAGCGCGCGCGGACATGGCTAGTGCGATGGCGTGCGCGCGAGCAGCGGGGCGCCCGTGACGTCGTAAGAAACGCTCATCGTATCGAGCGCGGCGAGAAAATCCCTCGCGTCGAAAATCTCGCCGAGACTGACCACACCGCCTTGGCTCGTGGACTTGCCGCGAACCAGCCGCTCAGTCGCCTCGACGACGATCGGCGCGGTCACGGCATAGATGTCGCGTCCGGTCGCGGTCGCGCGCCGCGTCGCTCCGTTCTGCGCGATGACTATGTCGACGATGAACTGTTGGGCTGAGCGTCCTTGCGCGTCGTTGGGTTGAGGCGGCGGCGTAGCCGGATCGCGAATGTCGCGCAGCGCGGCCGACGCGAGCCACGAGTCCATCGTCCCGACCCGCAGATGACGCGACACCGCGAGCACCTCCGTGAACGGCAGCATCACCACCTCCGCATTGCCGAGCGGGGCCGGGAATGCCCACAGGCTTTCGGGCGCGGGCTGCGGCAACGGCGCCAGCCGGCCGTCGCGCTGGATCATCCGTGTCGCGTGATTGCGCGCACCGGTTAGACGTGTTCCGCGTGTCGGGTGCCAACTGTCGAGGCCAATGGCGACGTCCACGCGATCGAGCGCTTGCCCGGTGTCCGCCACCGAGGTGACCAGCAGATCGGCCAGCCCGCCGTAGAACGCGGCGGCGGGGATCAGCGTCACGCCGGCCTCGCGGGCGCTCGTGTCGCGCTGATCGATCAAGGCCTGAAGCGACGGTTGTTCCGCCGTGACGTCGAGATAGGGAATCCGCGCGCGCAAGGCGGCATCCACGATCGGCAGCGCCGTATCGAGAAACGGTCCGGCGCAGTTGATCACGGCGTGCGTACCGCGCAGCGCCGCGTCGAGTTGGTTCGCGCTGCCGACCTCGGCCACGCGCCACGGCGCCGTTGCGTCTGCCGGGCTTTCCTGCAGACGCGCGGCGTCCCGTCCTATGCGGACCACACCGAGCCCGCGCCGCTGCAACTCCGCCACGACGAAGCGCCCTGTGTGACCCGAGGCGCCGTACACCGCAACTGTGATTCGATCGTTCATGTGTCTCACTCTCCTGGTTCAGGTTGTTTTCGGAACGCTACAGACCGGTATGTTTTATAGTACAGATCTGTAGCGTCGTCAAACACAGAGTGCTATGATCGATTTCAATGTGACGGCAATGGAAATCGTTGGGGTTGAACATGATGAAGAAGCGAGGGCAGGCGAGCGAACCCGTTCCCGATACGCGCGAACGCATTCTGCGGACCGCTAGCGAACTGTTCTATCAGGAAGGCACGCGTGCGGTGGGCGTCGATCTGATCGTGGCGCGCGCGGGGGTTGCCAAGACCAGTTTGTATCGTCACTTCGGGACCAAAGACGATCTGATCGAAGCCTTCCTGCTGCTTGAAGATAAAGATTTCTGGCAGCACTGGGACGCGGTTGCGGCGCAGCACAAAGGCGCGCCGCGCGAAGAACTGGACGCCCAATTGCAATGGATCGGCGAGCGCATTGCGCGGCCGGGCTATCGCGGCTGCCCGCAGATCAACATTGCCGCCGAATATGCGGACGACAGCCACCCGGCGCGCAAGGTGGCGGTTGCGCATAAGCGGGAGTTGCGGCATCGGCTCGCGGAGCTGGCGCGCGCCATGCGCATCGACGAGCCGCAGACGTTCGCCTTACGGATGGGCACGATCATCGACGGTGCGTTGAGCAGCGGGCGGGCGCTGCATGGGGAAGGGCCCGTGGTGTTTCTGCAGGCACTGGCGAAGCTGCTGATTCCGAAGAAAACGAAGAAGTGAATCTCGTTACCGGGCGAGCGCGCGAGCGGGCGCGGGATCGCCCGGCACGTCCCCGTCGTCGGTTACGCCGGAGTGAACGCCACGTTCTGCGGCGGAAGCAACGTAATACCGAAGCGCGGCGCCGCGTCGCGCATTTTCTGTTTCGAGGCGTCGCTCGGCGGCGCGGTCTCGTAGGGCGCGGCCAGCACGTCGGCGCAGATCTCGACGAATTCGTCGAAGCCGGCCGGCGCGCAGATGACCAGATAGCGTGCCGTCGCGTCCGAGCGGTTAATCAGTTGATGCGCGGTGCCGCGTTGCAGATACAGCGTCTCACCCGCGCGGAACGTGTGCGTCGTGCCTTCGATGTTGACGTCGAGTTCGCCTTCCAGCATATGGATCGTCTCGTCCTCGTGCTGATGCCGGTGCGTCGGCGTGGCCCGGCCCGCCGGAGAAAAGATTTCGATCATGCAGTACGATCCGGCGGATTGCTTGCCGGAAACGAGCAGCCGCGCGTGCGAGCCGCCGAAATCGTAGTCGACCGGTTTGATGTTCTGGAAAGACATGGTGGGTTCCTTGGGGGGCGAGTTGGTCAATGCTCAATCTACCCGCATACGCACTGTCGTTTGATCTCCCCACTGCCGTTTCATTGATGACAGATTGTCGGGAATAGCCTCGATGAAAAACCTCAGTCAGTTCCTCAATTTTGCCGCCGTCGCGAGGCATGGCAGCTTTGCGCGTGCCGCGCGAGAGCTGAGCCTCGCACCTTCGTCGGTGGCGAAAAGCATTGCACGGCTCGAACAGGAGCTCGGCGTGCGGCTGTTTCATCGCACGACGCGTTCCGTGCATCTGACCGAGGAAGGTCAGACGCTTTTTGCCAAGTGTTCGCGGCTGCTCGACGAGATCGACGCGCTGGATCTGCGCAGCGTTTCCGACGCCGGTGAGCCGGCCGGCACGCTGTGCATCGGCGCGCCGATCGGCTACGGCACCCAGGTCGTGTTGCCGGTGCTGACCGCTTTGCAGCGGCGCTATCCCGCGCTCGAATTCGATCTGCGGCTGTCGGACGAGCAGGTCAATCTGGTTGGCGAGGGACTGGACGCGGTGATTCGTTTTGGCGCGTTGACCGATTCGAGCCTGATTGCCCGCCAATTCGATTCTCAACCGCTGGTGTTGTGCGCAAGCCCAGCGTATCTCGCCGCTCATCCGAAGATCCGCGCGGTCGCCGACCTCGCGCAACATGGGGTTGTCGCTTTCAGAATGCCGACGACCGGGCGGGAGCGGCCGCTCGAATTCGTCGAGAAGGGGAATGCTGTCGCGATCGCGCCGAAATCGCGGTTTCGGATCAGTCACGGCGAGGCGTTGATCGGCGCGGCGGTGCAGGGCGCCGGGCTGGTTCAGGTGCCGGAGTTCATGGCGCGCCGGCACCTCGATAGCGGGGCGTTGGACGAGTTGTTGCCTCAATGCCGTCCCGCACCGTTGCCGGTCAACGTGATCGTGCCGGGCTCGCGAACGCGGCCCGTGCGCGTCGATGCATTGATCGACGCGTTGATGAATGGGCGGCCGGGTGCCAGCTACAATCCGCTACTTCGATCCGACCCACATGAATGACGCCATGAAATCCTCTATCGCATTGACTCTCGCGGCGCTCGTCGCGGCCGCCGCCTGTGTGGGCGCACAAGCCCAAACCTCGACCAGCGCCAGCACGCCCAAACTGCAATGCGCGATCGGCTACGTCACCGGGGTCGGCGGCGCGGCACAAAGCTTCCGCGAATATCTGGCCACGCCTGATCGCGACAAATACCGCTACATCGCCGATAACCCGATCCAATGCAAGGTCTCCGACGAAGGCCGCGCCTCCGGCTGCACCGGCGTCACCAACCTTCGGCGCGAAGAGGTCAGCGTCTATGACGACATCGACGAGACGACAATGGCCGTGGTCGCGCGGGTGGAACTCGAGCACGGCACCTATCCCGTCATCATCCAGGTGCGCAGGCAAGACGTGAAATGTGAGCAGTAAATGACGTGACGCGATGCAGCATTCAAACCGCCGCGTTGCGCCGCGCCACGTCATTTCTCCCCTCAAACCCGCACCACGCTTCATTTGTACCTCGCACGCACGACTGTTTGTCCACGGTGGGTATTCGAGATCGGCGCCAATGCGCCTAGATTTCATACCCATCGGAGCCCGTGGCCCGATCAGCATCTGATCTCAAACATGTCACCCAGAGGTTCATCATGAGCACGTCACAAAAAGTCGTCGTCGTCACCGGCGCATCCCAAGGCATTGGCGCGGAAATCGTCAAGGCGTTCCGCAAGCTGGATTACCGGGTCGTCGCTACCGCGCGCTCGGTCAGCCCGTCGGACGATCCCAATGTGCTGACCGTCGCCGGCGATATCGCCGATCCGGCCACCGCGCAGCGCGTAATCGCCGCAGCGGTCGAGCGCTTTGGCCGCGTCGACACGCTGGTCAACAACGCCGGCATCTTCATCGCCAAGCCGTTCACGCAGTATTCCGCGGAAGACTATGCGGCCGCCATCGGCGTCAACGTGTCCGGTTTCTTCCACATCACGCAACTGGCGATCGCCGAGATGGAAAAGCACGCGAGCGGCCACGTGGTTACGATCACCACCAGTCTGGTCGACCATGCGATCGACGGCGTGCCGTCGGTGCTGGCGTCGCTGACCAAAGGCGGCCTGAACGCGGCGACCAAGTCGCTCGCCATCGAGTACGCGAAACGGGGTATCCGCGCCAACGCGGTCTCGCCGGGCATCATCAAATCACCGATGCACGCCGAGCAAACGCACGCGGCGCTCGGCGCATTGCATCCGATGGGCCACATGGGTGAAATGAGCGATATCGTGAACGCTGTGCTGTATCTGGACGCCGCGCCGTTCGTGACGGGCGAAATCCTGCACGTGGACGGCGGCCAAAGCGCCGGCCACTGATTGACCCCAGAGGCGCCGCGAGTGGCGCCCTTCGACTCAACCAAAGCAACGCATCACTACGGAGCACGACATGCCCATCGTCACGATCCAGGTGACCCGCGAGGGGTCCAAACCCGGCAACGATTCCGTCACCGCCGACGAAAAAGCCCGGCTCATCGCGGGTGTCAGCCAGGTGCTGCTCGACGTGCTGAACAAGCCGCTCGACTCGACCTTTGTCGTCATTGAAGAGGTGAACCTGGAGAACTGGGGGTGGGGCGGCATGCCGGTCGACGCGTTCCGCAAACAGCGGGCATTGAAGCCGGATTGAACGCCGCAAAGCGCGCGTTGCGTCGAGTGACGCGCGCTGCTTCGAATCGGTTTGCCCGATAGTCCTGATATTCTGTGTGGATCCTTGTTGCGCACCGCAGGCGGCCCCGGTTGTCCGCGATACGCAACCTTCAGCGTTCAGCGTTTAGCGCTCAGCTTGCGGCCGTCCCGGACGCATCCGCTGGGCGACAAAGCCGCCACCGAAGCTCGTCGAGAATCCATGCAGCGTCAATTTGAAGATGTCCTTCTGGGCAGTATCGAACTGTTCTGTCTCGCGGCCGAACTGGAGAGCTTTACGGTGGCCGCGACCGCCGCGGGCGTGACGCCGGCGGCGGTGAGCCGCACGGTTGCGCGTCTGGAGGCGCGTCTCGGTGTGCGGCTGTTCGTGCGCACCACGCGGCAAATCCGGCTCACGGATGCGGGCCGGCGCTACTTCGAACAGTGCCGTCAGGCGCTTGGTCAACTGGCCGACGCCGAGCGCGAAGCCACCGGCCAGCAAACCGCGCCGAGCGGCGTGCTGCGGATCAGCATGCCGACCCCGTACGGCCACTATCGGGTGCTACCGTTACTGGCGGAGTTTCGCGCGCGCTATCCCGGCATCACGGTCGAAACCCATCTCAGCAACCGCAACATCGACTTCGCCGACGAAGGTTTCGATCTCGCGATTCGCGGGCGTGCGCCGAGCGATTCCGGTTTGATCGCGCGCAAGATCGAGGACGCGGAACTGGTGGTCGTCGCGTCGCCGGCGTATCTGCGCAACGCGGGCAAACTCGACACGCCCGACGATCTGCTCATGCACGACTGCATTCAGTTCGCGTTGCCGAGCACCGGCCGTAACATTCCGTGGCTCTTCAAACAGTCGGGCGACGCGGTCGAGATGATGACGCGCGGCGGCAACGTGTCGTCGGGCGACGTGCTGGCCGGTGTGACGTTGGCGCGGCACGGCGCGGGCCTTTTTCAGACCTATCGTTTCATCGTCGACAAAGACATTGCCGATGGCACGCTCAAAGAATTGCTCGTGCCTCATGGCGGATGCTCGCGGCCCTTCGTGCTGCTCTATCCGCATGCCCGGCATCTGTCGTCGCGCGTGCGGAGCTTCGTCGATTTTCTGATGGAAAAGCTTGGGTCGTAGCGGGCGTGATGTTCATCCCTCTGTCTTGACCGCTACGCTAAATCGGCTTCACGCTCTCGCGCAACTCGTCGCCGAGAAAGTCGATAAACGTTCTGAGCTTGGCCGACAAACTGTGCCGCTCCAGGTAAATCGCGTGGATGTCCGCATTCGGCAGCGTCCAGTCGCCCAGCACCGGCACCAACTCACCACGCCGTACGTGTCCGGCGATTTCCCACGCCGAGCGCACGGTAATGCCGCGACCGTCGAGCGCCCACTTCAACACGACGCTGCCGTCGTTGCTGCTCAACGGACCGTCCACCTTCACCGTCTCCGCTTTCTTGCCGCGCGAAAAATGCCACGTGCCATACGCCGATTCGTTTTCGCGTAACACGAGGCACGCATGGCGCGTGAGATCGTGCGGCATTGTCGGCGCGCCATGCCGTTTCAGATAAGCCGGCGACGCGCACGCCAGACGCTGGTTCTTCAGCAGCAAACGCGCATTGATACGCGCGTCGGGCACGTCGCCGAAACGAATGCCGAGATCGAAGCCTTCCTCCTGCAAGCTCAGCGGCCGGTCGGTCAGATGCAGTTGAATCTTCATCGAAGGAAACCGCTCGCTGAAGCGCGAAATGGCCGGCGCAATATGCGCGCGGCCGAAACCGAACGACGCGTTCACGCGCAACAGACCGGCCGGTTCGGCGCGGCTCTGCGTCACCAACTGTTCGAGTTCGGCGAGATCGTCGAGGATCCGCGAGCCGTTCGCCAGATAGATCTCGCCTTCCGCCGTGAGACTGACGCGCCGCGTGGTGCGGTTGACCAGCCGCACGCCAAGCCGCTGTTCGAGTTGCGCCAGGCGCTTGCTGATGGACGGAGGCGTCACCCCAAGTTCGCGCGCGGCGGCGGCCAGATTGCGGTGGCGCGCCACCAGCGCGAACAGATTCAGGTCGGAAAAGCCGTCCATCGATTCGTTCCTAAAAGTTAATTCCGGATTGCCTGGGGAGAAACCACATCGCTGCAGGCATCAATTAGACTGCATTCACACACCGGAGGCAACGATGTTTGCAGACTTCATAGACGCGTCGGCCGAGGTCGACGGGATTCGGATCAACGCGATTCGCTGCGGCAACGGGCCGGCTTTGCTGCTGCTGCATGGCCATCCGCAGACCCACGCGATCTGGCACAAGGTCGCGCCCACGCTGGCGCGGCACTTCACGGTGATCGCCGCGGATTTGCGCGGTTACGGCGACAGCGGCAAACCGCTGGGCGCAGACGATCACAGCAACTATTCGAAACGCCGCATGGCCGCGGATCAGGTCGCGTTGATGCAGGCGCAGGGCTTCAGCGAGTTTGCCGTGATCGGTCACGATCGCGGCGGACGCGTCGCCGCACGCATGGCGCTCGATCATCCGCGAGCCGTGACGAAACTGGTGACGCTCGACGTCGCGCCGACGCTTGCGATGTACGAGCAAACCTCGTTCGCCTTCGCACGCGCTTACTGGCACTGGTTTTTTCTCGTGCGTCCCGCGCCGTTTCCCGAGACGCTGATTCGCGCGGATGCCGATCTGTATCTGAAGCAGACCATCGGCGCGCGCAGCGCCGGGCTCGCGCCGTTCACTCCAGACGCCTACGCGGAGTACCTGCGTTGTCTGAGCGACCCCGCGACCGCGCACGGCATCTGCGAGGACTATCGCGCGAGTATCTCGATCGACCTCGATCACGACCGGGCCTCGCTGGACGAAGGGCGCAAGATCGACTGCGCGTTTCTCGCGTTGTGGGGCGCGCAAGGCGTGATCGAACAGTGCTTCGCACCGCTCGCCGAATGGCGGCAATGGTCCGTGCAGGTGAGCGGCGAAGCGCTGCCGTGCGGTCATTACATTCCCGAGGAAGCGCCCGAGTTGCTGCTCGAACGCGTGCTTCCGTTTTTGCAGGCTTAGGCGCGTGTCCATCATGTCATCTCCCTCTCTTACCCTTTATCAGAAGCTGGTCGATTCGCACGTCGTCAAACGGATCGATGCGCAAAATGTGCTGCTGTATGTCGATCTGCATCTGATGAACGAATACACCAGCCCGCAGGCATTCAGCGCGTTGAAGGACAAAGCGCGCAGTGTGCGTCGTCCGAAGCAGCAGCTTGCAGTGGTCAGCCATATCATCCCGACGCACGCCGAATCGCCGCGTGTGATTCGCGACGCCGCTTCGCTGTTGCAGGCGAATAATCTGGCGCGCAATTGCCAGGCGGCCGGGATTCAACTGCACGACGCCAACGACCCGCTGCAAGGCATCGAACATATCGTCGCACCGGAGCGCGGTCTGATTCGCCCCGGCATGGCCGTGTTGTGCGGCGACAGCCACACCACCACGTATGGCGCGCTCGGTGCGCTCGGCTTCGGCATCGGCACGTCGGAGGTCGAGCACGTGCTCGCCACGCAGACGTTGGTGTACCGCGTCGCGCAGACCATGCGTATCACTATCGACGGCGCGTTGCCGTACGGCACCTCGTCGAAGGACGTGATTCTGTGGATCATCAGCCGGATCGGTGCGCAAGGCGCGCGCGGCTATGCGGTGGAATTCGACGGATCGACGATCGCGTCGCTGTCGGCAGAGGCGCGCATGACCGTGTGCAATATGACCGTCGAAGCCGGCGCGCGCGCCGCGCTGATCGCGCCGGATGCGACGACGTTCGACTATGTCCGCGCGCATGCCACGTCGCTGGATGACGCCGCCTGGAACGCCGCGCTGAACGACTGGCGCGAACTGAAATCGGACCCCGACGCGCGTTTCGATATCGAACATCGTTTTGACGCGCACGACATCGCGCCGTTTGTCACGTGGGGCACGAGTCCCGATCAGGCCATCGCGGTCGACGCGCACATTCCGTCGGCCGCCGCCCAGGCCACGCCGGAAGCCTCCGCGTCGTTGCAACGCGCGCTTGACTATATCGGCCTCGACGCCGGGCAGCCGATTGCCGGCACGCCGATCGATCGCGTGTTTATCGGCTCCTGCACCAACGGACGTATCGAAGATCTGCGCATCGTTGCGTCGATCGTGGCAGGCCGCCATGTCGCGCAAGGCGTACGCGCGATGATCGTGCCGGGCTCGGGCAGCGTGCGCCGCCAGGCGGAAGCCGAAGGCGTGGCCGCGACGCTGCGCGAGGCGGGCTTCGAATGGCGCGAGCCGGGTTGTTCGATGTGTCTCGCGATGAACGACGACTTTCTGACGGCCGGCGAGCGCTGCGCGTCCACCACCAACCGCAATTTCGAAGGACGCCAGGGACGCGGCGGCCGGACTCATCTGATGAGCCCCGCGATGGCCGCGGCGGCGGCATTGACCGGACGCATCACCGACGTCCGCACGCTGGAGACGCAATCATGAGCGCAAGATCCACGAGACTCGTCGACATTCACGGCACGGCCGCGCCGTTGCCGATCGACAACCTCGACACCGATCAGATCATGCCGAAGCAGTTCCTGCGCATTATCGACAAGGCCGGGCTCAGCGAGGGTCTGCTGTACGACCTGCGTTTCGATGCGCAAGGCGCGTTGCGCGACGATTGCGTGCTGAATCAACCCGCGTATCGCGGCGCGCGCATTCTGCTGGGTGGCGCGAATTTCGGTTGCGGGTCGAGCCGTGAACACGCGGTCTGGGGACTTCAGCAAGGCGGTTTCGACGCCATCGTCGCGCCAAGCTTCGCGGAGATTTTCTATTCGAACGCCATGAATAACCGCTTGTTGCTGGTGCAACTGGAACGCGAGCAGATCGACGTGCTGCTGCGCGACGCTATCGCCCATCCCGCCGCGCAACTGCGTATCGACATCGAGCAACAAACCGTGACGTCCGTCGACGGCCTCGTCTTCCCGTTCCCGCTCGGCGCGCGGCATAAACAGATGGTGATCGAAGGCATGGACACGATCGACCTCACGCTCGCTTCGCTGCCCGACATCGAAGCATTCGAGCGGGATCACTTCGCCCGGCACCCTTGGGCCGCCGTGTTGTAACCGCTAGCTAGTCAGCTAGCCAGCCAGGCGGCGCGCCGCACTGCGCCGCCGTTCAACCGCAACGCGTGACCGATTCCCCACAAGAAGGGAAGGGACGCGCTTTGCCAAAAATTTGCCCGAAGCAAACCGGAGGAGACATGAAACGCAAACCGCTTTATAAGGTGCTGTACGTGCAGGTGATCGTCGCGATCGTGATCGGCGTGGCCTTCGGTCATTATTGGCCGACGCACGCGGTCGCGATGAAACCGCTCGGCGACGCCTTTATCAAACTCGTGCGCATGATCATCAGCCCGGTGATTTTCTGCACGGTCGTGACCGGCATTGCGAGCATGCACGACATGCGCAAGGTGGGCCGGGTCGGCGGCAAGGCGTTGCTGTATTTCGAGGTCGTGTCGACGCTGGCGCTGGCGATCGGTTTGCTGGCCGCGCATGTGCTGCAACCCGGCGCGGGCTTCAACGTCGACCCCGCCTCGCTCGACGCGGGCGCGGTGTCGTCCTATACGGCGCAAGCCGCCCATGGCGAAGGGCTCGCGGGCTTCTTCATGCACATCATTCCCGAGACGTTTGCCGGCGCGTTCACGCAGGGCGACATTCTGCCGGTGCTGCTGATCGCCATGCTGTTCGGCACCGCGCTCGCTGTGATGGGCGAGCCCGCGAAACCGCTGATCGGCCTGATCGAACTGCTGTCGAAAACCTTCTTCAGAATCGTGCGGATGATCACCAGCCTCGCGCCGCTTGGCGCATTCGGTGCGATAGCCTTCACGATCGGCAAATACGGCATCGTCTCGCTGCTGCCGATGATGAAACTGATCGGCACGTTCTATCTGACCGCGTTCCTGTTCGTCTCGTGCGGCCTCGGCCTGATTGCGCGAGCGTGTGGATTCAGTCTGTGGCGTTTCGTGGTCTACATCAAGGACGAACTGCTGATCGTACTCGGCACGTCGACCTCCGAAGCCGCGCTGCCGCAATTAATGGAGAAGCTCGAACGGCTCGGCTGCTCGCGCGGGATCGTCGGGCTCGTGGTGCCGACCGGCTATTCGTTCAATCTGGACGGCACCAATATCTACATGACGCTGGCGGTGCTGTTTCTCGCTCAGGCCACCAATACGCATTTGACGCTCACGCAGGAAATCACGTTGCTGGCGGTGACGATGCTGACGTCGAAGGGATCGACGGGGGTGACGGGCGCGGGTTTTATCACGCTGGCCGCGAGTCTTGCCGTGGTGCCGACCGTGCCGGTGACGGCGATGGTGCTGATACTCGGCATCGACCGTTTCATGTCCGAGTGCCGCGCGTTGACCAATACGATGGGCAACGGCGTGGCGTCGATCGTGATTGCGGCGTGGGAGAAGGAACTGGATCGCGACAGGCTGAAGGCGGCGCTGGCGAGGCCGGGGCGTGGGGTGTTGGCGGCGCAGGTGGAAGTGGCGGCCACGGTGAATAGCATGCCGGAGCGTGAAGAGGTGCAACGTTCCGCGTGATTTACGCGTGTGGCTGCGAGCACGCCGCGTTCACGCTTGGGGTTAGCGTTGAGCGTGGCGTGGAACGGCGTGGAGTACCTTGGAGTAGCTTGGAGTAGCTTGGAATAACGCGCGCAGTGAGACGCGCGCTCGTCACTTCGATTCCGCAGCCTCGAATCGCTTTACCGCGCCGACGATATCGTTGCGCAACTGCTTTAACGCCGCCTGCCGCGTATCGGGGGGCACAAGTCCTTGCCACAACAGATCGCTTAACGACGCAGCCGTCGCTTCAATGTCGACAGCCTTCTGTTTGCGCACCGCGTCCCACAACACATGCTCCATCGGACCATAAACGGCCGAACGCAGCAGGCCGAGCGGCATATCGTCCCGCACGTCGCCACTGGCAACACCCTCGGCGAGTACCTGCATCATCGGCGCCGTGTAACGTCGCTGCAGTTCGACGATGACGTCGCCAAACTTGTCGTCCTTCTCGCGCCCCTCGGAAAGAATCAGCGCGCACAAGCCGGTTCCGTCCACCGTTAGCCGGTAAAGATGCGTACGCACCAGGTACGCAAACTTGCTGCGCGTGCCGTCGATCAGCGGTAATTCACCTTCCACCTGCGCGATGATTTCATCGTACCAATTGCCCAGCACTCGCACGCATAAATCCCGCTTGCTGGCGAAGTACGTGAAGATCGTCGCCTCCGATACGCCCACTCGGCGGGCAATCTCCGTCATCGTGGCAGACGCATAGCCGACCTCGGAGAACACGAGCCTGGCTGCCTCGAGAATAGCCTTGAGACGTTGCTCGGAACGCGCCTGCACAGGCACGCGGCGGGATGCGGCGGAGACGTTCATTGTCGGGAGTCAGCGTGTAGGGGTGGTTGAGTTGAGTTGAGTCTAGCTCAAATAAATTTGAAGTGATAGTTTGAGCTAATGCCGCGATGGAAATCTAATTCGACACTGTGCGTTCATATAACTTGAGCTAAACTCAAAAAATAATGTCGAGCAGCTTGTGAAGGAGACACCCGAATGCCCACTGCTTCGCCGAGTACTTCGCCGCCGTTGAGCGGCTACCGTTCCGTCTTCCGCGAGGGTCTGTTCGCGGGCAAGGTCGTCGTCGTCACAGGGGCGGGCAGCGGACTGGGCCGGTGTACGGCGCATGAACTCGCGTCGTTGGGCGCAACGATCGCATTGATTGGCCGTAGCGCGGACAAACTCGAAACCGTGCAAGCCGAACTTGTCGCCGACCATCAAAACGTAAGCGGCCACCGTATCTACTCCTGCGATATCCGCAACGAACAACAGGTGCGCGACACGGTCGCCGCGGTCGTTCAGGACCTCGGTCAGATCGACGGCCTCTTCAATTGCGCCGGCGGCCAATTCCCCGCGAAGCTGGAGGCGATCTCGCTGAACGGCTGGGACGCCGTGGTGCGCAACAACCTGCACGGCACGTTCCTGATGTCCCGCGAGTGCTACACGCAATGGATGCAGCACCACGGCGGCGCAATCGTCAACATGCTGGCCGACATCTGGGGCGGCATGCCCGGCATGGGCCACTCGGGCGCGGCGCGCGCGGGCGTGTGGAACTTCACGGAAACGGCCGCGTGCGAATGGGGTCACTCCGGTGTCAGGGTCAACGCGGTTGCGCCGGGCTGGATTGCTTCCGCCGGTATGGACAGCTATGACGAATCCTACCAGGCGCTGCTGCGCTCGCTGAAACACAAAGTGCCGCTGCAACGCTTCGGCACCGAGTCCGAACTGGCTAGCGCGGCCGTGTTTCTGCTGTCGGAGGCGTCGACGTTTATCAACGGCACGGTGATTCGCGTGGACGGCGGCGTGCCGAACGCGCGCCATTCATGGCCGCTGCCCGCTGCCGAGCGTACGATCGAATACAACGGTTTCCCACGCTATCAACCGCCGACCGGCTTGCAGGAGCAGACACCATGAATCTCGACGGCCAGACCTACGAATCGCTGACGGCCAGCTTCGCGTGGCGTATTCCGCCGCGCTACAACATTGGCGTCGATGTCTGCGACAAATGGGCCGACGGTTCCGGACGTCTCGCGCTGATCTATGAAGATCCCGAAGGCCGGGCCACGCACTATACGTTCGACGAATTGAAGGCGCTGTCGGATCGTTTCGCCAACGCGCTGCTCGCAGCGGGCGCGCAACGCGGCGACCGCATCGGCATCTTTCTGTCGCAGTCCATCGAGACGGCCGTCGCGCATCTCGCCGCGTACAAGGCGGGCATGGTGGCCGTGCCGCTGTTCGCGCTGTTCGGCATCGACGCGATCGAACATCGCCTGGGCGATAGCGGCGCAGTCGCATTGATCACCGACAACGCGGGCGTGCAAAAGATCGCCGAAATTCGCGCGGCCTTGCCGGCGCTACGCAATGTGTTCAGCGTGGATATCGCCGATGAAAGCGCCTACGACGCCGCGCAAGCCAACCCCGTGCGTTCGTTCTGGCACGCGCTGAACCATGCGCCTGCCGTTTTCGCACCGGCCGATACCGGCGCCGACGATCCCGCCGTCATCATCTACACATCCGGCACGACCGGCAAACCGAAGGGCGCGTTGCACGGCCATCGCGTTCTGCTCGGGCATCTGCCGGGCGTCGAGCTGTCGCAACAAGGTTTCCCCGCGCACGCCACGCTCATGTGGACGCCCGCCGACTGGGCGTGGATTGGCGGGCTGTTCGACGTGCTGCTGCCGTCGTGGCATCACGGCGTGGCCGTCTTGGCGCGCCGTTTTGCGAAATTCGACGGCCAGGCTGCGTTCGATCTGATGGCGCGTCACGCGGTGTCCCATACGTTTTTGCCACCCACCGCATTGAAGATGATGCGCGGCGTCGAGCATCCCGAGCGCTGGCCGCTCGCGCTGCGCTCGGTGGCGAGCGGCGGCGAATCGCTCGGCGAGGAGCTGATCGACTGGGGCCGCAAGGCGCTCGGCGTCACGATCAACGAGTTCTATGGGCAAACGGAGTGCAACGTGGTGGTGTCGTCGTGCGCGGCGCTGTTTGAACCGTGCTTCGGCGCGATCGGCCGCGCGGTGCCGGGGCATCATGTTGCGATTGTCGACGCCGACGGCAACGAACTGCCGCAAGGCGCGATCGGCGATATCGCGGTGGCCGCGCCCGATCCGGTGATGTTCCTCGGCTACTGGGGCAACGAAGCGGCCACGCGCGAGAAATACCGCGGCAAGTTTCTGGTGACCGGCGACCTCGGCACGCGCGACGCGGACGGCTTCATCCGCTTCGTCGGTCGCGGCGACGACGTGATCACCAGCGCCGGCTACCGGATCGGCCCGGCTTCGATCGAAGATTCGCTGCTGCGTCATCCTGCGGTGTCGATGGCGGCCGTGATCGGCGCGCCGGATCGCGAACGCACCGAAATCGTCATGGCGTTCGTGGTGCTGAAACCCGGCTTTATCGGCGATGACGCATTGGTGCGCGAGATCCAGCAGCATGTCAAAACGCGTCTCGCCGCGCACGAGTATCCGCGCGAGATCCGCTTTGTCGACAGCCTGCCGTTGACGGCGACCGGCAAGGTGATTCGCCGGGCGCTGCGCGACGGACTCGGGCAAGATGGCGAGCATCCCGCCGCGAAACCTGAATCCCGATGACCGATAACGCCCGTCCACCTTCGAGCCGAACCAGCAAGGCGCTGAAGACGCCCGGCGCGCAACCGGTCGTTGCGGCCGTGCTCGACGACACGGACCGCAAACTGCTGGCCTTGCTCGCGGAAGACGCCACGCGCACTTACGCGGAACTCGGCAAGCTGCTGTTCCTGTCGGCGCCCGCGGTTCACGAGCGCGCGCGGCGTTTGAAGAAAGAAGGCGTGATCAAGGCCACCGTCGCCACGCTCGACGCCGCGCGTCTGAACCGTCCGTTGCTCGCGTTCGTGCACGTCGATACGACGAGCTGGGCGGTCACGCGGCAACTGCTGGCGCTCAAGGAGCTCTCGGACGTCGAGGAGATTCACACGGTAACGGGCGAGAGCGCGATGCTGCTCAAAGTCCGCACACGCGATACGCAGACGCTCGAGCAACTGCTGGCGCGGATTCATGCGATTGAAGGGTTCACTGGCACGCGTAGTTATATCGCGCTGACCACGTATCTGGAGCGTGGGCCGAGTCCGGAGTTGTGACGTGGGTGGCGCGTGTCGCCACGATATCGCGTCACCACGTCCCACGTTGCCGCTCACGCATGCAGCGACAAGCCCTTAACTGCCTTGTCGACCGCCTTCTTCAACCCGCGCACCGCGAGCCCGACGAGATCGGGCGCGTCCGCGGGTTCCGCGCGGAATACATCGCGATTCGCCTGATCGTGGCCGGTGGAGAACATCGCGCGCACATAAACGGCGCGCGTCAACTCCCGCTCTATGCCCTGACGGAACGCGCGCAGCAAGCCGGCGCTGTCCGCCTGATACACCATCATCGGTTGGCCGAGCAGCCGCGCGTGCTGGCGACCGGCGGCGTCTTCATACGGTTCGCCTAGTGCCTCAGGCGCGGCGCCCGCGATACCCGTCGCGAGAAACGCGGTGACATTGAGTTTTTGCCATACAGCCAGATCGTCCAGCACGATGATTGCGACCTTCGTATCGAATTCCATCTTCTACATCGCTCCACAGCGCGTCAGCGCACAGATAAAAAACTGATCTACTGCCGAATGTTAGGGAAAGCACGGCGCTTGTGCACGACCTCGCGGTAAAAACGAATGCGCTTCGCCCAACGTGCTTTGGCGTCGCGTCGCAAGCGGGTTTTGCCGAATGCCATTCGGCGTAAGCATGCTGCGATGCAACCTGACACGGTGCGACACGCGCCCCCGGCACGCGCGCGTAAAAAACCACGCAATCGACGTGCACGCAACATAGGGCAAGTCCCTGGCGCGATTTAGCCGTGCATTACCACTCACGCGAGCGGCCTCCTAAACTTGAATCAAACAGGAGGGGACACCGATGGCCAAACTCATCCACACGATGATTCGCGTGCAGGATCTGCCGCGTTCTCTGCAGTTCTATCAGAAGGCTTTCAATTTCGACGTCTCGCACCGGCTCGACTTTCCGGAGTTCGCGCTGGTCTATTTGCGCAACCACGAAGCCGACGCGGAAATAGAACTGACCTGGAATAAAGGCCGCGCGGAACCGTATTCGCACGGCGACGGTTACGGTCACGTCGCCTTCTGCGTGGACGACGCGAAAAGCGAGCGGCAGCGGCTGATCGAGCTCGGCATGACGCCCAACGATCTACGGGAATTTCACAACGACGGCGGTGAATTGCTGGCGCGCTACTTTTTCATTCAGGACCCTGACGGCTACAAGGTCGAAGTGTTGGAACGCTACGGCCACTATCAATAGAACAGGCAATCCGGCGGCCGCCGCGTGTTGAGCAATACCCCACAGAAATTATCTTGCATGGGACCTGGGTAAGCGCTAACGCGCCGGCTTCGGTCAACAAGGAGACAGACATGAAGACAACGGTCATCCCGATCGTCGCGTCCGATCACGCACACGCCACGCATCATCATCATGAGCCCGGGCACGACCATGAGCCTCATCACGACCACGAGCATCGCGCGGGGCAGGCGGCGGCCGTGGCCATGCGCATTCCGCTAACGCGACGCGCGCTATTACGAGGCACCGGTGTGCTGATGGGCACGCTGGCGTTGTCGTCGGTGCTGTCGACGCTCGCGCCGAGCCGCGTATGGGCGCTCGAACTGCAAGGGCTCGACACGCATCAGGGCGAGGTGATTCTCGCCTTCACGCGACAACTCTATCCGCACGCCACGCTCGACAACGCGGTGTATGCGCTGGTGGTCAAGGATCTCGACACGAAGGCGAAAGCCGATCCGGCGGTGCGTCAGCAACTCGCGGACGGCGTCAAACAACTCGACGCGCAAGCCGGTTCGGACTGGCTCAAGCGGCCGCCCGCCGATCAGGCGCAGGACGTCGCGGCGCTCGCCGGTACGCCGTTCTTCAACACGATCCGCAGCACGGCGGTGGTGTCGCTGTACGCCAACACGATGGCGTATGCGCATTTCGGTTACGGCGCGTCGGAGGGCGACGGCGGTTATCTGACCAAGGGGTTCAACAGTCTGTCGTGGCTGCCGAACCCACCGGCCGGGGCTAGTGGTCCGATCCCGTCGGATAGTTAAACGCCATTGGAGACACGATATGAATCAGGACAACAACAAGGTGCGGTTTTCGCACAACGACGACAAGGTCGTCGTGATCATCGGCTCAGGTGCGGGCGGCGGTACGCTCGCTAACGAACTGGCGCAGAAGGGTATCGACGTCGTCGTGCTGGAAGCGGGCAAACTGCACACGCAAGCCGATTTCACCACCGACGAATGGGGCGCGTTCCAGATGCTGTCATGGCTCGACAAACGCACCACGTCAGGCACCTGGCGCGTCGCCAAAGACTTCCCGAATCTGCCCGCCTGGATCTGCAAAACAGTAGGCGGCACCACCACGCACTGGGCAGGCGCGAGCCTGCGCATCCAGCCGCACGAGTTCAAGGCCAAGACCACCTACGGCGATATCAAGGACGCCAATCTGCTCGACTGGCCGCTCACCCGCGCGGAACTCGATCCCTACTACGACCGCGCGCAGCAAAAGATGGGCGTGACGCGCACCAACGGTCTGCCGGGTTTGCCGGGCAACAACAACTTCAAGGTGATGTCGGCCGGCGCGATGAAGGTCGGCTACAAGGAATGCAACACGGGCCATATGGCGATCAATAGCGTGGTGCGTGACGATCGCGCGCATTGCTTCCAGCGCGGCTTCTGTTTTCAGGGCTGCCGTACCGGCGCGAAATGGTCGACGCTGTACACCGAGTTGCCGCGCGCGCAGGCCACCGGGCATATGGAATTGCGCACTCAGGCGCACGTGGTGCGAATCGAGACCGACGCGCGCGGCAAAGCGAAAGAGGTGCTGTACTACGACGGCAACGGTAAATTGCAGCGGCAGAAAGCACGCATCATCGCCGTGGCCGGCAATTCGATCGAAACGC
This sequence comes from Paraburkholderia bryophila, assembly GCF_013409255.1. Classification (NCBI taxonomy): domain Bacteria; kingdom Pseudomonadati; phylum Pseudomonadota; class Betaproteobacteria; order Burkholderiales; family Burkholderiaceae; genus Paraburkholderia; species Paraburkholderia bryophila. The sequence continues at coordinate 4,323,264 of NZ_JACCAS010000001.1, forward strand.
CGCGCCTGCTGTTGAACTCGCATTCGAGCAAATTCCCGCAAGGGCTCGCGAACGGCTCGGGGCAGGTGGGCCGCAATTACATGCGCCACACCACGGGCTCGGTGTACGCGGTGTTCAACGACAAGGTGGACATGTTCAAGGGCACCACGATGGCCGGCATCATCGAAGACGAGGCGGTGTTCAATCCGCAGCGCGGTTTCGCGGGCGGCTATCACCTGGAGACCGTGTCGCTCGGGCTGCCGTTTTACGCGGCGTTTCTGAACCCCGGTGCGTGGGGCCCGACCTTCGCGCAGGCGATGGATCAGTACGCGTACACGGCGGGCATGTGGATTGTCGGCGAGGACATGCCGCGCGACAGCAATCGCGTGACCTTGAATACCGACGTGAAAGATCAGTACGGCCAGCCGGTCGCGAACGTGCATTTCGACGATCATCCGAACGACGAAGCCATGCGCGAGCACGCGTTCAAGCAGGGCACCGCGGTGTATGAAGCGGCCGGCGCGAAGACGGTGTATCGCGTGCCGCCGTATCCGTCCACGCACAACCTCGGCACCGCGCGCATGAGCGCGCGCGCCGAAGACGGCGTATGCAACAGCTTCGGCCAGACGCACGAAGTGTCGAACCTGTTTATCTCGGACGGCAGCCAGTTCACCACCGGCGCGGCGGAAAATCCGACCATGACGATCGTGACGCTGGCGATCCGCCAGGCCGATCACATTGCGGCGCAGATGGGCAAACGCACGGTGTAGCGGGGTGTGTTGGTTGGTTCGTTGGCTGGTTTGTTAGTTTGTCGGGGCCAGCGCGGCGTTCGGGTTCGACGCAATTGTCGGGCCGCGAACGCCGGCGTATGTTGACCAGAAGCGGCGGAGTGCGGCGGCGTCATGAAGACGCCGCCGCATGCGCTGCGAAACACGGAGCAAACGTCATGTGTGGGATCTACATCAACGCCGATCCGATCCTCTATGAATCGCGCACCCGTTCGTTGCGGATTCACGGAGTGATCACGACAGTCCGGCTGGAAAACCTGTTCTGGGACGTGCTGCACGAAATCGCCGCGCGCGAGAGCATGACGACCAGTCAGTTCGCGGTCAAACTCTACGACGAACTGATCGCGTTGCGCGGCGAAATGCCGACCAACTTCGCATCGTTTTTGCGGGTGTGCTGCCTGCGTTATCTGTCGATGCGTACGGAGAAGGGCGCCACCGTGTCCGAGACGGCGCCTGAAATGACGGCGGCCGTGAGCGAAGCACGGCCGCGAATTCTGAAGACGGTTTGACGTGTAGCGCGCGACGAGGTGAGCGTCAGGCGGTTACGGAAACATATTGCGCTTCGGAAATTCCTGATCGCTTTCCCAGATGCCCGAGTGTTGACGCTGCGCGAGTCGCCATTTGCCGTCGAAAAAGCGGTAGGTTTCGTAGCGGGTCACGAAATCGTCGTCGTCGCCGGTGCTGTCTTTTTTGTCGAAGTCCGGGCTGCACCTGACCTGTTGAATCTCATCGGCGCCGCCTTTGCGCGACGGCGAAATCTTCCAGGCGGCCTTGCCGGTCGCGGCGAGCACCAGCGCGCTGGTTTTGCCGTCGTCCGTGGTGTACTGCACGGGGTCCAGCGACTGCCTGGCCGGCATCAGGATTTGCGTGGCGGGGCCGCTGTAGGAACCCATCGGCGCGGTGGCGTCGACTGTCAGAAACAACACCGGGCCGGGCAGACCGTGCAGCGGCGCGGGCTCGACACGGGCCAGCGGATAGTCCAGTTGTCGCGTGGCCGCAATCGCACCCGACGCCGACACGAGGCGCAACTGCGCTTTCACGAGCGGCTTCGGATCGTTGCCGGGCAGACCTTCTTCCGACGCACCCGTGCCCCATAGCTGCTTTTGCAGCGCGGGGGTGATGCGTTCGTCTTCGAGCAGTTCGATCGAATCGCCATCCAGGCCGGGTGCGCGCTGCGTGACGTGGTAACCGTCGGGGGCCGCGACGGTTGGCGCGGGCGTTGCGGTTTTAGCGGGCGCTGCTGGCGTTGCCGGTGTTACCGCAGGAGCTTGAATCGGCGTCGGCGTCGGCGCTGACGCTGGCGCTTGCGTTTGTGCGGCCGGTTGCGATGCCGCTGCGTCGTCGGTAAATACCGGCGAGAAATCGATGTTCGGCACGACGAATGTCTCGACCGTCGTCGAACCTGGCCGCTGGTAGCTCACCACCGACGTATTCTTACGCGCCGTCAGCACGTTGACAGTAATGCCCGGTTGAATATCGATGCAGCCGCCTGCCTGGGCTTGCGCGAGTTGCTCGGGCGTGGCCGTCGCGCCATGGCTGCGGCTCTCGCCGTTGGGCAGCGTGAGTTGCGCGAGCGCTTGCGCCGATACACACATCACCCCGGGTTTCGTCGCGATCAGATCGGCCGCCATGGCCTGCGTGCTGAACCATCCGGCAGCAGCGAGAAGGAAAGCGATTCGGGTTTGCAACCGCAATGTGAAGCGCTTTTGGAACCGCTTTTGGAACATGTACTGCCTCTAGTGGTCTGGCTTAGCCGCGGATTATAGAAAACCCCCGTAAGCGCAACAAGCACGCGACGAACAAGTGCGAACAAGTAGCGCACAAGCGGCCATGCATCCGCACCAAACCCCACAAAAACGCGGCACATACGCAACAGATCGAAGCTCACTCGCATGCTACGATGCTTCGCTCATCGAGCATAAAAGTCGGAGACCCAGATGCGCCCGGAGAATGCCGCCCGTTTCGACGAACAGTTCGCGCCGCGTATCGCCGAAGCGATCGCCGCCTGTTTCGCCGCCACCGTGCATACCGAAGTGCTGCCTTACGGCGGTCACGGGCAACCTACACGCGTGCGTATCCATGCCGCGCCGCTCGATAATCTCGGGCACTATCCGCATCCGCTGAATCTGTACCTGACGTGGGACAGCGACGAAATCGAACGACTGATGGGCGCGCAAGGGGAGGCGAGATTCGCGGGCTATCTGGCCGCGCTGCCGCGCAAGCTTGCCGCATGGAACCACGCGCGCGAACTGGACTTTCTGTCGCACACGCAGGCTGAGCCGGTGGCCTTGATCGGCGGCCTCGACTTCGAATCGTAAGCGGCACGTAACCTGCGCCGTGTTCCAGAAGCGATAACGCCGCAACTGGTGCGGCGCTTTACAACCGGCCTACGAACACTAGAACTACAACCGCAACTACACCTGCCGCTTTAACCGGCGCCGCCCAACAAACGCGGCGCCGCTCCATCAGGCCGTTGCGCCCAGCCGGAAGAAACTCACACTCTGCACCAGCCCCGACGCCTTGCTCTGCACCGCGTCGGCAGCGGCGGCCGCCTGCTCGACCAGCGCCGCGTTGCTCTGCGTCACCTGATCCATCTGCGTCACCGCGTCATTGACTTCGGCGATACCTGTTGCCTGATCGACGCTGGCCGTCGCGATCGCCTCGACAATGCGCGTCACGCTGCCGGCGCTTTGCACCACGCCTTCCATCGTTGTGCTCGCGTGATTGATCAACTGCGTGCCGGCTTCGATCGTCGCGACCGATTCGCGAATCAGCGTCTTGATCTCGCGCGCGGCGTCGGCGGAACGTTGCGCCAGGCTGCGCACTTCGCTCGCCACCACCGCGAAACCGCGACCTTGCGTACCGGCGCGCGCGGCTTCGACCGCCGCGTTGAGCGCGAGAATATTGGTCTGCGCGGAAATCGCCTCGACCACGGCGATGATGTCGACGATCCGTTTGGACGCTACGTTGATCTGATCCATCGTGCGCACCGCGTCGGTCATCACGACGCCGCCTTCGCGTGCCGCTTGCGCGGCGGTTTGCGCGAGCGAGGTGGCCTCGCGTGCATTTTCCGCGTTGCGTTGAACCGAGTCGGTGAAATGCTGCATCGACGCGGCGGTTTCTTCGAGCGACGCGGCCTGCTGTTCGGTGCGTGCGGAGAGGTCCAGATTACCGGCCGCAATTTCCTGCGTGGCCGACGAAATGGTATGCGCGCCTTCGCGAATCTCGTGGACGATCGTGCGCAAACGATGATTCATGTCGTTCAACGCTACCAGCAACTGGCCGGTTTCATCGCGGCTCACCACGGCCACATCGGCACGCAGATCGCCGGCCGCCACCGCTTGCGCGACGCCGACCGCCTGCTTCACCGGTAGCGTGATGCTGCGGCTCAGGAACCACACCGCGAACGCGCCGAGCCCGAGCGAGCCGATCACCACGCCCAGCAGCAGTGCGCTAGCCAGCGTGTAAGCGCTTTGCGCCGCTTCCGCCGTTTTCACGTTCGACGCCTGCGCCTGCTGCATGACGGAGGCGACGATGTCGTCGATCGCGGCCGTCGGCGCACGATCGATACCTTTGACGAGGCCGTCCACCACGTGCGCGGTATTCGGATCCGCAGCGTCGTAATGCTTGAGCGCGTCGAGGTAGCTGTCCTGCAACGAGGCGTGCGTGGCGAGCGCCTTGTCGACGCCATCCGCATTCGCGCCCAGCGCGCTCAACTGATCCTTCAGGCGCGTCAGCGCGGCGTGGGTCGTGCCACCTTCGTTGTTGAACGCGTCGCGGTATTTGGCGAACGCAGCCGGATCGGCGCCGCGCAGCAGCAGGTCTTTCCATTCCTGCACCTGCTTCTTGAACTCGACCTGCGCGACGCGCGCCGTGTCGGCCGCTTGCGCGTACTGGCTCAAGGTTTGAGCCGACTGGATTTGCAGCGCATGCGTATCGGACAACGCATGCCAGCCTTCCAGTCCGACCACCATGGTGGCGGCGAGCAGCACCGCGCCAAGCAACGCCAACTTGATGGCGATTTTCAGATTGCGATAGAACGTCACTGCGTGTTTCCCTGGCGTAGCGGTAGTGCGATTAATCGAGCTTGAATTGCGTTACTGCACCCGCGAGGCTCACCGCCTGGCTCTGCAATGCGGCGGCGGCCGCGGTCGATTGCTCGACCAGTGCGGCGTTCTGTTGCACCATTTCGTCGAGCTGGCTGACGGCGCGATTCACTTCCTGAATGCCGCGCGTCTGTTCGTTCGCGGCCTGGGTGATTTCGGAAATGATGGTGGTCACGTTGGCGACATTGCTGACGATCTCCGTCATCGTTTCGCCGGCCTGACGCACCTGGCCCGAGCCCGACGTGACGCTCGATACCGTCGATTCGATCAGCGCCTTGATTTCCTTCGCGGCTTGCGCGCTGCGTTGCGCGAGGCTGCGCACCTCGCCGGCCACCACCGCGAAACCGCGGCCCTGTTCGCCGGCGCGCGCGGCTTCGACTGCTGCGTTCAACGCAAGAATGTTGGTCTGGAACGCGATGCCGTCGATCACGCCGATGATATCGGCGATCTTCACCGACGCGTGTTCGATTTCAGCCATCGTCGTAATCACTTCCGCGATCACCACGCCGCCGCGCGAAGCGACTTGCGACGCGGACACGGCGGTGTCGTCGGCCTGCTTCGCGGCGCTTGCCGATTGCGTGACCGTCGAGGTGATTTCTTCCATCGACGCAGCGGTTTGCTGCAAGCTCGCCGCCGCCGATTCGGTGCGGCCCGACAGATCGACGTTACCCGCGGCGATTTCATTCGCGGCCACGCGCACCGATTCGCTGGCGTCGCGAATCTGGCGCATCACGTGGCTGAGTTTGTCGATGAAGGTGTTGAACGAACGCGCGATCTGCGCGACTTCGTCGTTGCCGTCGGCGGGCAGACGTTGGGTCAGATCGCCTTCGCCCGAACCGATTGCGTCCATCGCGTCGCGCACGTTCGAGAGGCGCTTGAACGACACGGCGGTGACGGCGGCCACGACCGCCGCTGCGATACCGGCGATCACGACCAGCGCGATCAGCGAGGCCGTCAGCAACGAACGCATGCCGGCGGTGGCTTCCGCTTTATCCAGCGCGACGACCGCATACCAGTCGGTGCCGGGAATCGCTTCGGTGCGCAGCAGCTTGGCGCTGCCGTTCACGTCGACTTCGAGCGGATGCTCGGCGCTGAGGAGGGCGGCCAGTTTGTCGCTGGTGAGTGCGGGCACGAGGTCCGACACGGGCTTCAACGTCAGCTTCGAATCCGGATGCGCAACGATATGGCCGCTCGCGTCAATCAACATGCCGAAGCTCGCGGGCGTCGGATGAATTGCCTTGACGTTGGCGATCACGCTGTCCATCGCGACATCGCCGGAGACCACCGCTTTCACCACGCCGTCGCGCACCACCGGCGCAGCGAACGCGACCACCAGCTTGCCCGTGCCGACGTCCACGTACGGCGGCGTCACGACCGGCTTGCCGGCCGCGGCGGCCTGCTTGTACCACGGACGTCCGGTGGGATCGTAGTCGGGCGGAATGCCGGTCGGGTCGGAGAACTTCGCGGTCTTGTCCGCGTAGCCGACATAGACGTTGGTGAACTTGCCCCCGGCGGCGATCAGCTTCAGCGCGGCGCTCGGGTCCGGTTGCAACACGGCGTCCTGCAATGAATCGATCATCTGCTTGTGCGTGACGACCCAGTCGTCGATCCCGTCGGCGTGACCGCTTTCGACGGCGTTCAGGCTGTTTTCGATCGCGTCGGCGTTATACGAATTGGCGACGACATAGTTGAGGACCGCGTTGGCGGCGAGCGCAACCACAACGATAGCGACGCACAGGGCGACGATGCGCGCGCGAATGGAAGAGAACATGTCGGGAGTCTTTCGGAGTAAGCAGTGAGCCGTAGTCGGTGAGGCGGGGGCCTCACCAGAGGTATACGGCGTGGGCAGTGTGGACTTGAGCGGGTAATGCTTTCAGTTTATGACAGGGGCCGTGAGACCCGCTTGTGGCGGGTCGCCGCGATGCTACACAATTTTTCGCGCAGCGCGGGCTTTTCAATAAACACCGAAACCCGCATGAACAGGGGCTCTGCGGGGCGCTATATTCATCAGACAATAACGCTATGCCGCGTTGCCGCGAGATCGCTTCACATCACCGGAGAATGCAGATGATGCGGATGCTCGAGTGTCTCCGCCACGATGCGCAACGCCTCGGCGCATTCGTCGCGTGTCTTCGAGCCGCCCAGGCACACACGCATCGCGTTGGGGGGATTGCCGTCGGTGGAAAACGCCGCGCCGGCCACTGCCGCAATGCCCTGGTTGCGCAACTGCAGCGCGAGTTCGGACGCGCTCCAGCCGCTCGCCACCGGTACCGGCAGCCACAGGTGAAAGCCATCAGGATGCGCGTCGAAAGGCCACGCTTCGAGTTGCCGCGCCGCGATCGCCTGACGCGCGCGCGACTCGTTGCGGATCGCGTTGAGCATGTCGAGCGCGGTGCCGTCGACGATCCATTGCGTGGCCAGCGTGACCGTGAACGGACTCGCCATCACCGTGGTCGCACGCAACGCACCGGCGAGACGCTGCGTTTGACGCGGCGTCGGCGCATGCAGATGCGCGACGCGCAGGCCCGCGCCGAGGCTCTTCGATAAACCGGTCACGTAGTAGGTCAACTCGGGCGCGAAGGTGGCGAGCGCATCCGGTGCGCTTTGCGGCAGCATCGCGTAGGCGTCGTCTTCGATGATCGGTACGCTGTAGCGCAACGCGACGTCGGCCAGCGCCTCGCGTCGTTTGTGCGTGAGCGTCAGCGTGCTCGGATTCTGCAGGGTCGGATTGCAATAGAACGCGCTCGGCTTGTCGGTTTTGCAGAGTGCTTCGAAGGCATGTGCGAGCGGGCCATCGTCGTCGCGCGGCAAAGCTTGCAGACGCACGCCGAGTTGCGCGGCGATCGCCTTGATGCCGGGATAGGCGAGCGTGTCGAGGCAGATCGTGCCGCCGGGCCGCGCGAGTTGCGACACCAGCGCCACCAGCGCGCTGTGAATGCCGGGGCAAACCAGCACGTTCTGCGCATCCGCGTGCGGCACGCGGCGTCGGAGCCAGTCGGCGCCCGCGTCCTTGTCGGCGGCCGAGCCGCCGAAGTCCTGATAGCGCAGCAACTGGTACGGATCGCTGTCGGCCATCCGGCGTGCGGCGGAATCGCGCAGACGGTTCGCGTAATCGGGCGGCTCGGGCGGCGTGTTCATCGACATTTCAATGCTGCTGCCGCCGGTGAGCGGCAACGTGGCGGTGCGGCCGCGCACGAACGTGCCGCTGCCGGCGCGCGAATCGAGCAGGCCGCGTTTGCGCGCCTCCGCGTAAGCGCGCGCCACCGTCGTGTAATTCAACGCGAGTTCCTCGGCCAGATCGCGCAGGCCAGGCAAGCGGTCGCGTGGCCGCAACCGCCCGGTGGCGATGTCTTCTTCGATCAGATCGGGAATCGCGAGGTAGGCCGGCTTGCGGAGGTCGGCGAGACGTTTGATCCAGTGATGGGTTGGGCTGTTCATTGTTCGCGCTTCGATTGGGGTGGCAGGGCCGATAAAAATTGATCGGATTTCAATGCGATCAATGATCGGATTGATCGCCCGTGGTGAATGACTGCACCATGCCGACACGTTCGCGCCCGCGAATCGCACCCGGCTGGTGCGGTGACGCGGCGCGGATCGCGCTTGCGCAGCCTGTCCCGGCGGTATGCAAACTTCACACCCGAAAAATTTTTGTGTCGGACTTCGAATCGAGGTGGAATTGATTGCTGATTGATCGCATTCACGCAGCCGATCAATGGCACGGCCGTTGCATTGAGAGAAGCGCGCACAACCTGAACGCGCGCCTTCTTTTACTTAGCAAACCTGATCGGAGAGTGTCATGCCAGCCGTCAATAAACCGCTGCATCAGAAGGGCGATTACCTTGTCGACTACGAGGAGAAAGTCTTTGAGGACGTGAAAGCCGAGCCGGGAGAGAAGGCGCTCGTCACGTTCCATACGGTCGCGTTCGAAGGCTCGATCGGTTTCGTCAATCTGCTGCAGGCCACGCGTTTGCAACGCAAGGGCTTCGAAACTTCGGTGCTGCTGTATGGACCCGGCGTCACGCTCGGTCTGCAACGCGGCTTTCCGACCCTCGGCGACGAAGCGTTCCCTGGCCACCTGAACTTCAACAAACAGTTGATGAAGTTCATGGAAGAGGGCGGCAAGGTCTACGCGTGCCGTTTCGCGCTGCAGGCGCTGTATGGCCACGGAGAGGCTTCGCTGATCGAAGGCATCCGGCCGATCAGTCCGCTCGACGTGCTCGATATCCAGCTGCTACATCGCAAGGACAATGCGCTCGTCATCCACACGTGGACGGTTTGACGGAACACGGGTGACCACTATGTCCGACAAACGCATCGTGCGTGCCGCCGCGGTCCAGATCGCACCCGACTTCGAACGCAGCGGCGGCACCCTCGAGAAAGTGTGCGAGGCGATCGGCAAGGCGGCGCGCGAAGGCGTGCAACTGATCGTCTTTCCTGAAACCTTCGTGCCGTATTACCCGTACTTTTCTTTCGTGAAGCCGCCGGTTGCCTCGGGTGCCGAGCATATGAAGCTGTACGAGGAAGCCGTGCTCGTGCCCGGACCCGTGACGCAGGCGGTGGCCGAGCAGGCGCGTTTGCACCGGATGGTGGTGGTGCTCGGCGTCAACGAGCGCGATCACGGCAGCCTCTACAACACGCAGTTGATCTTCGACGTGGACGGTCAACTGGTGCTCAAGCGCCGCAAGATCACGCCGACGTTTCACGAACGGATGATCTGGGGGCAAGGCGACGCGGCGGGCCTCAAGGTGGCGCACACGGCGGTGGCGCGCGTCGGTGCGCTTGCCTGCTGGGAGCACTACAACCCGCTCGCACGCTATGCGTTGATGACGCAGCACGAAGAGATTCATTGCAGCCAGTTTCCCGGCTCGCTGGTGGGGCCGATTTTCGCCGAGCAGATCGAGGTGACGATTCGCCATCACGCGTTGGAGTCCGGGTGTTTCGTGGTCAACGCAACGGGTTGGCTTACCGATGAACAGATTGCATCGGTGACGCCGGATACGACTCTGCAGAAGGCGCTGCGTGGCGGTTGCAATACCGCGATCGTGTCGCCGGAAGGGCAACATCTCGCGCCTCCGTTGCGGGAAGGCGAAGGCATGGTGATCGCCGATCTCGACATGGCGTTGATCACCAAGCGCAAACGCATGATGGATTCGGTCGGCCATTACGCGCGGCCCGAGTTGCTGAGTCTCGCGATCAACCGGCGTCCGGCGGAAACCGTCGCGCCGATGCCGGGATGGTCCAGTACGGCGCAGGCCGATTTCATTTCAACCGCAGGAGAGTGCGATGAACGCCAGCGAGACGCTGTCGGCCGAGAGCCGGCAATTGATGACTGAATTGCAGTCGGCCGGCTTGCGGCTCGTCTCGCCGGATGCGGGCGCGGCGAGCCGGCGCGGCGGCGCGGGACCGTCGGACCACAAGGCGGTGACGGTGGATGGCGTGACGATCATGGTGCCGGTCCATACCAGCACCGCGTGGCACTCGCCGTTCGTTGCGCAGACACCGGATGCGTCGGGATCGAGCGCGTTGCTGCGCGGCACGATTCCGATTGCGAACATCAGCTTTCCGAAGGCGCCGCGCTTTTACGGCATGCAGACGCTCGACGGCGTGCCGTATTCGAAGATCGCCGCGCTGCATAGTGCGGACGTGCTCGCGACCACGGTGTTGCAGACCTGCATTCGCTACGAGAGCCGCCGCAAGAGTTGCAAGTTCTGCGCGATCGGTCAGTCGCTCGCGGCGGGGCGCACGATCGCGCGCAAGACGCCGGAGCAGTTGGCGGAAGTGGCGCGCGCGGCGGTGTTGCTCGACGGCGTAAAGCATATGGTGCTGACTACTGGCACACCGCCCACGCCGGATCGCGGCGCGCAGATTCTGTGCGAGAGCGCGTTCGCGATCAAGGCCGCGGTCGATCTGCCGATCCAGGCGCAATGCGAACCGCCCGACGACGACAGCTGGTTCGCGCGCATGAAGGCGAGCGGCATCGATACGCTCGGGATGCATCTGGAAGTGGTGACGCCCGCGCTGCGCGAACGCATCATGCCGGGCAAGGCGAGCGTGCCGATGTCGCGATATATGGAGGCCTTCAAGGCGGCGGTCGCGGTGTTCGGACGTGGACAGGTCAGCACGTACCTACTCGCGGGACTCGGCGATAGCGCGGAAGCGATTCTGACGATCTCGCGCGAGTTGATCGAGTTGGGGGTGTATCCGTTCGTGGTGCCGTTCGTGCCGATCAGCGGTACGCCGCTGGAGGATCATCCGGCGCCCACGCCTGAGTTCATGAAGTCGGTGTTGCAGCCGCTCGGCGGCATGCTCAACGCCGCTGCGATGCGCTCCAGCGATATCAAGGCGGGTTGCGGCAAATGCGGCGCGTGTTCGTCGCTTTCATCGTACGAGGCGTGATCATGTTTGGTGAAGCGATTGCAGGCGAGGCGCTGGATTCCGACATTGAGTTAACGCCTTATACGCCGAGCGAATTTCGTATCAAGTGGACTACGCTGGATTGGGAAGCCGATGAAGCGTTCAAGTTGCGGCGCGCGGTGTTCTGCATCGAGCAGGGCATTTTTGTCGGCGACGATCGCGATGAAATCGATCTGCACGCGCAACAACTGGTGGCGGTGAGTTGCGTGGCCGGTATGCCGGAGCACGTGGTTGGCACGGTGCGGATTCATCGCGACCACGACAACGTGTGGTTCGGATCGCGGCTCGCGGTGCATGCGGCGTTCCGCCGGCACGGCAAGATTGGCGCGACGCTGATTCGGCTTGCGGTTAGCAGCGCGCATGCGCTCGGTTGCGAAACGTTTCTCGCGCATGTGCAGAGTCAGAATGTGCCGCTGTTTCGAGCGATGCATTGGGATGTGCTGGCCGAAGAAACCTTGCTCGGCCGTCCGCATCATTTGATGCAGGCGCAACTGGATTGGTACGCGCCGTGTGTGACGCCTTATGGCGGCTTTGTGACGCGTACGCCGGCTGCGTCGCCGAAGCGTGAAGCCGGTTCCGAAGCTGGCTTAGAAGCCGCTGCCGCTTCTGCCCGGAGCGCGGCATGAGCGTCGCTGATCTGGTCGCCGCCTTGCGCGAGAGCCGTGGCTTTCGCCATAAGACCGATATCGTCGATGTGGTCGGCACGTTGGCGCGGCACTTGCCTCGCGGTACGCGCGACCTCGATCAGGCGGTCGCGCTCGGCGACGATTGCGCCGCGATTGCCGATGGCGGTGGCTATCTGCTGTTTGCGATCGAAGGCATGGTCAGCGATTTCGTCAGCGCGATGCCATGGTTCGCCGGCTATAGCAGCGTGATGGTCAACGTCAGCGATATCTACGCGATGGGCGGCCGGCCGCTGGCGGTGGTGGACGCGTTGTGGAGTCAAGGCAGCGACGCGGCGGAACAGGTCCTGGCGGGCATGGCGGCGGCATCCGTGGCCTACGGCGTGCCGATTGTCGGCGGCCATACGAATACGCGCAGTGACGCCGCGCAGTTGGCGGTGTCGATTGTTGGCCGAGCTAACGCGTTGCTGTCGAGTTTCAATGCGAAGCCCGGCGACAGCCTGATGATGGCGGTCGATCTGCGCGGCCGCTTCGAAGAACCCTATCCGTTCTGGAATGCTTCGGTGGATGCGCCGTCGGAGCGGCTGCGTGCGGATCTCGACCTGTTGCCGCGTCTCGCGGAAAGCGGGCTTTGCGATGCCGCGAAGGACATCAGCATGGCCGGCACGCTCGGCACCGCGCTGATGTTGCTCGAATGCTCGCAGGTAGGCGCACGGATCGACCTTGAGCAGATTCCGAAACCTGAGGGTGTGGCGCTATCGCGCTGGGTCACGGCGTTTCCGAGTTTCGGCTATTTGCTGTCGGTGCGGGCGCACCAGGTGGAAGCGGTGCAGGCGCATTTCGACGAGCGATCGCTGGCTTGCGCGGTGATTGGGTCGGTTGATTCGACGCGTCAGGTGGTGCTGCATCAGCAGGATGATGCGGCGATGCTGTGGGACTTCGACCGCGAGCCGTTCATCATGGCCGGTAAAGGCGGTGCGCGATGAGTCCGCTGCGTATTGCGTTGTTCACGCATTCGGTCAATCCGCGCGGCGGTGTCGTGCATACGCTTGAACTGGCGACGGCGCTTACGGCGTTAGGCCACGACGTCACTGTCTTCGTGCCAGCCGTGCAGGGCGAAAAACTCTTCCGCTTGCCGCCGTGTCGCGTGGTGTATGCGCCTATCGTGTTGCCTCAGTCCAGCACGGTCGCGATGGTCGAAGCGCGTATCGATGCGTTCAAACGCGCTTTGATCGAACACGAAGCGTTGTCGTTCGATCTGCTGCATGCGCAGGACAGTATCAGCGGCAATGCGCTCGCCGAGTTGAAAGCGAAAGAGTGCATTCATGGTTTTATCCGCACGGTGCATCACCTCGACCCGTTCGACGATTCGCGGCTGGCGGCTTGGCAGCGTCGCGCGTATGAGGACGCCGATCAGGTGTTGTGCGTGAGCGAGACGTGGGCTACGGAAATGCGATCGGCCTATGGTATCGATGCGATCACCGTACCGAATGGCGTCGATGTCGAGCGTTTTAAGCATGAGCAAGCGCACGACGACGCCACGCTGCGACAGCGCCTCGGCATAAACCGCGATGGCGGTCCCATCGTGCTAGCCGTCGGCGGCATCGAAGCACGGAAAAACACACTGACTCTTTTAGAAGCGTTCGCCGCCGTGCTGCGCGTTCTGCCGCGCGCGCAACTCGTGATCGCCGGCGGCGCGAGCCTGCTCGACCATGACGCTTACACCCGCCGTCTGTTGCAACGGGCGGCCGAGTTACGCCTATCGATCGGCCCACAGGAAAGCGTGGTCGTGACAGGGCCGCTCGACGATGCCGCGATGCCCGCGCTATTTCGCAGCGCCGACGTGCTGGCGATGGTGTCGTTGCGCGAAGGCTTCGGCCTCGTCGTGCTCGAAGCGCTGGCGAGCGGCACGCCGGTGGTGGCGTCGGCGATTGCGCCGTTCACCGAGTATCTCGACGACAGCACGTGCTATTGGGCCAACCCCGCCGATGTCGATTCGATCGCAGCCGCGCTGCTGCGTGCGTTGAGTGCGCCAGGTTCATCAGGTGCAAATGCAACCGATTTCGAGCATGCGGTCCCCGCGTTGCTCGCGCGCTTCAATTGGACGGCTAGCGCACAACGTCACGTCGACATCTACCGTCGCTTCGTCGCGAAGCACGCACCGGTTATCAACTGATCGAGGATTAACCATGCCTGTCATGCATTTTAGGATTCAATGGCCCGACGGCGACGAAGCGAACTGCTATTCGCCGTCGCTTGTGATCGGCGATTTTTTCACGCCTGGCGAAGCTTATCCGCTCGACGACTTCGTCGCGCGTTCGCAGCAGGCGCTCGGTATCGCCTCCGAACGGGTGCGCGAGAAATACGGTTTCGCCTGTTCGGCGGCGCTGGACCAGCTCGCGCAGATCGAGCGCGACGCAGCACGCTTTCGCGACCGGCCCGACGCGACCGTCAAGGTCATCGCCTTCAGCTAGACGCTCATTTTTCAGAGGACGCATCATGTCGAATCGAAACCATCCAGCGCGCGCCGAGGGGCATTACAGCGTGCTCGTCGTCGGCGGCGGGCAGGCGGGCCTGTCGGTCAGCTATTTTCTGAAGCAGGCCGGCATCGATCATCTGGTCGTGGAGAAGAACACGGTCACGCACACGTGGCGCGAGCAGCGCTGGGACGCGTTCTGTCTCGTCACGCCGAACTGGCAATGCGCGTTGCCGGGCTATCCGTATCGCGGCGACGATCCGCACGGTTTCATGAAGAAGGATGAAATCCTCGCGTACCTGGACGGTTTTATCGCGCACGTCGATGCGCCGGTCGTCGAGCGCGCGGAGGTGAAACGCGTGAAGCGGCGCGACGACGGCGTCTATACGGTCGCGACGACGCAAGGCGAGTTCACCGCCGACCAGTTTGTGGTGGCTTCAGGCGGCTATCACACGCCGATCGTGCCGCGTCTCGCCGAGCGCTTGCCCGCGCGGATCGTGCAGATGCAATCGTCCGCGTACCGCAATCCGCAGGCGCTGCCGGACGGCGCGGTGATGGTGGTCGGCACCGGCCAGTCGGGCGCGCAGATCGCCGAAGATTTGCATCTGGCGGGCCGCAAGGTCGTGCTCGCGGTCGGCGAGGCGCCGCGTTGCGCGCGCTTCTATCGGGGCCGCGACGTGGTCGACTGGCTCTCCGACATGCAGTATTACGACATGCCGGTCGAACAGCATCCGCTGCGAGAAGGGGTGCGGGACAACACCAATCACTACGTGACCGGCCGCGACGGCGGACGCGATATCGACCTGCGCAAATTCGCCGCCGAGGGTATGGCGCTGTACGGCCGGCTCGACGACCTGCGCAATGGCCAGCTCCATTTCGCGCCGACATTGGCGGCCAATCTCGATGCAGCCGACGACGTCTATAACCGCATCAACGCGAGCATCGACGGCTTTATCGCGAAGCACGGTATCGATGCGCCGGCGGGCGATCCCTACGAACCCGTCTGGCGTCCGCTCGAAGAGCGCGCCACGCTCGACGTGGAAACTAGCGGCATCGCGGCGATCATCTGGTGCATTGGTTTTACGCCGGACTTCAGTTGGCTCGACGCACCGGTATTCAACGGTCGCGGTTATCCGGCGCACACGCGCGGCATTACGCCGATCGACGGTTTGTATTTCGTCGGTTTGCCGTGGTTGCATACGTGGGGTTCGGGACGCTTTTCCGGCGTCGCGCGCGACGCGGAGTACATCGTGCAGACGATTCGGGAGAAGTTGCGCGAGCGGGAGACGCTGAGCGCGGCGGTGGCGGCATGAAGCAGTAACGCGAGTACGGCCGAGCACGCAGCTGTACCACGGGCCATACCACTTAGCCAGACAGAGCGCGTATAAAAAACGGCCGCTGCGGTGTTACCCGCAGCGGCCGTCGCATTCAATCACCAGCGTGCAGTGTTGTCGCTATCAGCTACCCAGTGCCGGATCGCTCATGCTGCTCTTGCCCGTCTCCACGTGGCCCGCAAAGCGGCGCGCGAACAGCGGGTCGGTATCGACCGTAATCGTCAGGTCGTACCAGCCGTGTGCGTTGCGCAGATCGAGGTAGAGCGGGTCCGTATCGCCGCCGCGCACCGAATGCGTGATGACGTTGCCCGGATCGTACGCGTTGACGATCGTGAACTTGCAACGTGCGCTGCCCACATTTTCCAGGCGCAATTGCAGGTTGCCGTTCGACACGTCGTAGCCTTCCTCGACTTCGGGACGCGCGATATCCGAACCATTCCACCAGCTACGCGCGACCGGCTTGCCCGCATAGCGGCGCAGGAAACCGTTCGGGCCGTAGACGGTGAAATCGTAGGTGCCGTCGGCGTTGCACGGCAACTGATCCTGCAGGCGCTTGCCGGCTTCGACCGTATAGGTGCGTGGCGCGTTGAGGCTCTTCGCGGCGTAGACGAGAAACGCCGCGCCCGCGCGGCCCGAGTTGACGAAGCGCATGGTGAGCATGTTGGCCGAGCCTTCGCCATGCACGCGCACGAACAGTTCATACGGCAACGCACGCGCCGGACGCACGCCGGCTTCCTGCTTCGGCACCGCCTGGACCAGCGGCGGCAGCGGCACGTAATCCGGATGACGGTTCTGATCCGGCGGCACGTAGCCGCTCGTGCTCGGCAGCGCGGGAATCGCGTCGTTCGGGTTGCTGAAATTGAAGGCCGACATCAGATCGCCGCACACCGCGCGACGCCACGGCGTGATGTTCGATTCGCCGAGATTGTGGTCGTGGCCGAAACGCTTTTCGATAAAGCGGATCACCGACGTATGGTCGAACAGTTCCGAGCACACATAGCCGCCTTTCGACCACGGCGAGACCACCAGCATCGGCACGCGCGGTCCGAGACCGTACGGGCCGGCCGGGTAGTTCGTATTGCCCGCGAAGTTTTCGTTGCTGACGTCGACGGTGGACAAACCGTTCGCGCTCGAAGCCGGGGCGAACGGCGGCGCCATATGGTCGAAGAAACCGTCGTTCTCGTCGTAGTTGATCAGCAGCACCGTCTTGCTCCACACCTCCGGATTCGACGTGAGAATCTGCAGGACCTGATCGATGTACCACGCGCCGTAGTTCGACGGCCAGTTCGGATGCTCGGAATACGCTTCCGGCGCGACGATCCACGACACTTGCGGCAGCGCGTTATTCTGCACGTCGCGCTTCAGAATGTCGAAGTAGCCGTCGCCCTGCGAGGCGTTCGTGCCGGTGCGCGCATTGTCATACAGCGGATTGCCCGGCTGCGCATTGCGGTACTGGTTGAAGTACAACAGCGAGTTGTCGCCGTAGTTGCCGATATACGGGTTCGACGTCCAGCCCCACGAACCGTTCGCGTTGAGTCCGGTGCCGACGTCCTGATAGATCTTCCACGTAATGCCCGCGTTCTGCAGCACTTCGGGATACGTGGACCAACCGTAGCCGGCTTCCGCGTTGTCGATCACCGGGCCGCTGCCGCTGCCGTCGTTGCCCACCCAACCGCTCCACATGTAGTAGCGGTTCGGATCGGTCGGGCCCATCAGCGAGCAGTGGTACGCGTCGCAAATCGTGAAGGCGTCGGCGAGTTGATAGTGAAACGGAATGTCGTCGCGCGTCAGGTAGGCCATCGTCGTGGTGCCCTTGGACGGCACCCACTGATCGTAGCGACCGCCGTTCCACGCGGTGTGCGTGCTGGTCCAGTCGTGCGCGAGATCCTGCAGGAATTGCAGGCCGAGATTCGGCGCGCTCGGGCGGAACGGCAGCACGTAGCCGAGATCGGCGGCGAGCGGCTGATACCACACCGGTTGGCCGCTGGGCAGATTGATCGCGCGCGTGTCGCCAAAACCGCGCACGCCTTTCAGCGTGCCGAAGTAGTGGTCGAACGAGCGGTTTTCCTGCATCAGCACGACGATATGTTCGACGTCGCGAATCGTGCCGGTCTTGTTGTTGGCCGGAATGGCGAGTGCGTTGCGAATGCCCAGCGGCAACATGCTCAGCGCGGTGGCGGAACCGGCTGCATGCGCGGCGGAGCGCAGAAAATCACGGCGATTTTTTGAGGTCATGGTATTGGCTTTCGATCTTCGGTAGAGGAACGATGCACACGGCGCGCGAGCGTGAGCCACGCGCCGTACGGAGCGCGGAACTCAGTCCACGGTGTGAATGACGGGTGGGGCGAGCGGCGCCGACGCGGCGGCGGACAAAGCCGGGTCGGTGCTTGAGGCGGGCAGTGCTGGGCTTTGAATCGTGAGTGCTGCGGGTGCGGGTGCTACGGATGCGGGGTTCGCTGACAGCACGGCCGTGCTGTTGTCGGCGCCGTTGTCGTTCGCGGCGGGACCGCTGGCACCGGCGGCGCTGGTCGAGGCCGGGTCCGGCGTTTTGTCTTCGTCGTCACTGCAGGCGCCGGTCAGCGCGCAGAGCGCGACGGCGATCAGCACGCCGGCTAAACGTTTGCGATGCAGAGCTACAGTTGGCTTCGACACACAGGACATGGCAACGTCTCCGGCACGGGGGAAGAGCGCCAGGGCATGCATGCGCCCGGGTCAGCGATGCCGAAGGATAGTCGCTTACCTGTGTAACTTTTGTGAAGAAATGGTGAGATGGGGAAAATTGAGGATTTGACCGGCTGGGCGGTATTTAATCCTCGATCGCGACGATGGCTTCGATCTCGACGGTAATATTGCCCGGCAATGAGCCCACGCCGACGGCGGAGCGCGAGTGACGGCCGGCGTCGCCGAACACGTCGACGAACAGATCGGAGCAGCCGTTGATCACGCGCGGATGCTCGGTGAAATCCGGCGCCGCGTTGACCATGCCGAGCAGTTTGACGACGCGTTTCACGCGGGCGAGATCGCCGAGTTCGTTGTGCAGCACAGCCAGCAGATTGAGGCCGACCAGTTGCGCGTGGCGATACGCTTCGTCGGCGCTGACGGTGACGCCGACCTTGCCGGTCATCAGCGAGCCGCTTTCGTCGAGCGGACCCTGGCCGGACAGAAACAGCAGATTGCCCTCGCGCGTGCAGTGCGTGAAGTTGCCGATCGGCGTCGGCACCTGCGGAAGCTTGAGGCCGCGCGTGTGCAGCCGGTCGTAGCAGTTCATCGATAAGAAAGTGAGGGTGATCGTTTAAGGGGAGGTGGCGCAGCGACGCTTACGCAGCCGGTTCCGAATCGCGATGTCGCCAGCCGAGGCGCGCTTCGATCCGCGCGGCCACCGCTTGCACGGCTTGCGCGAAACGCTCGGTGCCGAGTTCGGCTTTGGCCTCGGGCATCACGATCGAAATCGTGAAGACGCACGCGCCGGTGTTGTCGAGTACGGGCGCCGCGAGACACGCCACCGACGCGTCCGACTCGCCGATCTGAATCGACAGCCGCGCGTCGAGCGCTTCGCGCGCGATCCGCGCGAGAACCTCCGGCCGCGTTTCCGCGCGACCGGTCGGCGAGCTCTGCGCATGCTGCGCGAAGAACGCGATGCGTTCGGCGTCCGGCAGGTGGCCGACCAGCAAGCGGCCCGACGCCGTCCAGTTCAACGGCACGCGACTGCCCACGCGCGACGTCACGCGAAAATGGCCCGGACCTTCGGCCATTTGCTGCACGACCATCATGCCGTCTTCGAGACCGCAGACCTGCACGGTTTCTTCGACTTCCGCCGAGAGCCGCTGCATTTCCTCATTCGCGACCGCGAGGTAGTCGAGCGAACTCGCGTACGTCAGGCCGTAACCGTACAGACGCGAGCCGAGCCAGATCGTGCCGTCCATGCGGCGCGCCAGCAGATTCTTGTCGACCAGATCGTTGATGATCGAATACACCGTGGACAACGGCGCGCCGACGATGCGCGCGACTTCGTACGCGGTGGCGGGACGGTTCGCCTGCTGGAGCGCGTCGAGGATCTGCACGGCGCGGTCGAGCGCGCTGGTGCGGGTGCGCGGCGCGGCCGTGTCAGCGGGTGGGGTTGCGTCGGCTTGTGCCGCAACGGG
The DNA here is from genome assembly GCF_013409255.1 of Paraburkholderia bryophila. NCBI lineage: Bacteria > Pseudomonadati > Pseudomonadota > Betaproteobacteria > Burkholderiales > Burkholderiaceae > Paraburkholderia > Paraburkholderia bryophila. The sequence continues at coordinate 4,343,126 of NZ_JACCAS010000001.1, forward strand.
CTCGGCCGCCGATGCCGCGGACGGGCGCGCGGCGGCGGTTACAGCCGCGGAAGGTCGGGACGTACGGGCCATCGTGCTCCTCTGTCACAGCTTGTTTTTGTCCAGTTGACGCAGGGGGATTGTATGCTAGACTGATCCGCAATTACAACATATATTCCATAATTAAGAAATACGGGTTGGAGGCGCTTCATGGACATTCGCTCTCGTTTTGGCTTACGCCCTGTCATCAATGCTTCGGGCACGATGACAGGCTTGGGCGCGTCCAGCGTCGGCGCACCGGTGATCGACGCGGTGGCGCAGGTGCTGTCGCAATTCGTCGAGATCGACGATCTGCAACGCAAGGCCTCGGCGGTGATCGCTGAAGCGTGCGGCAGCGAAGCCGGTTATGTGACTGCGTCGTGCTCGGCGGCGATCACGCTGACTATCGCCGCCGCGATGACCGGCGACGATCTCGGCCTGATCGAACGTCTGCCGGATACGAGCGGCATGCCCGGCTTGCGCAATGAAGTCGTGATCCAGACCGGCCACCTCGTCAATTATGGCGCACCGGTGGACCAGGCGATCCGTCTGTCCGGCGCGCGCGTCGTGCCGGTCGGCGCGGCCACCGAAGCGCACGGCTATCAGTTGAACACCGCAATCACCGAGCGCACCGTTGCAGCACTGTATGTGGTCTCGCATCATACGGTGCAATTCGGTTTGATTCCGTTCGAAGAGTTCGTCGCCGTTGCGCATGCGAAAGGCGTGCCGGTAATCGTCGACGCCGCTTCCGAATACGACCTCAAACGTTTTATCGCCGCCGGCGCGGATCTCGCGCTGTACTCGGCGCACAAGTTCCTCGGCGGTCTAACGGCCGGACTCGTCGCGGGCAAGAAAGCGCTGGTACGTGCCGCGTATTTCCAGAACGGCGGCATTGGCCGCGGCCTGAAAGTCGGCAAGGAAGGCATTGTCGGCGCGATCGTCGCACTCGAACAGTGGCAGCAACGCGACCACGTCGCGATTCGCGCCCGCGAGCGCGGCTACCTGACGCTGTGGCGCGAAACGCTGAATCGTTGCGAAGGCATCTGGGCGGAAATCGACGCCGATCCGACCGGCAATCCGCTCGACCGTCTGAAGCTGCATGTCGATCCGAAGCTGGCGCGCATCTCCGCCTGGGATCTCGCGGATGCGCTCGCGCGTGCGCCCGAAGGCGAAGCGCCGGTGATCGTGCGCGATCACGAAGCGGAATTGCATTTCTTTTTCCTCGACCCGTGCAACCTGCACGCGGGCGAAGAGCAGATCGTGCTGGCCAGAATACTGGCCGAACTCGAACGGGCACGCCTGGCGTCCGAGCCGATCGTTACGCCGTTTTATCAACGCGACGCGCGCCGTCTGGCCGCGCGCCGCAACTGGCCGGACTGATGTTCTCCGATTGATCTTTTCCGGTTGATTTTCTTCAGTTAACCGCCCCGAAGACTGTTGTTCGACCCGAACACCGGATGCCCACCCGGTGTTGCTTTGACTCGTCTGTTTAGTACTACCAATATCGCCGGCACATTGAAATGTCACCGGCGTTCGTCACTTTTCGACTTGAGGAAACCATGATGCACAAGCAGATCTTTCGTACCGCCATGGCGCTCGCCGCCGCCGGACTCGCCGCCCAGGCCGCTCACGCGCAAAGCAGCGTGACGCTTTACGGTATCGTCGACGCGGGCTTTACCTTCACGAATAACCAGAAGGGCGAGAAGGCTTATCAGGCGACCCAGGGCAATGTGCAGGGTTCGCGCTGGGGTCTGCTCGGCACGGAAGATCTGGGCGGCGGCAACAAGGTGATGTTCAAGCTCGAAAACGGCTTCAGCCTGGAGACCGGCGCGGCAGGTCAGGGCGGACGGATGTTCGGCCGTAGCGCATGGGTGGCGCTGGTCAACGACAAGGCCGGCACGATCACGCTGGGCCGTCAGTACAACAGCGTGCAGGACTATCTGTCGAACCTGCAGATCAACGGCGTCGGCGCGATGAGCCAGTACGGCAACGCGATCTACGACAACGACGATATCAACAACACCTACCGCACCAATAACGCAGTCAAGTACACCACGCCGACCTACGCCGGTTTCACCGCGAACGCCATGTACGCGTTCTCGAACACCGCGGGCGAATTCGCCAACAATCGCGCGTGGAGCGTCGGCGCGGACTACGTGAACGGTCCGCTGCGTCTCGACGCGGCGTACTCGCTCGTGAATCAGCCGGCCACCAGCACGGCGGGCGCGGCGCCGTCGGACAACTACTACAGCGCCAGCTCGTCGATCATTAGCGGTGTGAAGCGCAACCAGGTGTGGGGCGCCGGCGGTGCGTACGTGTTCGGCCCGGCGACGGTCGCGTTGCTGTACACGAACTCGCAGTTCCAGTTGCTCACGGGCGGCAGCCTGCGTTTCGCCAACTACGAGGCGAGCCTGAAGTATCAACTGACGCCGGCCGCGCTGCTCGCGCTCGGCTATATCTACACGACGCAGAACGCGAGCGGCACGACGGCTACCAACGCGCACTACAACCAGGTGAGCGTGGGCGGCGAGTACTTCTTGTCGAAGACGACCGACTTGTACCTGAACGGTATTTACCAGCGTTCGTCCGGTTCGAAGGCATGGGTCGAGGGCATTTCGAATCCGTCGAGCAGCAATGGCCAGTTCGTCACCGTCGCCGGCATTCGCCACAAGTTCTAAGCACGCGGCCCGCGCTGCCGTACACCGATAGAACATTGCACGCGCTTCAGCGCGTGCAAAGCGGCGGCGCGGTTCTTTCTCTTCAGGAGCACCTATGGCGACCGTTCAAGGAAGTCTGTTACTCGTCTATGCATTGATCGCCATCATCGCGCTGGTCGTGCTGATCGCGCGCTTCAAGATGAACCCGTTCATCACGTTGATGATGGTGTCGGTGGCGTTGGCGCTGGCCGTCGGCATGCCGGCGACGTCGATTCTCAAGTCGTTCGAAACCGGCGTGGGCGGCACGCTCGGTCATATCGCGATCGTCGTCGGTCTCGGCACGATGCTCGGCAAGATGATGGCCGAGTCGGGCGGCGCGGAGCGGATCGCGCGCACGCTAATCGGGCTGTTCGGGCCGAAGAACGTGCATTGGGCGATGATGTGTATCGCCTTTCTGGTCGGTTTGCCGGTGTTCTTCGAAGTCGGTTTCGTGCTGCTGATTCCGATCGCGTTCAACGTCGCGCAACGCACCGGCACGTCGATGATTCGCGTCGGCATTCCGATGGTCGCGGGTTTGTCCGTCGTGCATGGTCTGATTCCGCCGCACCCCGCCGCGTTGCTCGCGGTGACCGCGTACAACGCGGATATCGGCCACACGATTTTCTACGCGCTGATCGTCGGCATTCCGACCGCGGCGCTGGCCGGGCCGCTGTTCTCGAAGCTGATCGCGCGGTTCGTCGTGCTCGACGGCATCAATCCGATGGCGCAGCAATTCATCGAGCAGGACGCGAAGCGCTCGCAGCAGGACTTGCCGGGCTTCGGCATCACGCTGTTGACGGTGTTGCTGCCGGTGCTGCTGATGCTGGTGGGCAGTTGGGCGGATGCGATCGTGCCGGCGAAGTCGGCCGCGAACAACGCACTGCGTCTGATCGGTCACCCGGATATGGCGCTGCTGCTGGCCGTGCTGTTGAGCTTTATCACCTTCGGCCGGGCGCGCGGTTTCAACCGTGAGCAGATCCTCAAGTTCACCAACGAATGTCTCGCGCCGACTGCGGGCATCACGCTGGTGGTGGGGGCGGGCGCGGGCTTCGGGCGCATTCTGATCGACAGCGGCGCGTCGAAGGCGATCGTCGACGTCGCCACGGGCGCACACGTGCCGCTGCTGATTCTCGCTTGGCTGGTGGCGGCATTGATTCGCGTGGCAACCGGTTCGGCGACGGTGGCGATGGCGACCGCGGCGGGCATCATCGCGCCGATCGCCGCTGCGGCGGCGGGCACGGTGGGCGGCGTGCGTCCCGAGTTGCTGGTGCTGGCGACCGGCGCGGGTTCGCTGATCCTGTCGCACGTGAACGACGGCGGCTTCTGGCTGGTGAAGGAGTACTTCGGCATGACCGTGCCGCAGACCTTCAAGACGTGGACGGTCTGCGAAACGATTATTTCGGTGACGGCGTTGTTGCTGACGCTGGGGTTGTCGACGGTGATCTGAAGTAGATGAGGATGTGCGCTCGGCGCGTTTGAGAAGACGCGCCGCGCTTTTTTTGCTATGAGCGCTGCGGCGAAATGAACGCGGCAATCGCGTCGTTCAGCGCCTGCGGCGCGTCGCGATGCGGGGAATGTCCGCAAGCGTCGAGTTTAGCGAGTTGCGCATGCGACACGCGCTCGGCGATGGTGTCGATCTGCGCCATCGTGCCGTAGTTGTCGTCATGACCTTGCACGGCGAGCAGCGGCTGGCGGATCGAAGCCAACTCGTCGACGATCGACCACTGCCTGAACGCCGGATTCAACCAGATGTCGTTCCAGCCATAGAACGCCGAATCGACGTCGGCGTGATAGCGGCCGAGTTTGCCGCGCAGGTCGGTGGACTCATAAAGCTGTTTCGTCTGCGCGATGCTTTCCACTGAAACATCTTCGACGAACACATGCGGTGCAATCGCCACCGCACCGGCCAGCGCATCCGGATGCCGCGCCGCATACAGCAACGCAATCGAACCGCCGTCGCTATGGCCCACGAGCCACATGCGCCGACGTTCGCTCGCGTCGATGTCGAGTGCGTCGAGCAACGCGGGCAGAACATCGCGCGCCTGCAACGTCATAAAGTCGACCGGCCATTTCACTTCATGCGCGCGCGGTGTCGACAGTCCATAGCCGGGCCGCGAATAGACCAGACCGCGCATGCCGAGCCGTTCGCACAACGCTTGCGGCCAGTCGCGCCACATCGCGATCGAGCCGAGCCCTTCGTGCAGGAACACGGCGATCGGTGCTTCACGCGCCGCCTCGTTGACCCAGCGATATTCGATGCGCAACGGACCCTGCGACGCACCAGCGGGCAATTCGGCAAAGCGACTTCCCGTGCTACTGGCGGCAGTGCCAACGGCGGGGTTCTGCATGGCTCACCTTATGACTGTTCGCGCAGCTTGAAGCGTTGAATTTTACCGGTGGCGGTTTTCGGCAGATCGTCGACGAATACGATATCGCGCGGATACTTGTGCGGTGCGAGCCGTTCCTTGACGAAGGCCTTCAACTCATCCCCGAGTATCTCAGACGCCGCGAATTCACGCTTCAACACGACGAACGCACGGGTTTTGACGAGGCCGCCATGATCGACCCCGACCACCGCCGCTTCGAGCACCGCGTTGTGTTGCACCAGCACCATTTCCACCTCTACGGGCGACACGTACTGTCCGCTGACTTTCAGCATATCGTCGCTGCGGCCGGCGTATACGTAGCAGCCGTTCGGCAAGCGGCAGTACTTGTCGCCGCTGCGAATCCATTCGCCGAGGAAGGTTGCGCGCGACTTCTCGCGATTGCTCCAGTACATCAGCGCGGCGCTCGGCCCCTTGATATACAGATCGCCGACTTCGCTATCGGCCACAGGGTGCCCGGCCTCGTCGCGCAGTTCGACTTCATAACCGGGCACGGGACGTCCGGTCGTGCCGTATTCGACCGCACCGGCGCGATTCGACAGGAAGATGTGCAGCATTTCGGTCGAACCGATTCCGTCGAGAATCTCACAGCCGAAGTGCGCGGTGAAGCGCTCGCCGATTTCGCGCGGCAACGCCTCGCCCGCCGAGGTACACACGCGCATCGCGACATCGGCGCGGGCGGGCAACGCAGGCGACACCAGCATGCTTGCGTAGAGCGTCGGCACACCGTAGAACACCGTGGGCCGATGCCGCATCAGGCGTGCGAAAATCGCGTCGGCGGTGGGCCGTTCCGCCATCAGCACGGCAGTGGCGCCGACCGACAGCGGAAAAGTCAGCGCGTTGCCTAGACCGTACGCAAAGAAGAGTTTGGCCGCTGAAAACACCACGTCGCTTTCCACAATGCCGAGCACCGGCTTCGCGTACAGCTCGGCGGTCCAGTACAGATTGGCATGCGTGTGGACCGTGCCTTTTGGTTTGCCCGTCGAGCCCGACGAATACAGCCAGAAGGCGATGTCGTCGCAACCGGACTGGGCCGCCTTGACCGAGGGCAGGGCGGCGTCGATCAGGGCGGCGAGCACGGGCACGGATGGCGGATCATCGGCGCGTGGTTGCGAGACGATCAACTGGCAGCCGTCATGTTCCGCCGTATTCATCGCTTCGATAACGTTCGGCAAGAGCGCGCCCGAGGCGATCACGGCGCGCGCGTGGCTATGCGTGAGCATGTACACGTAATCGGCGGCGGTGAGCAGGGTATTCGCGACGACCGGCACGACGCCCGCATATAGCGCGCCGAGAAAGGCGACCGGCAATTCGACCGTGTCTTGCATCACAAGCAGCACGCGTTCTTCCGGATGCACGCCGAGCGTGCGCAGCGCAGTGGCGAAGCGTCGTGCGCGGTCTTCGAGCGTGGCGTATGAGGTCGCGCCGGTGTCGTCGATATACGCCGTTTTAGCGGCGCGGAGTTTGTTCAGTCCGAACAGATACGACGCGAAATTGAACAGCGCGGGCGGCGGCGCGACCGTCGCGGCGGGCTGGCTTGCAGCCGGTTCCAGCAGAGCTTGCATGTGTCTCCTCCATCGGGGTGGGGCGGTCCGGCTGTTGTGCGCTCTTGATCCGCTCGATGTGTGGCTTATTGCGTGTTTCGTGATCTCGTTGCCTGGTTGCCTCGTTCTGCTAGGCCGCGGGCAAATGCGTCGTTTGCGTGAGCGCGTCGATCGCTGCGGCCGGCGCCTGAATGGCCGAGCGCCGGTGATAGAAACCTAGCGCCCGCAAGCCGCCGAGTTCTTCGCCGCCGCCCGCGCGTCCCGGTCCACCGTGCAGCGACATCGGCATCACGTTGCCGTGGCCGGTTTGACTCTGCTGCACGGACGGCGAGATCGCATGCACGCGGCCGTGCGAATCGGCGAGCGCCAGCGCGAGCTGGCCGAGATGTGAGTCGTCGTTCGAATAGATCGACGCAACGAGCGAGCCCTGACCGCGTCGTGCAAGCGCGACGGCGTGCGCTTCTGGCAACGCGTTCGCATCGGTCGAGACACGATACGGCGCTACAGTCGCCACCGGTCCGAACACTTCGACGTCGTGCAGCAGCGTTGCGCTGTCCGGATCGTTGACCACGAACAGATGCGGCGCGACACAAGCCGCCACGCTTGCGTCCGCATCGATCAGCGGCACGGCCGAACCGTCGTACGCGAGCACGGCTTCCTCGCGCAGGGTTGCGATACCTGCAAGCACGTTGTCGTACTGTTCGCGGCTCACGAGCGAGCCCATGCGCACGGCGTCGTTGCGCGGATCGCCAACGCTGATCTTCGCGAGCTTCGCCTTGAGCGCGTCGAGCACCGCTTCCAGCGAAGCTTCCGGCACGAACGCGCGCCGGATCGCCGTGCATTTTTGCCCGGATTTCACGGTCATTTCGCGCACCACCTCCTTGATGAACAACTCGAACGCGGGCGTTTCGGGCGTCGCGTCGGCGCACAGAATTGCGCTGTTCAGGCTGTCCGCTTCGACATTCAGACGAGCGCCGCGCTGAACGAACGCCGGATGTGCACGCAGCGTCGCGGCCGTGTCGGCCGAGCCGGTGAACGACACGACGTCGAACGGCTGAATCTGGTCGAGCAGGCCCGCCGAGCCGCCGCAAATCACCGACAGCGCGCCCGGCGGCAAAATGCCTGCGTCGACCACGTCCGCGACCATGCGCTGAGTGAGCCAGGCCGTCGCCGTCGCGGGTTTGACGATCACCGGCACGCCGGAGAGCAGGGCAGGCGCGGCCTTTTCCCACAAACCCCACGACGGAAAATTGAACGCGTTGATAAAAAGCGCCACGCCGCGCGTGGGTGTCAGCACGTGCTGCACGCTAAACGATTGATCTTTGCTCAACGACACGGCGTTGCCGTCGCGCAGCGCATGCACGTCGCCGAGCGCCGCGCCCAGTTTCGCGTAGTGCGACAGCGTGAAAATGCCGCCGTCGATATCGACCGCCGAATCGTTGCGCGTGGTGCCTGAGTTCGCGGTGGCGATCGCGTAGTAGTCGTCGCGTTTGGTTTGCAGCAGCTTGACGATATCGGCGAGACGGGCGGCACGCTGTGCATAGGTCAGCGCGCGCAAGGCGGTGCCGGCTTCTTCGCGAGCGAAGTTGAACGCTTGCGCGAGATCGAGGCCTTCGCTCGACACACGTACGAGCGCAACACCCGTTACCGGATCGGTGAGCGTCACACCCGCGCCGCCGCCGGCGACCCATTGGCTCGCTACGTAGTTCTTCAAAAGTTCAGTCATGGCATGTCTCTGGCAGTGAGCGGTGAGCAGCAGGCAATCAGGCAGCAGTAAATTCGATCGCGCCTTGCGGCAGCAGATACAGCACCAAGGCGTCGCCGTTCGCCACCGTCGGTCGATGCGCCGAGCCGGGGCCGTACACACACCAGCCGGCCGGGTGGCCGTCGAACGTGGCGCCTTCGGTGAGCGGCATGATCAGATCGATCTCGCCATGCGGATGCACGTGATGCGGGCCGGCAATGTTGTTCATCGCGACCACGTCGACGGAAAAACCGTGGGTGTCGGGCAGCGCCTTGAAGATCCGGCCGTAGCGGATGCCGCCGCCTTCGCGGTTGCACAACCAGCCTTCGGCGACGCCGGTGCGGCACGCCGCGGCGAGTTCGCGGAAGGTCTCGCCATCGGCCGGCCAGGTGTCGTTCAGCCAGACGGCGAGCTGGCCGTCGAGCGGCCGGTCCGCGAGTTGCGTGGTCACGCCCGCAATCAGGCGCTGGAATGCTTGGGGGGACATGTGAGCCTCCAGATCGGCGCGCACGCAACTTAATTCATGCGTGGTGTTGCGCCATCTCCGTGACGCTGCCGATAAATCTCGACAGCGTTTGTTATTGGATCAATATTTGGCGAAAATTAACCGTTCACCCGGTGTGTGTCAAGCACTATAGTACATGTATAGACGTTGAGAGGTAGTAAAACATGAACCAAAATTACTCTCCCGCACCCTTGGACGATGCCGCCGACGAAGACGCCGCCCGCGCCGAACGACCCGAGCGCGGCGCCGAGCGCGAGGAGCGCGATCCGTTCCTGACCGCGATGGGCGAGCGCGTGCGCCTGCTGCGCGCGCGTCGCGGCATGACCCGCAAGACGCTGGCGAGCGAAACCGGTTTGTCCGAGCGGCATCTGGCGAATCTGGAGTCGGGGGTCGGCAATGCTTCGGTGCTGGTGCTGCGGCAGATCGCGGCGACCTTGAACTGTCCGCTCGCTGAAGTAATCGGCGATGAAACCACCGCGTCCGCCGAATGGCTGCTGATTCGGGAACTGTTGCAGGGCCGCGATCAGGCCGTGTTGCAGCGCGCCCGCGTGGCGCTGGCCGAGATGTTCGCGCAGGCGCCGCGCGACCCGCATCGCAAGGACCGGATTGCGTTGATCGGCCTGCGCGGTGCGGGTAAATCGACGTTGGGGCGGATGCTCGCGCAGGAGCGCAAGGTGCCGTTCGTCGAGCTGACGCGCGTGATCGAGCAACTGGCCGGCTGCCCGCCGTCGGAGATTCACTCGCTGTACGGCGCGGCCGCGTACCGGCGTTATGAACACCGCGCGCTCGAGGCCGTGATTCAGGAGCACGAGCGCGCGGTGATCGCGTCGCCGGGCGGGCTGGTGTCGGAGTCGGGCACGTTCAACGCGCTGCTGTCGCACTGCTTCACCGTGTGGTTGCAGGCCACGCCGGAAGAGCACATGCGCCGCGTCGTCGCGCAAGGCGATTTGCGGCCAATGTCCGGTAACAAGGAAGCGATGGACGACCTCAAACGCATCCTCGCCGGCCGCGGCGAGCTTTACGGGCGGGCCGACATGAGCTTCGACACCAGCGAGAAGACCCTCGCCGACGCCTATCTGCAACTGCGCGACCGTCTCGCGGCGCGAGTCGCGGCGGAAGCCCCGGACGATGTGGGCGGCTGAGATGCAGTGAAACGTCAGGGTTTACGCCTTAACATGCATTAAAGTGCTTTACACGGGCGTGACGATGCACTATTGTTCAAAAAACAATGTTGCATCGTCCAGTCAGGAGACGCCCCATGTCCACAGCAGCAATCGCTATCGCGCCGGTCGACTACCGCACCGATCCCTCGCAGTACAAACACTGGAAGCTGAGCTTCAACGGTCCCGTCGCAACGCTCGGCATCGATATCGCCGAAGACGGCGGCATTCGTGACGGCTACAAGCTGAAGCTGAATTCGTACGACCTCGGCGTCGACATCGAATTGCACGATGCGATCCAGCGCATTCGTTTCGAACATCCCGAAGTCAAAACGGTCGTGCTGACGAGCCTGAAGGATCGCGTGTTTTGCTCGGGCGCCAACATCTTCATGCTGGGTTTGTCCACACATGCGTGGAAAGTCAACTTCTGCAAATTCACCAACGAAACGCGTAACGGCCTGGAAGATTCGTCGCGCTATTCCGGTCTGAAGTTTCTCGCGGCGGTGAACGGCGCGTGTGCCGGTGGCGGTTACGAACTCGCGCTCGCTTGCGACGAGATCTATCTGGTGGACGACCGTTCGTCGTCGGTGTCGTTGCCGGAAGTGCCATTGCTCGGCGTATTGCCGGGCACTGGCGGCCTGACGCGCGTGACCGACAAGCGCAAGGTGCGCCACGATCGCGCGGACATTTTCTGCACGGTGGTGGAAGGCATTCGCGGCGAGCGCGCGAAAGCATGGCGCCTCGTGGATGAAGTCGTGAAGCCGAATCAGTTCGATCAGGCGATTCAGGCACGCGCGCTCGAACTCGCCGCGCAGAGCGACCGTCCCGAGAACGCGCAAGGCGTGGCGCTCACGCGTATCGACCGTACCGACCGGGACGACGGCCTGACTTATAAAACGCTCGACGTCACGATCGATCGCGCCAAACGTATCGCCACCTTCACCGCCAAAGCGCCGCAATCCGACCAGCCCACGAGCATCGACGCGATCGTCGCCGCCGGCGTGAACTGGTGGCCGCTGCAATTCGCGCGCGAACTCGACGACGCGATTCTGTCGATGCGCACCAACGAACTCGAAGTCGGCACCTGGGTGTTCAAGACCGAAGGCGACGCCCGCGCGCTGCTCGCCGCGGATGCCACGCTGATGCAGCACAAGGATCACTGGTTCGTGCGCGAGACCATCGGTTTGCTGCGCCGCACGCTTGCGCGCATCGACGTGTCGTCGCGTTCGCTGTTCGCGTTGATCGAACCGGGCTCGTGTTTCGTCGGCACTTTCGCGGAACTGGCTTTCGCGTGCGACCGTAGTTACATGGCTGCGTTGCCGTCGAATGAAGACGAAGAACCGGCGATCACGCTGTCGGAAGTCAACTTCGGTTTGTATCCGATGGTCACGCATCAATCGCGGCTCGCGCGACGCTTCTACGAAGAAGCCGAACCGCTCGATGCCGTGCGCTCGCGAATCGGCCAGCCGATCAAACCCGTCGACGCCGAACGCCTCGGTCTCGTGACCGCTTCGCCCGACGATATCGATTGGGCCGACGAAATCCGCATTGCACTCGAAGAACGCACGGCCATGTCGCCGGACGCGTTGACCGGCCTCGAAGCGAATTTGCGCTTCAACGGTCCGGAGACGATGGAGACGCGTATTTTCGGGCGTCTCACCGCATGGCAGAACTGGATTTTCAACCGGCCGAATGCAGTGGGCGAGAAGGGCGCGCTCAAGGTGTACGGCAAGGGCAGCAAGGCGCAATTCGACGTGTCGCGTGTTTGAGCGCGCGCGAGTCGACTCAGGCGACACACGCCGATAACGCGGCCTGAAACAAAGCCTTTTGTCCGTACGCGCCTCTCATCGCGTCTGCCACCGCGCCTCTCACCGCGATTGTCAGATTAAGCACTGCAGTTTCCGAACAAGGAACCGACCATGTCAACGATCAACTACAGCGAAAAGATTCCGAACAACGTCAACCTCGCCGACGACCGCACGCTGCAACGCGCGCTCGAACAATGGCAGCCGAATTTCCTGGCATGGTGGGGCGATATGGGCCCGGAAGGCTCGCACGGCTACGACGTCTATCTGCGCACGGCGGTCAGCGTCGACGCGGGTGGCTGGGCGCATTTCGATCACGTGAAAATGCCGGACTACCGTTGGGGCATTTTCCTGACGCCCGGCGAGCAGGACCGCAAGATTCACTTCGGCGAGCACAAGGGCGAAGCGGCATGGCAAGACGTGCCCGGCGAACATCGCGCGAATCTGCGCCGGATCATCGTCACGCAAGGCGACACGGAACCGGCTTCGGTCGAGCAGCAACGGCACCTGGGGTTGACCGCGCCGTCCATGTACGACCTGCGCAACCTGTTCCAGGTCAATGTGGAAGAAGGGCGTCATCTGTGGGCGATGGTGTATCTGCTGCATCGCTACTTCGGCCGCGATGGCCGTGAGGAAGCCGAGGCTCTGCTCGGTCGCCGCTCGGGCGACGACGACAATCCGCGCATTCTCGGCGCGTTCAACGAGAAAACGCCGGACTGGCTCGCGTTTTACATGTTCACGTATTTCACCGACCGCGACGGCAAGTTCCAGTTGTCCGCGCTCGCCGAGTCGGGCTTCGATCCGCTCGCGCGCACCACGAAGTTCATGCTGACCGAGGAAGCGCATCACATGTTCGTCGGCGAATCGGGTGTGTCGCGCGTGATTCAGCGCACTGCGCAGGTGATGAACGAACTCGGTACCGACGACGTCGCGAAGATTCGCGCGGCCGGCGTGATCGATCTGCCGACGATTCAGCGCTATCTGAATTTCCATTATTCGGTGACGATCGATCTGTTCGGCGCCGATCATTCGTCGAATGCGGCAACGTTTTATAGCTCGGGTCTGAAAGGCCGCTATGAAGAAAACAAGCGCGACGACGACCATCAACTGAATGGACAGAGCTACAAACTGCTCGACGTGCAGGACGGCAAGCTGACCGAGCGCGAAGTACCGATGCTCAACGCAATGAATGAAGTACTGCGCGACGATTACATCAAGGATTCGGTGGCGGGCGTGGGGCGCTGGAACAAAGTGCTCGAAAAAGCCGGCATCGATTTCCGCATGACGGTGCCGCACAAAGCGTTCAACCGGCAGATCGGCACGTTTGCAGGGACGCGCGTATCGCCCGATGGCCGCGTGATCAGCGAAACCGAATGGGCCGCCAACGAAGCGAAGTGGCTTGCGTCGCCGGAAGACCGAGCCTACGTTGCGTCGCTGATGGGGCGTGTCGCGGAGCCCGGCAAGTTCGCCAACTGGATCGCGCCGCCGGCCATGGGCGTGAATCGTCAGCCGGTCGATTTCGAGTACGTGCGCTTTAACTGAACGCGTGTGTTGCGTTGGCATTACCAGGCGGAGGAAGTCATGAACGGCCCAGTGTCGATCGAAGTTCTCAGGCAGCATCTGATCGATCCGGAAATCTGCATTCGCTGCAATACGTGCGAAGAGACTTGCCCGGTCGATGCGATCACGCACGACGACAACAACTATGTCGTCAATGCCGATCTGTGCAACGGCTGCATGGCGTGCGTGCCGCCGTGCCCGACCGGCGCGATCGACAACTGGCGCACCGTGCTGAAGGCCGACGCTTATCCGATCGGCGAGCAGTTCACGTGGGACGTATTGCCGGAACAGAACACGATGGCCGTGCCGGTTGTTGACGAGTCGTTAGCGGCGGGTGCGTCGGGTGACTCGCCGGAGGGCGCGAGCGGCATCGAAGTGGATACCGTGCGTGGTTCCGTGGTGCCGCCATGGTCGGCCGCGAAGCCGTATGTGAATCTGTACACGCATAAGGCGCCGACCACGGCGACGGTGGTGGGCAACTACCGTCTCACGGATGGCTCGACCGAAAGCGACATTCATCACATCGTGCTCGATTTTGGGTCGATGCCGTTTCCGGTGCTGGAAGGACAATCGATCGGCATTCTGCCGCCCGGCGCAACGGTGGACGGCCGCACGCACCACGCTCGCCAGTATTCGATCGCGAGTCCACGCGACGGCGAACGTCCCGGTTATAACAACGTGTCGCTGACGGTCAAACGCGTGTCGCAGCACCACGGCGACGCGACCGATGGGGTGTGCTCGAACTACCTGTGCGATCTGAAAAAGGGCGACGTGGTCAACGTGATCGGCCCATTCGGCGGCACGTTCCTGATGCCGAACCATCCGAACTCGCATCTGCTGATGATTTGCACAGGCACCGGTTCAGCGCCGATGCGCGCGATGACCGAGTATCGGCGGCGCCGTCGGCTCAAAGGCGCCACCGGCAAACTGATGCTGTTCTTCGGCGCGCGAACCAAAGAGGAGTTGCCGTACTTCGGGCCGCTCACGAATCTGCCGAAGGATTTCATCGATACGAATCTGGCTTTTTCGCGCACGCCGGGGCAGCCGAAGCGTTATGTGCAGGACGTCATGCGTGAACGCGCGGTGGATGTCGCGCAGATGCTGAAGGACGACAACACGCACATTTACGTGTGCGGCTTGAAGGGCATGGAAGATGGTGTGCTGCAAGCGCTCAAGGAGATCGGCGAGCAGGTTCAGCTGGATTGGGAAACGCTGTGGGCGAAGTTGAAGAAGGAAGGGCGGTTGCATCTGGAGACGTATTGAGGGAGCGCTGCGTTGACGAGGCTATTGCGTAGCGCTACAAAAAAGCCCCGCTGCCTGGCAAACGCAGCGGGGCTTTCTTTCTCCTGCCTGGTTTTCTACCGCGCAGGATCCGCCCCTTCCTCCCGCTGCGCCGGCGACACCGCCCCGCACGCCCGAATCACCAACTGCACCACCTCTTCCGTCGTCGCATCGAACGCTTTCTGCGTCAACGCGCGCTTGCCCTTCAGCGCGCGAATCTGCGCATCGAAATCGGCGTAATGCTGCGTAGTCGCCCAGATCATATACATCAGCGTCTGCGCATTCACCGGCGCCAGCAAGCCACGCGCGATCCAGTCGTCGATCACTTTCACGCGGCTGTCGAGCCACGGCTTTACGCGCCCGGTGAGAATGTCTTCCATATGCTCGGCGCCATGAATGATCTCGCTCGCCCACACCTTCGAACCCAGCGGCCGACGTCGCGACAATTCCATTTTCGCGCGCACGTACCCGCCAATCGCCTCGACCGGGTCGTCGCTGCATTCGAACGTATCCGCCGCGCGATGCCAGTCCTCGAACAGATCTTCCAGCACGCGACGATAGAGCGCGAGCTTCGTCGGGAAGTAGTAATGCACGTTGGCTTTCGGTAAGCCTGCACGCTCCGCGATCATCGCGGTGCTGGTGCCGTCGAGTCCACGCTCGGCGAACACCGCCTCCGCGCACGCCAGAAGATGCGCCTCGTTCGACTCGCGAATGTGTGCCTTGCGCCGCCGCAAAGGCGCGCGTGTTTCTGCGTTTTCCGTGATGCCGGCTGTCACGTCGTCGTCTCTCATGTTCGCCTTCGGCGGCATGGGCGCCGCGTCGCGCTTCATTCTAGTCGCTCAACGCGCCGCTCACCTACCCAATCTTCACGGCGGATCACACCGTGCTGCAGTGCAATGGCACGCTTCTCGCTATGTTTGTCACCGTACGAAAAGCATTGATTTGGCGGGCTTAATCGTCTACAACCTGTCCAACTGGACAGGATTGGAAGAGCGGCCGATACCTTAGGGTTTGCCCCCTCTATCGAGCGGCGATCGAGCGTATCGAGTGTGCACCGCCACCGTGCGGACATGCCCCAAAAACCGCCGCCAATGCACCAGTTTCATTGCGGTTCACCGAAAGGAGCGAGACGAATGAACGCGGTATCCGAAGCACTGAGGGGCGCCGAACCCACGACGTCGATCAAGGTCGACGGCAAGCGGTTGTGGGACAGCCTGATGACGATGGCGAAGATCGGCGCGACGCCGAAAGGCGGGGTGTGCCGACTCGCGCTCACCGACCTCGACAAGGAAGGGCGCGATCTGATCGTCAGTTGGGCGAAGGAAGCGGGCTGCACGGTCAGCGTCGATCAGATGGGCAATGTGTTCATGCGCCGCGCCGGACGCGTGGCGGACGCGCTGCCGGTCATGACCGGTTCGCATGCGGACTCGCAGCCGACCGGCGGCCGCTTCGACGGCATCTACGGCGTGCTCGGCGGTCTCGAAGTGATCCGCAGTCTGAACGATCACGGCATTGAGACCGAGCATCCTGTCGAAGTAGTGATCTGGACCAACGAAGAAGGCTCGCGCTTCGCGCCGGCGATGGTGGCCTCCGGTGTGTTCGCTGGCGTGTTCACGCTGGACTATGGCCTCTCGCGCAAAGACGTGGACGGCAAGACCCTCGGCGAGGAACTCGAACGCATCGGCTATGCGGGCGACGTGCCGTGTGGCGGACGTCCTTTGCACGCGGCGTTCGAATTACACATCGAACAAGGGCCGATTCTCGAAGCGGAGCAGAAAACCATCGGCGTCGTGACCGATGCGCAAGGTCAGCGCTGGTATGAAATCACGCTGACGGGTCAGGAAGCGCACGCGGGGCCGACGCCGATGCCGCGTCGCCGCGACGCCTTGCTCGGCGCTGCGCGGGTGGTCGATCTGGTCAACCGCATCGGTCTCGACCATGCGCCATTCGGTTGTGCGACGGTCGGCATGATGCAGGTCTACCCGAACTCACGCAACGTGATTCCGGGCCGCGTGTTTTTCACTGTCGACTTCCGTCATCCGGACGATGCGGTGCTTGCGAAAATGGATGCCGCATTGCGCGAGGGCGTGGAGAAGATCGCGAGCGGTATCGGTCTGGAAACCGAACTCGAACAGATCTTTTACTACGCCCCGGTCGCCTTCAATGAAGCCTGCGTGAAGTCCGTGCGCGCCGCCGCTGAACGCTTCGGCTATCCGCATCGCAACATGGTGTCCGGTGCGGGGCATGACGCCTGTTATCTGTCGCAAGTCGCGCCGACGTCGATGGTGTTCGTGCCGTGCGTCGACGGGATCAGTCACAACGAGATCGAGGACGCCACCTTCGAATGGATCGAGGCGGGCGCCAACGTGCTGCTGCACGCCATGCTCGAGCGTGCGTGCGAGCCGGTTTCATAACGCAATCGCGGACCCGTTGAAGGTCCGCATGATTCGAGCGGTCGTGGTCGCATCACCCGCTTCACCGTCGTGCCCATAAAACATGCCGCCCCGGCTCCGCTTCAGCGCAGCCGGCGGGACCGGCTACGTCCTCACATCGAAGAAGGAACGTGTATGGCTATCAAGCAAACCGGCGACATTGCCGCGCAGCGCCTGTCGCCCGAGCAGCTTTCGTGCGAGTTCTCCGATATCGCACCCTTGCTCGACGCGAGCGCGGCTGCCGCCGCGGCGAGCCGCTGCCACTACTGTTACGACGCGCCGTGTGTGAATGCGTGTCCGACGCAGATCGACATTCCCAGTTTCATTCGCAAGATCGGCAACGGCAATCTGAAAGGCGCGGCGGTGGACATTCTGTCGGCCAATCCGCTGGGCGGCATGTGCGCGCGCGTCTGTCCGACCGAGATTCTTTGCGAAGGCGCTTGCGTGCGCAACCATCAGGACGCGAAGCCGGTGGCGATCGGTGCGCTGCAACGTCACGCGACCGATTGGGCGATGGCGCGCGGCGAAGTGCTGTTCAAGCGGGCGGCGGACACGGGACGGCATGTCGCGGTGGTCGGTGCGGGGCCGGCAGGGCTCGCGTGTGCGCATCGGCTTGCGTTGAGCGGCCACCAGGTGACGATTTACGACGCGCATGAAAAAGCGGGCGGTCTGAATGAATACGGCATTGCCGCGTATAAAACCGTCGACGATTTCGCGCAGCGTGAAGTGGCATGGCTGTGTTCGGTCGGCGGTATCGAGATCAAACATGGCGTGGCGCTGGGGCGCGATATCGATCTCGATACGCTGCGCCAGCAACACGATGCGGTGTTCCTCGCAATCGGCCTGACCGGCGTGCGCGCGCTCGCCATGGAAGGCGAGGACCTGAGCGGCGTGATGAACGCGGTGGACTTTATCGAACAGATTCGCAGCGCGAGCGATGTCGGCACGGTGCCAGTCGGGCGGCGCATTGTCGTGATCGGGGGCGGCAATACGGCGGTCGATGCCGCCGTGCAAAGCCGCAAGCTCGGCGCGACCTCGGTGACGATGGTGTACCGGCGCGGTGTCGAATCGATGAGCGCCACGTGGGCCGAGCGCGACTTTGCGCAAACCAGCGGCGTCACGCTCGTTACGCATGCAGCGCCGACGCGTTTGATCGGCGACGCAGGCGTAGTGATCGGCGTCGAGTTCGAGCGCACGTCGAGTGAAGGCAGCCGGGAGCGTTTCGTGGTCGAAGCCGACATGGTGCTCAAAGCGATCGGTCAAACGTTGGTGCCGGTCGGTATCGAACGCGAGTTGTTGACGCTCGACGGCAACCGTATCGCGGTGGACGAAAACGGCCAGACCTCGTTACCCAGCGTATGGGCGGGCGGAGATTGCGCGGCCACCGGCGGCATCGACCTCACGGTGCAAGCGGTGCAGGACGGCAAGATCGCGGCGGCCGCGATCGATGCGCAGTTCGCCCGCACGGCGGTGAAAGCCGCATAAGCCTTAGCGCAGCGCACGGCTAACGCTAACCACGCCAGCCGCCAGAAACATGCATCCGAAGACCCTGACAAAAAATAGCCGTCCCCAAGGAGCCGAACATGGCCGATCTGCGCTGTACGATTGCCGGCATTACCTCGCCGAATCCCTTCTGGCTCGCGTCCGCGCCGCCCACCGACAAAGCCTATAACGTGAACCGCGCATTCGAAGCGGGCTGGGGCGGCGTGGTGTGGAAGACACTGGGCCTCGACCCGCACGTAGTCAACGTCAGCTCGCGCTACGGCGCGGTGCAATGGAACGGCCAGCGCATCGCGGGCCTGAACAATATCGAACTGATCACCGACCGTCCGCTCGACATCAATTTGCGCGAAATAGCCCAGGTCAAACGCGACTGGCCCGATCGCGCGATGATCGTCTCGCTGATGGTGCCGTGCAACGAACGCGACTGGAAGTGGATTCTGCCGCTCGTCGAAGATACCGGCGCCGACGCGGTCGAACTGAATTTCGGCTGTCCGCACGGCATGAGCGAACGCGGTATGGGCGCGGCGGTCGGGCAAGTGCCCGAGTACATCGAGATGGTCACACGCTGGGTGAAGGAGGGCAGCAAGCTGCCATGCCTCGTCAAGCTCACACCGAATATCAGCGACATCCGCCTCGGTTCGCGCGCGGCTTATAAAGGCGGCGCGGATGGCGTGTCGCTGATCAACACGATCAACTCGATCGTAGCGGTCGATCTCGACGCGATGTCGCCGCTGCCGATGGTCGACGGCAAAGGCACGCACGGCGGCTACTGCGGTCCCGCAGTGAAGCCGATCGCGCTGAACATGGTCGCGGAAATCGCTCGCGACGTCGAAACGCCGAACCTGCCGATCTCCGGTATCGGCGGCATTTCAACGTGGCGCGATGCCGCTGAATTCATGGTGCTCGGCGCGGGCAGCGTGCAGGTTTGCACGGCGGCGATGCACTACGGCTTTCGCATCGTCTCCGATCTCGCCGACGGCCTGTCGAACTGGATGGACGAAAAAGGCTACGCCACGCTCGACGATATTCGCGGCCGCGCAGTGCCGAACGTCACCGACTGGAAGTACCTGAACCTCAAATACGACATCAAGGCGCGCATCGATCAGGACAAGTGCATTCAGTGCGGCCTGTGCCATATCGCCTGCGAGGACACGGCGCACCAGGCGATCATGAAAGAAAAAGATGGCGTCCGGCATTTTGAAGTGATGGACTCCGAATGTGTCGGCTGCAATCTGTGCATGCATGTGTGTCCGGTCGAAGAATGCATCACGATGGAACGCGTGGATCAGGGCGAGTACGCGAACTGGACCACGCATCCGAACAACCCGGCACGTGTGAATGCAGGGGAGCCCGCCGCGACGGAAGCGGCCGACACCGCCGAACCTGCGCACGCGGCCAAGGCAGCCTGAGACGAGCATTCCCCAAAGGCCTCACGCGCCGTCAGAAGCCGCGCGGGCCTCAACGATCCAGTGGAGATCTTTCGATGAAGCAGACAGCGCAACCCGCCGATCCGCAGTTCGCGGCCGGCGTGCAGGGCAGCAGTCTTTACAACGACGACCTTGCGCCGACCGGCGTCGCGCAACGCACGTGGAGGTGGTATCACTTCGCGGCGCTGTGGGTGGGGATGGTGATGAATATCGCCTCGTACATGCTCGCGGCCGGTTTGACGGAAGAGGGCATGTCGCCGTGGCAGGCGGTCGCGACCGTGCTGCTCGGCAATCTGATCGTGCTGGTGCCGATGCTGTTGATCGGCCACGCCGGCGCGAAGCACGGCATTCCGTACGCGGTGCTGGTGCGTTCGTCGTTCGGCACGCAGGGCGCGAAATTGCCGGCCATGTTGCGTGCGATCGTCGCGTGCGGCTGGTATGGCATTCAGACGTGGCTCGGCGGCAGTGCGATCTATACGCTGCTGAACATACTTACCGGTAACGCGCTGCATGGCGCGGCCTTGCCGTTTCTCGACATCTCGCTCGCGCAGCTCGCGTGTTTCCTGGTGTTCTGGGCGTTGCAGATTTACTTCATCGTGCACGGCACCGATTCGATCCGCTGGCTCGAAAGCTGGTCCGCGCCGATCAAGATCGTGATGTGTATCGCACTCGTGTGGTGGGCGACGTCGAAGGCGGGCGGTCTCGGCTCGATGCTGTCGGCGCCGTCGCAATTCGTGCCGGGCGGCAAGAAGGAGGGCATGTTCTGGGTGACGTTCTGGCCGGGTCTCACAGCCATGGTCGGTTTCTGGGCCACACTCGCACTGAATATTCCCGACTTCACACGCTTCGCGAAAACGCAGCGCGACCAGATCGTCGGCCAGTCGATCGGCTTGCCGTTGCCGATGGCATTGCTGTCGGTGATCTCGGTGGTGGTGACTTCGGCAACGGTGGTGATCTACGGCAAGGCGATCTGGGATCCGATCGACCTGACGAGCCGCATGACGGGTATTGGCGTGGGCGTCGCGCTGATCATCCTCACGCTCGACACGATGTGCTGCAATCTCGCCGCCAACCTCGTCGGCCCGGCTTATGACTTTTCGAGCCTGTGGCCGAAGGGGATTTCGTATCGCGTCGGCGGCATGATTACCGCGACCATCGCGATCGTGATGATGCCGTGGAAGATTCTCGCCACCACGCAAGGCTATATCTTCACGTGGCTGGTCGGTTATTCGGCATTGCTTGGACCGGTCGCCGGCATTCTGATGGTCGATTACTTTCTGATTCGCGGCACCCGGCTCGATCCGCGCGAACTGTTCGACGAGCACGGCGAATACAGCTATACGGGCGGCTGGAATATCGGCGCGGTGGTCGCGCTGGTGATCGGCGTGCTGCCGAATCTGCCGGGCTTTTTGCATACCGCGTTTCCGGCTTCGTTTCCGAACGTGCCGGCGATCTTCAATACGCTCTATACGTATGCGTGGTTTGTCGGACTCGCGTTGGCGTCGATCGTGTACAGCGCGTGGATGAAGCTCAGCAAAGGATCGAGCGCGCGGGTAGCGAGCGCGTAGTGCCTGATGCGAGCGTAATGGATAGAGGTAGCACCGAAACCAGCAGTTCATAAGGAGGCGGCAACATGACGACCCTGATTCGCGGCGGCACGATTATCGACGCGGAGAACACGTATCGTGCAGACGTATTGTGTGCGGATCCGCAGGACGGCGGCACGATCCTGCAGATCGGCGTGGACCTCGAAGCGCCGGCCGGCGCCACGATTGTCGATGCCGGCGGCCAGTACGTGATGCCCGGCGGTATCGATCCGCACACGCATATGGAACTGCCGTTCATGGGCACCACGGCGAGCGACGACTTCTATACCGGCACGGCGGCGGGCTTGTCGGGCGGCACGACCAGCATTATCGATTTCGTGATTCCGAGCCCGAAGCAATCGCTAATGGAAGCGTTCAACGCATGGCGTGGTTGGGCCGAGAAAGCCTCGGCGGATTACGGCTTTCACGTTGCGGTCACCTGGTGGGACGACTCGGTGTATCGCGACATGGGCACGCTGGTGCATGAGCATGGCGTATCGAGCTTCAAGCACTTCATGGCCTACAAGAACGCGATCATGGCCGACGACGAAGTGCTCGTGAACAGCTTCTCGCGTTCGCTCGAACTCGGCGCGCTGCCCACCGTGCATGCGGAGAATGGCGAGCTGGTGTTCCAGTTGCAGCGCCAGTTGCTGGCGAAGGGCTTCACGGGTCCGGAGGCGCATCCGCTGTCGCGTCCGCCGGAAGTGGAGGGCGAAGCGGCGAACCGGGCGATTCGTATCGCGCAAGTACTGGGCGTGCCGGTGTATATCGTGCACGTGTCCTCGAAAGACGCGGTCGACGCAATCGCGCGAGCGCGCAGCGAGGGCTTGCGCGTATTCGGCGAAGTGTTGCCGGGCCATCTGGTGATCGACGAAGCGGTGTATCGCGATCCCGACTGGACGCGTGCGGCGGCGCACGTCATGAGCCCGCCGTTCCGTTCCGCCGAGCATCGCGAAGCATTGTGGCACGGTCTGCAAGCGGGCCAGTTACACACTACCGCGACCGATCACTGCGTGTTCTGCGCGTCGCAGAAGGCGATGGGCCGCGAAGACTTCACGAAGATTCCAAACGGTTGCGGCGGCGTGGAAGATCGCATGGCGGTGCTCTGGCATCACGGCGTGAATAGCGGACGTCTCACGCCGAATGAATTCGTGCGTATCACGTCGACCAATGCCGCGCAGATCTTCAACCTCTATCCGCGTAAGGGCGCGGTGCAGGTCGGTGCGGATGCCGATCTCGTGGTGTGGGACCCGAACGCGAGCAAGACGATTTCGGTGAAGACGCATCATCAGAAGGTCGACTTCAATGTGTTCGAAGGCATGACCGTGCAGGGCGTCGCGATGCACACGCTGACGCGCGGCGCGCTCGCGTGGACCGATGGCGAGTTGCGCGCGGTGCGCGGCGCGGGGCGTTATCTGAAGCGGCCGCCGAATCCGGCTTACTTCGACGCGATCCGCGTGGCCAACAAACGCAAGGAGCCGCATCCGGTGGAGCGGTAGTCTTTCTGTAAGCCCACCAGGGGCAGTGCCGTGGTTTTCCACGGCACTGCCCTTTCTTTTGCCGCCGTGCGGTTAGTCGCCTTAGCCGCGTTAGCCGTGGCAGCACCCCTCCCGTGTTTTCCCCGATGGCGTCCTGCCCGCGTTCCATGATGCGATGCATGCCGTTCGTCCTATCTGCTATAACGTCGTATTCGACAATATGTCGGCGGTCACGGCTGTCGCCTTAGCACGTATGCGCATATTGATCGGAAACCTGATCCTTTGTAAAAGCATGAGCCCTTTGCTACAGTCCGCCCACTCTGCCGGGCGCAAGCGCGGCGGGCCCTGCCCAAGCATCACTGATGCAGCAAACCTGACGGAGCCACCTGATGAAGTCGAAGTCGATTCGTTCCATTCTGCTGATCGCGCTGTTTCAAGCCGTCGCCGTGACCTCGGCCTTCGCCGCCGATGAGCTCGCGCAGATCAAATCCGCCGGCGTGTTCAAGATCGGCACCGAAGGCACCTACGCGCCGTTCACATATCACGACGAGTCCGGCAAGCTGACCGGCTTCGACGTGGAGATCGGCACCGCGATCGCGCAGCGCCTGGGCGTCAAGCCGCAATTCGTGGAAGGTAAGTGGGACGGGTTGATCGCCGGTCTCGACGTGAACCGCTACGACGCGGTGATCAATGAAGTGGCCATTACCGACGCGCGCAAGGTCAAATACGATTTCTCGGACCCGTACATCACGTCGCACGCGGCGCTGATCGTGCAGTCGAATAACACGACGGTGAAGAATTTCGACGACCTGAAGGGCAAGAAGTCAGCTAATACACTGACCAGCAACTTCGGCAAGATCGCAGCGGCGCATGGCGCGGAAGTGATCCCCGTGCAGGGCTTCAATGAGTCGATCGATCTGCTGACCTCGGGCCGTGTGGATGCGACCGTCAACGATTCGCTGTCGTTCCTCGACTTCAAGAAGCACAAGCCGGACGCCAAGGTGAAGATCGTCGCGCTCGATACCGCGTCGGACAGCAGCGACAAATCCGCCGTGCTGATCCGAAAGGGTAGTCCGGAACTGGTGGCAGCGATCAACAAGGCTCTCGCCGACATGAAGAAAGACGGCACCTACGAGAAGATCTCGCAGAAGTACTTCGGCAAAGACGTTTCCAAGTAAGCCCCCACCGCGAGTCTGAATCATGCCGGCATGGTTGCATCTGATGGCGCATTCGCTGTGGCCCCTGCTGTATGCGGGGCTTGTGTTCACCGTGCCGCTGACGCTGGCGTCGTTTGCGATCGGTATCGTGCTCGCGTTCGTCGTCGCGCTGGTGCGGCTGTTCGGGCCGAAGTGGGCGGTGGCGATCGTGCGTTTTTACGTGTGGCTGTTTCGCGGCTCACCGTTGCTCGTGCAACTGTTCGTGATCTTCTACGGCTTGCCGAATGTGGGCATCGTGCTCGATCCGTTGACGGCGGCGATCATCGGCTTTTCGCTGAACGTGGGCGCGTATAACTCCGAAGTGATTCGCGGCGTGATCGAATCGATTCCGAAAGGACAGTGGGAAGCCGCCTATTCGATGGGGATGACGCGCAGTCAGGCACTGCGTCGCGCGATCCTGCCGCAAGCGGCGCGCGTGGCGCTGCCGCCGCTGTCGAATTCGTTTATCGCGCTGGTCAAAGACACGTCGCTGGCCGCGGTGCTGACGGTGCCCGAAGTGTTTCAGGCGGCGCAGCGGATCGCCTCGGTGACCTACGAACCGCTGATTCTCTATACCGAAGCGGCGCTGGTGTATCTGGTGTTCAGTTCGGTCTTGTCGTCGGCGCAAGTCAGGCTCGAACGCAAGTTCGGCCGTCACGCACTTTTCCAGGCAGGTAACTGATGATCCGACTGGAAAAAATCGACAAGTATTTCGGCGGCTTGCGCGTGCTGAATTCGGTGGATCTGAAACTCGAGCCGGGCAATGTCACGGCGCTGATCGGTCCATCTGGCAGCGGTAAAAGCACGCTGTTGCGCTGCGTGAATCTGCTGGAAATTCCTGAAGCGGGTTCGCTCGAACTGGGCGATCAGCGGCTCGAATTCAGTCGCGACAAAAAACCGTCGCGAGAAGCGGTGCTGACGATTCGCCGTCGCACCGGCATGGTGTTTCAGAACTTCCAGTTGTTTCCGCATCTGACGGTGCGGCAGAACGTGATGGAAGGTTTGCTGACCGTGCAGAAGTGGGACAAGGAAAAAGCGCGGGTGCGTGCCGATGAATTGCTGGAGAAGGTCGGCATTGCGCACAAGGCGGACGCGTGGCCGGCCACGCTCTCCGGCGGCCAGCAGCAGCGGGTGGCGATTGCGCGAGCGTTGGCGCCGTCGCCGGAAGTGCTGTTGTGCGACGAGCCGACCTCGGCGCTCGATCCGGGTCTCGCCGCCGAAGTGGTCGAAGTGCTCAAGCAACTCGCCACCGAAGGCATGACGATGCTGATGGCCACGCACGACCTGCGGCTCGCCGCGACGATCGCGCGCGACGTGGTGTTCCTGAATAACGGCGTGGTGAAAGAAGCGGGACCGTCGCGCGAGATCTTCATGCAGCCGCGTGAACCGGAAACGGCGCGTTTCGTGTCGACGTTGACGCACAGTCTGCCGGACTCGTGGACTGAACGAGGTTGAGTGCGAGGTTCAGAGACGGGCCAGACTCTTAAAGACGGCGCAACTATCGCAGGCTCGCTTTCCCGCTGAAAGAGAGTGGAGTGCAATTCGGTATTACAGACTGAGCACGACGTGTTTCGCGGGCAACAATCGCGGCCGATAAAAAAGGGGCGTCCGAAGTGAACCGAACGCCCCTTCAACGACACCAGCCATCAATTGCAAGCTAGCTATTTCACACGGCTACGTCTTGCGCCGCATCGTTCAATGCCGCGTCGAAGAAGCTTGCCTTCGCCTCCGCATTCGCGCGTGCATAGGCACGATTGACGCCGCTGATCACCGCGCGAATCGATGCGGTCACCAGATTGGCATCGATACCGACGCCGAACGCGCTACCTGCCACCTCCGCGCCGGCCATTTCGGCGACGGCCACCGCGCGTGCATCCGCGCCTTGCGTCAACGCGCGTTCTTCATAGTGCTGGATCCGCACCGGTGCGCCGATGGCGTGCATCAGCGCATCCAGCGGGCCATTGCCTTCGCCGCTCAACACGCGGCGCTCGCCGTTGATCTCGACCGTGAGCTTGATGTGTTCACGTCCGTCGCGCTCGGACAGGTTGTGGCCCATGTAATGAATCGGCGCGACGTTCTGGACATACTCTTCCTGGAACAACGCCCAAATTTGCGCGGGCGTGACTTCATGGCCGCTTTCGTCAGTAAAACGCTGCACCGCCGAGCTGAAATCCACCTGCAGGCGGCGCGGCAATACCACGCCGTAGCTCTGCTCGAGCAGATATGCAATGCCGCCTTTGCCCGACTGGCTATTCACGCGGATCACCGAGTCGTACGTACGGCCGAGATCGCTCGGATCGATCGGCATATACGGCACTTCCCACAACGCGTCCGGCTTCTGTACCGCGAGCCCCTTCTTGATCGCGTCCTGATGCGAACCGGAGAACGCGGTGAACACCAGATCGCCGACATACGGGTGACGCGGATGCACCGGCAACTGCGTGCATTCTTCCGCCGTGCGCGCGACTTCGTTGATGTTCGAGAAATCGAGCTCGGGATCGACGCCTTGCGTGTACAGATTCAACGCGAGCGTAACGAGGTCGACATTGCCGGTGCGTTCGCCATTACCGAACAGGCAGCCTTCGACGCGATCCGCGCCGGCCATGACCGCGAGTTCCGCCGCCGCGACCGCGGTGCCACGGTCGTTATGCGGGTGAACCGAGACGATCAGCGAATCGCGGCGCGCGAGATTGCGGTGCATCCATTCGATCTGGTCCGCGTAGACGTTCGGCGTGGCCATTTCGACGGTGGCGGGGAGGTTGACGATCGCCTTGTGGTCCGGCGTCGGTTGCCAGATGTCGAACACGGCGTCGCAGACTTCCTTCGCGAAGTCGAGTTCGGTGCCGCTGAAGACTTCCGGGCTGTATTGCAGCGTGAAGTGCGTTTCCGGCGATGCATCGGCGAAACGCTTCATCGTGCGTGCGGCCTTTTGCGCGAGTTCCTTCACGCCGCTCTTCTCGAGACCGAAGACGATCTTGCGGAATTCCGGCGCGGTCGCGTTGTACAGATGGACGATCGCACGCGGTACGCCACGCAAGGATTCGAAGGTGCGTTCGATCAGGTCGTCGCGGGCTTGCGTCAACACTTCGATGGTGACGTCGTCCGGAATATGGCCGCCTTCGATCAGCTCGCGCACGAAATTGAAGTCGGTCTGCGACGCGGACGGAAACGCGACTTCGATTTCCTTGAAGCCGATCTGTACCAGCGTCTTGAACATGCGCATCTTGCGCTGTGCGTTCATCGGCTCGAACAGCGCCTGATTGCCGTCGCGCAGGTCGGTGCTCATCCAGATCGGCGCGCGCGTGATGGTGCGCGACGGCCATTGGCGATCCGTCAAGTTGATCGGCTTGAACGAGCGGTATTTGGTAGCAGGGTTCTTCAACATTTTCATCATCCGAGGGTGAGACCAGATAGCTGGGAATCGACCGGACGACGAACAGATGCAACAACGCGCCGGTCGGAAACCGGGGCTGGGTCAGTTACTGGGGAATTGAGCGGTGCTTCGGGTGTAGCAGATTCAGATGGAAGCGCGCAGCAGCAGACCTAGCCCGGTAGAGGGGGCTAGTAGTAGCGATAGGATGGTCTGGGCGCGGTACATAGTGCGCAATAGGAACATATTATTGGGATGGCGTCAAGCGCCATCCCGCCTGCGGCTCGTGTGGACGCCGCTGCGGACGCCCTTGCTGGCGCCGCGGATTTATTGCGCCGGTTTTACGAAGCGCAAGGTCATGCGGTCCGATTCGCCGATGGCCGCGTATTTTGCCCGGTCGACATCGCCGCCCTCGTAGGTGGGTGGCAGCGACCAGACGCCGTGCGGATAGTCTTTCGTGTCGCGCGGATTGCTGTTCACTTCGCTGCGGCCGATCAACTGGAAGCCGGCCGCGCGCGCGTGTTCGATCACGTAGTCTTCGGTCACGTAGCCGCTATCGATGGTTTGTTGCAGCGAGGTGCCGGGCGCCGCGCGATGTTCTTCGACGCCGAGTATTCCGCCGGGTTTGAGCGCGGCGTAAAACGCGCGCAGGTTGACGTCGATCTGGCCGTCCTTGATCCAGTTGTGGATGTTGCGGAAGGTCAGCACGCGGTCGAAGCGAGCGTCCGCCGGAATGCCGGTGAACTCGCCGGCCTTCAGCTTGCCGACCACCACGTTGCCGTACACGGCGGGCGCGGCGGCGAATTTGCGCGCGAACGCGGCCCGGTTGGCTTGCGTTTCCGCCGATGGCACGGCTTGCGGGCCGTCGTATTCGGCCTCGTAGAGCTTGCCTTGGCCGCGTAGGTACGGCGCGAGGATTTCCGTGTACCAGCCGCCACCGGGCGCGATCTCCAGCACGGTTTGCGACGGCGTCAGTTCGAAGAACTGCAAGGTTTCTTGCGGATGACGGTAGAGGTCGCGCTGGCGAGCTTTGTCGCCGCGTTGCGGGCCGGCCACTGCGGCTTGCAGTTGCGCCGCGTTGGCTGGGGTGGCGGCCGGGTTCGATGCGGATGACGTTGCCGATGACGTCGACGTGGTCGGGCCGGCGCATGCCGCCATGAGCAGCGCGGCGCTGAGTGCCGCGAGCGTGCCAGACAGCGCGCGGGCTTTCGGATTGGGGTTGGCGTTCATGAGATCCATTATCGGGGCGTTCGCGCTGCGGGGAAATCGGCAATCGGAATAAAGATAGGCGCTTGCGGAATTTAGCGCTGGTGAAGTTACCGAATCCGAACCGGACAGCGGCGCGTATAAATAAAGGGATCAGCGTTGGCCGCGCGCTGGATTGCCGGATAGCTGGATCGGATACCGCGGACAGGATCAATTCTTTTCACTT
The DNA here is from genome assembly GCF_013409255.1 of Paraburkholderia bryophila. Taxonomy (NCBI): domain Bacteria; kingdom Pseudomonadati; phylum Pseudomonadota; class Betaproteobacteria; order Burkholderiales; family Burkholderiaceae; genus Paraburkholderia; species Paraburkholderia bryophila. Next base: position 4,372,247 of record NZ_JACCAS010000001.1, read on the forward strand.
TGCCGGAGGCAGCCATGAAACGAACGTCGAGGACATTGAAGGCAGTACGGATCTTGCTGTGCGCCGCTGCGTGCGGGATCGCTGCGCAGGCGGGCGCTCAGGGCCTGAGCGTGCAGGACGACGTCAACGCGCCACAAAACGGCTTGCGTCTGATGCCGAACGCCGCGCGCGGCAGCGAATACCCGACGCACGGCAACCAGCAGGCCGGCGAGATGAACCTGAATCCGACCGACCCACGCGCGCAACTGGTCAACGGCTTGCCGAACAACACGAATGCGGGCGGCTACGGTTCGCCGCTCGCGGGCGTGCGCACGTATGTCCAGCCGACGGCCATGCCGTCGATGCCGGCCAATTGAGGGTTCAGATGGAGAACGGCCGTGCCGCATCGCGCGCTGGAGCGCAGCGCATCTCCGCACGGGCCCGTTTGCCGACTCATTGAAGCTTTGCGCCTGTTAGAGGCCGAATACGATCCGCAGCGTGTCGTTCTGCACGATCACGGACACGCCGATCACCAGCAGGATCAGCGGCAGCAGTGCCGTGCCGTAACGCCGGATCGGCGCGCCGAGTAACGGATGTTCGACGAGCCACACCGCTCCGACGCACCACAGCCCGATCATCACGATAAACACCAGCGAGATGAACATGCCGTCAGCATACGAATGGCTGGCGTACAACGGCACGTAGACGGCGATGTTGTCCGAACCGTTGGCGACCGCCACGCAGGCGACCGTCCACCAGGATGAGCCACCGCGCACCGTGGCGGGCGGTGCGGATGCGCTTGCCGGGTTGGCGCTGGGCGGGCTCGCCGGAGTGGTTGGCGCAGTATTGCCCGGCCCAAACCGTTCCCATGCCTTGGCGAGCCCGACGCCGATCGGCAGGATGCCGAGCAGACCGACGTAACCGGTGGGCAAGCGCGTCAGCAGTGCCGCCAGCAGAATCGCCGCCACGATCAAGGCGAGCGAGCCGGCAAATTGCCCCACGATCACGCGACGCCGCTCACGTCCCGCTTCCGCGAGAAAGGCGAGCAACACGAACAGATTGTCGATGTTGGTGGCGGCGTAAGCCGCAATGGCGAGCAGGGCAAGGCTAAGCATGCGGGAAAGCCGGTCGATACGGGGTGAGGAAACCGGCCTGCGTCCCGTGAAGGACGCAGGCGGGAAAGAAAGCCGCGCGTCGCAACAGCGGCGGCCGGTCAACACGATGCCGATACGCGCCTACGAGGTCAAGGTTTTGAGGTGTCGCATACCGTTTTGCGCGAGGTTCACTTCTCCCGGACCGCGTGTCACACAGACAGTAGCGGCCGGCGTCGAGTGTCCGCCCCGTAAGCTACAATTGCCGACGGCTTGAAAAACGGAACATCAATGAAGATTCGGATTCTCTCCCTCGTCTGCGTCACGACCGCTGCCACTTTGCTGGCCGGCTGTGCCGTCTATAAGAACCCGAGCGCATGCGAGCAGTTGATGCGAAGCAAGCTGGCCGAAACCTCCACGGATAAGCTGAAGATCGATCACGCAGGCGCGGCAATCGACGGTACACGCGTGGTGGTCGAAGGGTCGATCGAACATGTGATGACGGCGTCGGAAGTGGCGGCCGCTACGCCGCCTGTCGTGCCGAAGGCGGTTGCGCCGGTTGCGGCTTCAGCGGGGCAGATGGCGCAGATGGCATCTGCGGCTTCGGGCGTGCAAGCGGTGTCGACGGCTTCGGCCGGATTGTCGGCTTCGACTCCTGTCGCGGCGGCAAATGCCTCCGGCGCATCGGAAACAGCGCCGGCAGCCGTGGCCGCAGCAGCCTCGAACGCCGACGCGCTTTCGCTCAAAAACGCCAAGCCGAAGAAGACGACAACGGCCGCCGCTGCCGAGTGCACATTCCATGGCGAGACGCTGGGTGTGTTCACCTGGCTGGCGCCTGCCAAGCTTGCCACGCCGCCTGCCGAAGCCGCCGAGGAGTAAATCTCTCCGGTGCGTTGGCGTGTCGTGACACTGGCGAGCGTGCCATCAGCCGGTGTCTCGGCCGAGCCGCCTCAGGATCGAGCCCGAGCCTCAGCCTCGATCCTCTAGCCAAACCGCAAATTCTCAACCAACGCTAAGCCCAAACAACTGAACCACCCTCAAGCCATCGCCTCCGCGCGATGGCTTTTCTTTTCCCGCATCAGTTTCCGCACACACTCGCTAAACGCCTGCGGCCGTCCCTCGAAGCAACGCTCCACCGCCCGCGTATCGATCAACTGCTGCCGCAACAACTCGCGTTCGTCGCGCGAGTCGATCATCCGAACTGCGGCGGCGATGTAATCCTCGACGCTGTCAGCCGTGGTCCATGACGGCATGCCTACCCGCTCGAACAGCGCGCCGTCGATCCGCTCGAACACCTCCGCACCGCGTTTGCAGACACCCGGCAAACCCAGCGTGAGCGCGTCGACGATGCCATTGGTGTTGCCGAACGGAAACGGGCTGAGAAACAGATCGGCGCGATTGACGCGCGCCAGATAGCTCGCGTAATCGTGAAAACCATGCACGACGGCGCGCGGCAGCGCCCGGCCGATCACGTCGCGGATTCGATCCAGTGGCAAACCTGCGGGCACGCCGCTCATGAAATGAAACTCGACCGGCGTCGCGGCGCGCGCGCCGATCTCGCGGCAAGCGTCGAGAAAGCCGGGATTCAGCTTCATCGCGCTGGCCGTGACGACGACCTCCAAAGTCTCGCGCGACGGCGGAATCCGCGCGACGATTTCCGGCAGCGACACCGAAGGGCGATACGGCTGGCCGTCCTTCGGCAGCTTCATCAGGCGCTCGCTAAAGCAGGCGGGGTCGCCGACGTAATCTTCTTCGACACTCACATAGTCGATCTTGTCGGAGTGCGTGGTGGCCGGGTGGCCCAGGCCGGCGATCTGCAGCGGCGCGACGCGCAGATTCGACATGAACACGCTCAGCACAAACATGCCCACGCTCGGCATATACAACACGTCCGCCTTTTCGGCCTCGGCAAAGTCGCGAATCGTCTTCAGGCATTCGCCGATGTATTCCGGCTGCTCCAGTTCAATGAAACGATCGAACACCGCGCGCCCGATGTCGTCGATCGCGTAACCGAAACCGAAGCCGACCACCTCGAAATGTTCGCGCGCCGCTTCCAGCGTACGCGAGTGCGTGCGGTAGATCGAATGAGCGCCGCCGAACCACTCCAGCACGACCAGCATCAACGGTTTCCTGCCGCTCCGCGTACGGTTTTTCGCCGAGGCTGAAGCCCGTGCCGGTTTTGCCGCCTCCGCCTCCGCCGGCAGGTCCGTCAGTCCCAGTTGAGCCAGTTTGCGGCGCACCAGTACGTTGATGTCCCGCTTGATCTCATGCCGCCGTGGCGAGTCCGCGTAGCTGCAGAACATGTAGGCGTTATGCAGTAGGGCGGTGGGCAAGTCGTCGAGGTCGTCGATCTGCCGCAGCTTGCCGGGCAGCCATTCGATCAGCGCTTCGCGTTTGACATGCGCGCTCGGCGAGCCCTTGAAAGTCGGCGCCAGCAGCACGAGTGCGAGACTGGCCGCGAGGGTTTTGTCGTAAGCCCACAGCGCGGCGAAGTCGATCTCCAGTTCGGACTCGGTCGAATAGAGCACGCACAGTTTCTCGACGAAGCCGTCGCCGGTAAGAAACTGCGTGTTTTCCGGGCCACGTGGGTTCAGGTGACGGCTTACCGGATCGGCGTTGCCGAACGGGGTGGTGGAGAACACCAGGCCGAGCCATTCGTGCAGCGTCAGAAACAATCTGAAGCACTCGGCGGGCAACTTGAAATCCGGGTCGACGAACAGCGCGGACGACGCGCTCGCGAGACGGCTGCAGAAGCGTTGGCGCTGCTCGCTGGGCGTGAGGTCGAACATGCCCGACGCCACGAAGCTGTGGTCCAGCTTGCCGCGCTTCTGCTGCAAAAGCGCCAGCGCGGCGACGAGTTGGATCGACGCCTTGACATGCTGACGCGTGTAGACGAGTTGCTCGAAGTGGTCGAGCGAAAAGGTGGCTTCTTCCATCGGGCTAATTTCTCGAAGTACGCATGACTAACTAAATCGAAGCGACGTTAGTCGAAGCCGAGGATTATCGCAGCCGACAAATATCAAATTGACCTGTCCCACGGATTCGAGAAGTTTCCGCATCTGAAAGCGCCGTCTCGATGCCGCGCGTAAGGCGAATCTGTCAGAACCGCCCCCAGGTTCAGAAAGCGTAATAAGGCCCCGGTCCCGCCGACGTCACGCGTGCCGAGATGGCGGTGTAGACACGTCGTCCGAAGAAGAACGGCAGGCCCCAGCCGAAGCCGCTGCCGGCCACGCCGGCCAGGTTGTCGAAAGCGTTGTTCGCCGAGGCGAACAGCACGTTTGAATTGCCGATTTCGAACGACACCGGGTTCGACGCGCCGTTCGTGCCGGAAATCGCGGCGCTGGCGGCCTGCGTTGCGCTAGGGCAATACCAGAAGCCACACTGCGGCAATTGCGTATTGCTGAAGAAGAGCCCGTTCGAGCCGCTGTCGATATAGCTTTGAGAGTACGTTTGTCCGGCGCTCGTGGTGACCACGAAGCCGGTCTGCGAATCGGCTTTGACGACGCTCGCGCCGCCGAGCGTGTTGTTCGCCTGGGTGTCGATCCCGAAGATCAGCGAGCCGGCGACGTTGGCCGCACCGCTGTCGGCGATGGCCGGCAGGTCGATCACGACGCCGTTGTTGTCGAGCGCGAAGCGGCTGACCGGGTTGGTCACCTGCTGAGCGAGGGCCTGAGCGCTCGCTACGCAGGCGCCGTTCGCGTCGCAACTGTAGTACCAGCGCGGCAAGGCGGCATTGACGCAGGCGGCGCCGCAGTCGGCCGCGAACAGGCCGACGCCGAGAATGCCGTTGGAGCGCAGGCTCGCGACCGTCAGCATGGCCGGGCCGGAGGCGGCGCAGTCGGTGGGGACGGTCGGCGCCGCCGGGTCGGAGATCAACTGGATCGGGATCGACGCGGCTAGCTGGCCGGCCATGCGCACGTCCGCGCTGCGCACCGCGCCCCACGCGTAGCCGCCGCCGAACACCGCGCACTCGCCGGCAATGCCGTCGCCCGATGCGATCGCCGCGAGCAGGAGGCTCGCCGGCAGCGCCGAGGCCAGAATCCGCAAGCCGTGCGAGCCGGTGTCGACCTGAATATTGTCGACGGTCGCGCAGTTGTCGGTGCCGGGCTGGCAGACGGTGACGCTCGTCGTCAGCATGTTGCGCGTCAGGCCCGGCGCGGTGGTGACGGCGATCGGCTGGACGTTGGGAAGGGTCGATTGCGGCACCGACGTGCTGGCGGCGGGCGTGGACGCGCTGGCCGGTGCGCTGGCGCCGAGCGGGGCAACTGCGCCCGTTTGGGTGGCGCTGGTCGGCGTGCTGCTGCCGCCACCTCCGCCGCCGCAACCCGCGAGCGCGGCGGAAACGAGGACCAGCGTGAGCAAAGAGAGGGACGGGGTCATGGTGCGAGAGGTCTCCGGCGCGTTGTTTTTTGTGAGTGCTGGCTTGGGGCTTCGGGCTTGGGGCTTGGGGCTTGATGCACGGCGGGCGGACACATCGCCCGCCACCGTCCATTACCGAAAGTCATCCGCCGCGACGCCGGCCGGCAATGCCGATGGCAGCCACGCCCGTCCCACATAGCCGCGCATGGGACCGCCGGACTCCACGATCACGTCCGGGCGGACCACGCGCGACGCGTGCAGATTGCCGCTCGCCGTCGACGCGGCGGCGCCGCTGCGGTACGACGCCGCGTACGGCCCCAGCAGCGCCTGCAGATCCGGCATGGTCGGGCCTTGCCACGCATAGGCGACGATCCGCCCGGTGCTGGTGGCGTACTCGTTGACGGTCGTCGTGCCGGCATCGGTCAGCGTGCGCAGGCGCAGCGCGCCGTTCAGCAGGGTTTGCGGCATGGCGCCGGTCGAATCGGCCTGGAGCGGCATCGCGCCGCCCAATTCGGCGTGCGCAGGGACATTCGCGCAGAGGAGGGGAAAAGCCAGCGCCGAGACGGTCAGGGCCTGACAAACACGCGTTTTTTGCATAGCAGTCGATCTCGCGATGGAAGCGCTCAAACTTTATTGAGACGTCCAATTCAAGATAACACTGAGGTTTCCTGATCTTCTTCTGGCGGGCGATTCGCTGGATCGAGCAGTCTCAAAATTGGCGTGCGAGACGAGCAAAAAAGGCCTTTAAAACAGGGATCTGACGCAGATGTCGGATACGTCTGACAACGATTTAGGAAACGTTGCGGATTGTTAAATATGCTGCATGGAAGCCGGTTGAAAACGATCGCGGCCGAGTTTTTTTCCGTGACAGAAAACGCTTCGCGAGCGTCGCAAAGACGTAGCGCGAACGTGCTGCCCCAGCGGCTCGACGAGACCGCGCACGCTGCTCATTTCTCAGGCAAACCCCAGTTTTTGCACACGACTCGCCGGGATCGGTAAAATGTTGGGTTGATCCACGGAAACTTGCCGTGGCGTAGCGGAAGGATTCCCCGAACATGACTGATCTTCGTCTTACCAAGCGGTTTGCAGTAATGCTGATGGCAGGCGGTCTGGTCGCCGGCTGCGGCACGTCGTCGCCGACCAAAATCGACTACAAGAGCGACTCGAAATCGAAGCAGGTGTCACTTGCCGTCCCGCCGAACATGATCGACGAGACGGCCGATCAGCGTTCGTTGCCTCCGCAAGGCGGCGAAACCTCGTTGTCCACGCTCAAGCAGGTTCAGGCGCAAGCCCCGTCGGCCAATACCACGGTGGTGGTGCCGCCGGTCACCGGCATGCACATCCAGCGCGACGGCACGGAAAGCTGGCTGGTGATCGACAACAAGTCGCCCGAGCAGGCCTGGGCGCAGATTCGCCGCTTCTGGCAGGAGCAGGGCTTTCTGCTGGTGGTCGACCAGCGAGACAAGGGCGTGATGGAAACCGACTGGAACGAAACCCACGCGCAGATCAACGACGGCCTGATCCGCAGCACGCTGTCCAAGGCCATGGGCAACAGCTACGTGAGTTCGGAGCGCAACAAGTACCGCACGCGCCTCGAAACGGCGCCGAACGGCGGCACGTATGTGTTCATCAGCCAGAAGGGGCTGCGCGAGGCGATCACCGGCACGAACAACGATTCGACCAAGTGGGAAGCCAAGCCGAACGATCCGGGCCTCGAGCAGGAATACCTGAAGCGGCTGATGGCGGCGCTGGCGCTGGCCGACTCGCGCAAATCGGGCGACACGCAAAGCGCGGATCTGTCGCCGGCCGGCACGCAAACCGCGCCGAACGCGGCTACCGCAGGCGCCAAATCGGCGGCAGCGGCCACCGCGGCGCAAAACGTCGCGCTGTCGGCGCAGCAGCCCATGCCGGACGCGGACACGCCGAACACGCAGGCGCAGTTCTCGTCGACCGAGCTCACGCTGGGCGAGCCGTACGACCGCGCGTGGTTGCGCGTGGGCCTCGCGCTGGATCGCAGCAACTTCACGGTTGACGACCGCGATGCGAGTCGTGGCCTGTACTTCGTGCGCTATGTCGATCCGAAAGATCTGACGTCGGCGGAGCAGGGCTTCTGGAGCCAGATTTTCCACGGCAAGAAGGAAAAGGTTGCCAAGCAGTATCTGGTGAACGTTCGCGCGGTCACGCCTAACCAGACTCGAGTAGCCGTGGTCAACGACAAGGGCGATGTCGATCAGACACCGCAGGCCAAGCAGATCATGAGTCTGATGGTCGACCAGTTGCACTGAGTCGTAGCTGCTGTGCCTGCCGCGAGTGGCGATAAGCCGCGATAAACCGCGGTAAGCCACGGCAGGCGGCCACAGCACTCCAAAAACCCGTCCGGAATTCGTCCCGGACGGGTTTTTTTTCGCCCGCGAATATTGCCGGGTACTCACCCACCGCCGGGCGAGTCCGCATCCGACACCGACCCGACGGTGGCCTGACGACGAGCACGTGTTTTGCTTGACTCCGACATGCCGGGATGAGCCGGCAATCAACCGGAGTTGGCCATGTTCGACGTGATTCCTTACTGGATGTGGGCGGCGAGCTTGCTCGTCCTGGCGCTTGTGTGCGGCGCAGCGTTGAACCCGCGTGAATTGCGGCCGCCGGCGGGGCTGCGTCTGCGACACAGTACGGCGCAACGTCCGAAGTGGCCTACCCATTGAGCGCCGACGTGCCGGCCGCGTATGAATCGAACGTATGCGGTCGCCATGTGCGGCCGCATGTAACGTGACGTTACCCCGGTGACGTAACTGCCGAAGCCTGCTTTGCCACCTTCCTCCGTCTCACCCTCTCGCCATAAATTCCAATAAAAATCAAACGCTTGCGAGATTTATCCGCTGACTTCCAGAAACTGGCACACAAGCTGCTTTTATAGATTCATGGGGCCGGATTGGTTGAGCCGACGTGGTTTTCCAAGCAGGGGTTCCAGACGATTCCAGCATCGGACGATGAACCGGTGCTGAGCCCGATGATGGCCTGCGCAACGCGCGCGCGGCCTCGGTGGCCCCGTCGCCTATCCTCGTAGGGCGACGGTTTCGCCCGCACTCCGAAAGAGTGCGGGCTATTTTTTTGGCGACGCGCAATACGTGGCCGATGAAGACGCAAACAACGAGACAACGCGACGAGCGCCGAACTTTGTTCTAGCCCGAGCCCATTCCTGAGCCCGAGCCCATTCCTACTCAGGTATCGGCGCGACGCGGCCCGACCCACGGCAGCCGCTTGATGACGCCGGTAGCGAGCGCGGTGCCGACCAGAATCACGCCGCAGCCTTCCAGCATGCCGGGCGACACGCTTTCGCCGAGAAACAGCGCGCCCCACAAGATGCCGAAAATCGGAATCACGAAGGTCACCGTGATGGCGCGCGCCGGTCCGGCCACCGCGATCAGATGGAAGAACAACATATACGCGACGCCGGTACATGCGACGCCCAACGCGATCACCGCGCCCCACGCATGCAGCGAGATCGGCGCGGCCGGCCAGTAGATCACCGCGAGCGGCAGCAGCACGATGGTGGCGCCGGTCATCGTGCCGGCGGCGACGGTGAGTGCATCGACGCCGGTCAGGTGGCGCTTGGTGTAGTTGGCGGCGATGCCGTACAGCAGCGTGGCGCCGAGCGCCGCGCCGGCCGCCAGCGCGGTGGTCAGCGGCGTGGCCGCCGAACTGCCCGGCGCGGCGATCTGGTCCCACACCAGCATCAACACGCCGAGAAAGCCGATCACGAGGCCGAGTGTGCGCAGTCCGCTCAGCCGGTCGCGCAACCAGACGAACGCGACCAGCGCGCCCCACAGCGGCGTGCTCGCATTGATCACCGACGTGACGCCGGCCGACAGCGTCAGCTCGGCGTACGCGAACAGGCAGAAGGGCGCCGCCGAATTCAGAATCCCGACCACCAGCAGCGGAAAGGCGCGCGTGCGCAGGATCGTCGCCGATTGCTGCAACGGCCGACGCGCGATCAGCACGATGATGAGGAAGGCCGCGCCGATGCCGACACGCAGCGCCATTAGCGGCGCGACGCCGAAATCGGCCACGCCGACGCGGATAAACAGAAAGGACGCGCCCCATAGGGCGGCGAGAATCAGCAACTGGAGCAGGTTTTTAGCATTCATCGAAGTGGCGCCGCGCGCGGTTGAGTCGAGACGCCAGCGCATCGTAGCAGCGCGATCGCGCGAAACGTTTCAGCCTGGAATGAAACGGCAAGATGCGGGAGAGTGGGGGGCGTCGGATAAAGGGGATCGTAAGCGCTGGAGCGGCGTATGCAAAACGAGCAATTCTCACGCTGATGTGAGAAAAATTACGATGGCGATGGCTGCGCGGATGGGGAGGTGCACGCGGGGTGGCGCGCATACGGCGAGATCGTGAATTATTTTGCGGTAGCGCCGAGTCGCGGAGTACGGGAATACGGAGGTACGGAATCACGGAAGTCGGCCGCAGGTAGGCAGCGGCCGACTGCCTTCCCATCTTCCTAATGCGGAATCATCCCCTGCAACACATTTTGCTGCAGCCACACCAACACCCCGAGCAGTACCGTCAACAGAATCGAATGCTTGAAGGTCCGCGCGAACACCACGCCTTCCTTGCCTTTGAGCTCGGTGGTCGCCACGCCGGTCGAGATGTTTTGCGGCGAGATCATCTTGCCCATCACGCCGCCCGACGAATTGGTCGCCGCCATCAGGATTGGATTGAGATTCAACTGATGCGCCGCCACCACCTGCAGGTTGCCGAACAGCGCGTTGCCCGATGTATCGCTACCCGACAGAAACACCGCGACCCAACCAAGGAACGCCGACACCAGTGGAAAGAACGCTCCGACCGACGCCGCGCCCAGACCGAGCGTGTAGGTCAGCCCCGAGTAGTTCATCAGATACGCGAGCCCGACGATGGTCGCCACCGTCAGGATCGCGATCCGCGTCTGCACCCAGGTGTCGGCGATCGCCTTGCCGAACTCGCTCGCGCTCAGCCCGACCACGAAAGCGGTGATGATCGCCGCGACCAGAATGGCGGTGCCGGTGGCCAGCGGCTGGAAGTCCCACACGGCGCTATACGGCGTGTTGTACAGGGTAATGAACACGGCCTTGTCGAGTCCGGGCCACGGCACCTTGACGTCGCCGATCAGGAAGATCTTCGCGATGGTCCAGATGATCACCACCACCGACACGATGATCCACGGATACCAGCCCTGGCCGCCGCCGATCTTGCCGCGCACCTCGCCGACCCGGTCGATGTTGATCGCGAACTTCGGATCCACCGCCGGCCGCCAGACGCGCAGGAACGCGATAGTCAGGATCAGCGACACCATCGACGACAACACGTCGGTCAGGCTGTAGTTCACGTAGTTCGACGCGACGAACTGGGTCAGCGCGAAGCTCGCGCCCGACACCAGCAGCACCGGCCACACGCGCAGCATGTTGCGAAAGCCGGCGTACACGCCGATCACATAGAAGGGCAGCAGGAACGCGAAGAACGGCAACTGGCGGCCGACCATCTTGGCGAGCGTATCGGCCGGCAGATGCGTGACCGCGCCGAGCACGGTGATCGGCACGCCCAACGCGCCGAACGCGACCGGCGCGGTGTTGAAGATCAGCGTGAAGGTGAGCGCTTCGAGCGTCGGAAAGCCGAGCAGGATCAGCAGCGAACTGGTGATCGCGACCGGCGTGCCGAAGCCGGAAATCCCTTCGAGCAGCGCGCCGAACGAGAAGCCGATCACCACCAGTACGACGCGCCGGTCGTTCGGCAGATTGTCGATCATCCACATGCGGAAGGCCGCGAAGCGCCCCGAGCGCTGCGAGATGTTGTACAGCAGGATCGCCGTGAACACGATCCACATGACCGGCCAGCAGGCGAACACGGCGCCGTTGGCGACCGAGTCGAAGGCGAGTCCCACCGGGAATTGCCAGACGAAGATCGCCACGATCAGACCGACGATCAGCCCCGCGAGCGACGCCTGCCAGGCCGGGCGTCGTGCCCAGCCGAGCAGGAGCAGCACCACGATGATCGGCAGCGCGGCGACCAGGAATGAGGGCAGCAAAGCGTTGCCGACCGGAGTGAGTAGTTGATGAAACATCGCGTCTCCTTCGTTGTTGTTCGGACTCGACGCGGGACCACACACTAAGGGGCGCGTCGTTAGGACGGATGGGCGCCGGAGGCAACGGTGAGGTCGGCCGGGGCGCTTATTTAAACGGGTACTGCGTGCGGTTCTACAGAAGCATAGAACTCGGCTGGGGCAGGTCAAGAGGGGAAACTACGGGCGCGGGACGAAGGCGGGGCAGCGTTGCGCGTCGCCTGACGGATCGGGCGACGCGTTGAGCATGACAGGGGTGTCGCGCGGCGCTTGAGACGGTCGCGCGAGCGTATCCGGTCGAGGGTTCACGAACGGAACCGGCGACCCGATACGCGAGCAGAAGCGGAGAAAGGGAGAAGCGGAGAAGACCGGCGCCAATCAGTGTCAATCAGCGCCAATCAGCACAAATCAATGCCAGTGGCCGTGCCCGCCGCCGCCCCAGCCGCCATGGCCGCCCCAGTAGCCGCCGAAACCGAAGCCGATCGACACCGACGGCCCATACCAGCCCGGATAGCCGCCGTAATAGGCCGGGTAGGCCGGATAGACCGGCGGCGCATAGTAGGCGGGATAAGCCGGCGCGACATAGACCGGCGGAGGCGGAACTACTGCGGTCGCGTAGGTGGCCGGCGGTACCTGCTGGGCCGCCCGCGCTTGTTGTGCCTGTTGTGCCTGCAGTTGCTGCTGTTGTTGTATTGCTGCGGGATCGTTTTGCGCCACGCCCAGATCCTGCTGGGTCGCGCCGGCGGGGACCGTCGCGTAGTACGGCGAGTAAGCGCCCGGATAATAGCCGTACGGGTAATAGCAACCGGACAGCGTCAGCACGCAGACGGCGCCGCCGAGGGCGATACCGGTTTGCGAAAGACTGGACAGGCGACGATAAAAACCGCGCGGCAGCCGTTGGCCGAACGCACGGAACGAATTGACGACGCGGGACTTCATGACGCGCTCCTGGTTATATCGAACGCCGGCCGGCGGCGTTATCCCATGAGCTTACGCCGCGTAGGATGCGTGCAGGATTGCAAAACCGTAACGGCTTATTTCAGGTCATTGCAAAGCATGGGCGAGGCGGCCGACCGGTGTCGCCGATGTCGGCCGCTCGCGCGAAACCGTTACTTGCCCACCTGATTACCGATGATGCCGCCCGCCGCCGCACCGCCCACCGTCGACAGCGCATTGCCGCCGATCGCCGCGCCCGCCGCGCCGCCCAAGCCCGCGCCGATGGCCGTATCGCGGCCTTGCCGACTCATGTCGTCACAGGCGGAAAGGCTGGCCACCACGGCGATAAGTGTGGCAAGCGCACTGATTTGTCGGATCGATTTCATGATGCTGACTCCCGTGGAAAGTGAGTTGTTCGTAATCCAGCGTTTCCCTTCTGTCAGCATGCGGCGTGCCTGGTGGTAAGCCGCTGAACGAACCGATCAACCAGAAAGCCAACGAAAAAACCAACAAAAAAGCCCGCGCAAAGGCGGGCTTCGGTGCTGCAGCACAAACTCGTGCGCTCAAGGGCGATGCAATCGCATCACCCGCCAAACGCTTCAACCGTTATTGACGCTGATAAATCTCCGCGCCCTTCTTCAAGAACTCGATCGACTTCACTTCCATGCCTTTCTTCAGCGCTTCGTCGTCGGTGACGCCTTGTTGCGCGGCGAATTCGCGGACGTCCTGCGTGATCTTCATCGAGCAGAAGTGCGGACCGCACATCGAACAGAAATGCGCGACCTTGGCCGAATCCTTCGGCAGCGTTTCGTCGTGGAATTCGCGCGCCTTGTCCGGGTCGAGGCCGAGATTGAACTGGTCTTCCCAACGGAATTCGAAGCGTGCCTTGGACAGTGCATTGTCACGCACCTGCGCGCCCGGATGGCCCTTCGCCAGATCGGCGGCGTGCGCGGCGAGCTTGTACGTGATGATGCCGGTCTTGACGTCGTCCTTGTTCGGCAAGCCGAGGTGTTCCTTCGGCGTGACGTAGCACAGCATGGCCGTGCCGAACCAGCCGATCATCGCCGCGCCGATACCCGACGTGATGTGATCGTAACCCGGTGCGATGTCGGTAGTGAGCGGTCCCAGCGTGTAGAACGGCGCTTCGTCGCACCATTCCAGTTGCAGGTCCATGTTCTCCTTGATCAACTGCATCGGCACATGGCCGGGGCCTTCGATCATGGTCTGCACGTCGTGCTTCCACGCGATCTGCGTGAGTTCGCCGAGCGTCTTCAGTTCGCCGAGCTGCGCTTCGTCGTTGGCGTCGTAGATCGAGCCGGGACGCAGGCCGTCGCCGAGCGAGAAGGCCACGTCATAGGCCTTCATGATTTCGCAGATGTCTTCGAAATGCTCGTACAGGAAGCTTTCCTTGTGGTGCGCCAGGCACCACTTCGCCATGATCGAGCCGCCGCGCGACACGATGCCGGTCATGCGCTTGGCGGTCATCGGCACGTATTGCAGACGCACGCCCGCGTGAATCGTGAAGTAGTCGACGCCTTGCTCGGCCTGTTCGATGAGCGTGTCGCGGAAGATTTCCCAGGTCAGATCTTCGGCCTTGCCGTTGACCTTTTCCAACGCCTGATAGATCGGCACCGTGCCGATCGGCACCGGCGAATTGCGGATGATCCACTCGCGCGTTTCATGAATGTGCTTGCCGGTGGACAGATCCATCACCGTATCGCCGCCCCAGCGGATCGCCCACGTCATCTTGTCGACTTCTTCGCCGATCGACGACGTCACGGCCGAATTGCCGATGTTCGCATTCACCTTCACGAGGAAGTTGCGGCCGATGATCATCGGCTCGCTTTCCGGGTGATTGATGTTGTTCGGGATGATCGCGCGGCCGCGGGCGATTTCTTCACGCACGAATTCCGGCGTGATCGCGGTGAGGCCGTTCGGACCGAACGCGCTCGCGCCGAACGCCTGGCCCGGGTGCTGGCGGCCCATCATCGCGGCGAGTTTTTCGCCGTTCGGGCCGCTCGTCTTCAGGCTTTCCAGATACTCGGCGCGGCGCTGGTTCTCGCGAATCGCGATGTATTCCATTTCCGGCGTGATGATGCCCTTGCGGGCGTAGTGCATCTGCGACACGTTCTGGCCGGCGATCGCGCGGCGCGGGGTGCGGTGCAGGCCCTGGAAGCGCAGTTCGGCGGTCGCGGTGTCGGCTGCGCGTTCGCGGCTGAAGTCGCTCGACAGACCCGTCAGCGCTTCGGTGTCGCCGCGCTCTTCGATCCACGCCTGACGCAGCGCGGGCAGACCGGCGCGAATGTCGATCTTGGCGTCCGGATCGGAGTAGGGGCCCGACGTGTCGTAGACATAGACCGGCGGATTCTTCTCGCCGCCGAAGCTGTCCGGCGTATCCGCTTGCGAGATTGCGCGCATCGGCACGCGGAGGTCGGGACGCGAGCCGGTCACGTAGATCTTGCGGGAATTCGGCAGCGGCGCGACAGCGGCTTCGTCGACGTGCGCGTCGGCGGAAAGGAATTTCGGGTTGGCGTTCATGCGTTTATCTCCTAGGTTGACCGGAGTTGGCGCTTGAATGCCTATTCCGGTCCCATGCCAATGCAATGTGGGGCGGCTAAGCAGGAGACGAGACGGAAGAAGTCGGAAATCGCGAGAGATGAAACAGTAGACCAGGTGCGAAATCCGTACGCTTCCCTGCGCTGGCATTATCCAGATCAGGTTCAAAGGGTATTTCTCACCCACGCAGCACGGACCTCCAACCTCCGTGCGACGCAGGACCCCCGCGTTAGCAGCGCACACGATACACCGGCCGGGCGCTGCTTGGCAACCTGTCTTGAAAAGTCGGATACCGGGTATCACTGCGGGTATCACTGCCGCCGGCCGCGACCTATTGTTCTAGAGATAAGCCTCACAGGCATGCTGCGGCGCAACGATTCGCGCCGCTGCGTGGCCGCTTCACAGCGTGAAGTCGTCGGCGGCTTCGGGTTGGAACAGGATCTTCTCGAGCTTCAGCACTTTCTCGGCGCCGCTCGGCGGCGTGAAGCGAATCTTCTCGCCGCGTTTGGCGCCGAGCAGCGCGAGACCGAGCGGCGAGAACACGTTCAGACGACCGCGCGCGAACTCGGCCTCAGGCGGATAGACGACGGTCCACGTCATCTGCTCGCCGCTGGTTTCGTCCACGAGAATGGCCTGCGAATTCATCGTGACGATGTTCGCGGGAATCTCGCGCGAGTCGACGATCACGGCGCGTTCGAGGACCTGGTCGAGCATGTCTTGCAGCCGGGCGTCGGCGCCGGGCGCGGCCGCGTGCTTCTCGAGACGGGCGACGTCGAGTTCGGTCAGGTAACAGGTTTTCGTCTTCTTCACGACGGGTACTCCAGTGCGATCTGCGGGTAAGGGAACGGCATGCGGAGGAGATCGGCCCGGCGCCCCACTACGCGGCTCGGGCAAGGGAGCGGGCTGCGTTAGATCGGGCGCCGGGCGGCGGAGAGCGGGAGAAGTCGGGGGAGTGTTCGGAGAAGCGTTCGACGAAGCATTCGGGCCGGCTCGCCGCTGCGCTGCGGAGCGAATTCCTTGCGCGCGCAACCGGTTGCGCGGCAAGGGCGCAAGCGGGTGTGGGCTCGGGAAATCGGAAAGCGCATGGAGTTGACCGGTAGAGTTCGGGATCGAATCGGTTCGGCGCCGCGGGTGCATCGAACGCGGCGCAATTGAAAGGAGAATGTTAGCACGGGGTCTTGCGTCGCTTCGTTCGACGCCGCGACGAGCCGTCTGCGTGGCGACGGATTCGGCTTTGCTTGGGTGTGTCATTCAAGGCCGCGCATGCCGGTGCCGTTAACGCGCCTGTCAGACGAGCCGTACTCAGCGTGACGAGTCGCGCTGCGCGGCCCGCCTGGGGTGATCGCGGGCGCCGATGTTGCGCTGCAGGTGAACGGTGGTGTGAGTTCGGCTTCGAGCGGCAGCGTGGCCACGCGCTTCGTCGAGAGCGACGGACGGCTCGCTTCGGCGACTCGCGACGGTCACTACAAGTTCGGCCGTGACGGCGGCGTGATGTCGTTGTCGCCGAAAAACGTCGCACCGGACACGCGCGTGACGGTGGTGATGAGTTACGACTGAGCCATTCGCGCTGAGCGGCCAGGCCAATAGAAATAAATTTGGAAAGACCTGTCATAAGCGGCCGGGCGGTTCGACAAACGTGCAGATCCTGATGGGAGCACGTCATGCAAACCGCCCGTACCCGCCGCGCTGGTTATCGGCTATTAACGCAGTCAGTAACGCAACTGTTCACTCGGCCGCTTGTGCAGCCGGAAACGCCGCCGCTTGTGCGGCCGACAACGCAGCCGCTAATGCAGCCGCCAACGCGTTCTTCAGCCCGCCTCTTCACGCGAGCCATCGCCTGCGTGGCCGCAGTCAGCCTGCTCGCGGCCAGCGGCCTCGCCAACGCGGCCGCCGCCGTCTGCAGCGCGCACAGCCCGGCGCACCGCGTGGCGCTCGTCGAGCTTTACAGTAGCGAAGGCTGCAATAGCTGCCCGCCCGCCGACAACTGGCTGAGCCAGTGGAAAAACAGCGGCGCGACGCAAAGCATCGTGCCGCTCGCGTTGCATGTGGATTACTGGAACAGTCTCGGCTGGACCGACCGTTTCTCGCAACATCGCTTCACCGAACGCCAGCAGACGCTGACGGATCTGGCCGGCGGCCACACCATCTATACGCCGGAAATCTTCGTGTCGGGCCGCGAGTTGCGTAGCTGGTCGCAACGTGACAGTTTCGATAGCCGCATCGGCAAGGTGGTCGCCGAACCGGCACAGGCGAACGTCGCCGTCGAACTGAATCCGCAGGCGCCGGGCGCCTTCAATGTCTCCGCGCAATTCACCAGCAAGGCCGCGGACGCGTCCGGGCAACTCAACGCCTACGTCGCCGTGTATGAAAACGCGCTGAGCTCGCACGTCGGCGCCGGCGAAAACAGCGGAGCCACCTTGCATCACGAGCGGGTGGTGCGGCAATGGATCGGTCCGGTGCCGCTGGTCGGGGGCAATGCGCAGATTCACCGCGCCGTTCGCGTCGACGCGAACGGCGCCGATGCCGGCGGCAGTGCCGATCGTTTCGGCGTGGTGGCTTTCGTCGAAAACGATGCGACCGGCGACGTGCTGCAAGTGGCCGAACTGGCCGCCTGCCAGTGAGCGCTGTCCGGCCGTTCAACGCAACGATCTTGAAGGGGACCAGGGTAAGCGCTATGGGACCCGAGTCGGCGCGACAGCGTTAACTCTAGATGACACGCCCACTCTGTTCGACAGGAGATTTTCATGGCAACCCCTCACGTACTGCGCGAGAGCGACCAACACCTCGCACCGCCCGCCGTACCGACCCCTGGCGCGATTCACCCGGTATGGGTGCGCGTCACGCATTGGCTCAACGCGCTCGCGGCGATCCTGATGATGCTGTCCGGCTGGCGCATCTACGACGCATCACCGATTTTTCCGGGGTTTCGCTTCCCGCCCGGCATCACGCTTGGCGGCTGGCTCGGCGGCGCGCTGCAATGGCATTTCGCGGCGATGTGGCTGCTGGTTTTCAACGGTCTGCTGTATCTCTCGCTGAATCTGGCGAGCGGGCGCTTCGTGCGCAAATTCCTGCCGGTGTCGCCGCGCGCGGTGCTGCACGACTTTGTCGCCGCGCTGACCGGCAAGCTCTCACACGCCGATCTGCGCGTCTACAACGCGGTGCAGAAATTCGCCTACCTGTTCGTGGTCTGCGATCTGATCGCGCTGGTGCTGTCGGGTCTCGCGATCTGGAAATCGGTGCAGTTTCCGCTGCTGCGCGACCTGATGGGCGGCTACGACAACGCCCGCATCGTTCACTTCTGCGCGATGTCGCTGATGGCGGCGTTCATCGCCGTGCATCTGGCGATGGTGGCGCTCGTACCGCGCTCGCTGCTGGCCATGCTGCGCGGCCGCTGAGTTTCCACTGAGCCTCCATCGAGCCTCCGCTGAGCCGCCGAAACCGAAAGTTATGGATATCGAATCATGAACAATCCCATTCGAAAACCCTCGCGGCCAATCGGCCACTCGCTCGACCGCGAGTCGATCCTGATCGACGCCCGCCGCGAACTCACCATGCCGTCGCGGCGCCTGTTCGGCCAGCGTCTGCTGACGCTCGGCGGCCTGTCGATGTTGACCGGCTGCTCGCTCGTCGACAACGACTCGGTCAATAAATTCCTGACCGCCGTGTCGCGCCTGAACGACCGCGCGCAGGCCGCGCTATTCGATCCGAAGCAGCTCGCGCCGACCTACACCGAAGCGCAGATCACGCGGCCGTTCCCGTTCAACGCGTTCTACGGTATCGACGACGTGCCCGAAGTGGACGGCTCCGATTACCAATTGAAGATCGGCGGCCTCGTCAAAGGCCAGCGCGCGTGGAGCTTGCCCGAGTTGTACGCGTTGCCGCACGCCGAGCAGATCACTCGGCACATCTGTGTGGAAGGGTGGAGCGCGATCGGCCGCTGGGGCGGCACGCCGTTCGGCGATTTTCTGCGGCGCATCGGCGCGGACACCAGCGCGAAGTACGTCGGCTTCAGATGCGCGGACGACTACTACGAAAGCATCGACATGCCGACCGCGCTGCATCCGCAGACGCTGCTCACGTTCGAGTACGACGGCGAGCGCCTGCCCGCGAAATACGGCTTCCCGATGAAGCTGCGCATGCCGACCAAGCTCGGCTACAAGAATCCGAAGCACATCGTCGAGATGTTCGTCACCAACACGTTCCCCGGCGGCTATTGGGTCGACCAGGGCTACAACTGGTTCGGAGGCTCCTGACGCACGCGGGTCGCGCGACGGGCGGCGAGCGGCATTGTCGCCAGGCTCCTCACGCACCCCCGGGCGGCAGAAGCTTCGGAAATACGCCGGCGATCAGACGATCAGAGCATGAGGGCAACAGGCGATCGGATCGACCGGTTTTGAATCATCCACAACAACGGAGTTATCCCATGAAAAAATTCGCAATCGCAGCAGTGGCTGTCGCTCTTCTGACCAGCGGCGGCGCCGCGTTCGCGCAAGCCAGCGGCGCGATGTCCAACGACGCCATGTCGAAAGACACGATGTCGAAGGATTCCATGTCCAAAGACACGATGAAGAAAGACACGATGAAAAAGGACACGATGAAGCACGACAAGATGAAGAAGAGCGGCGACGCGATGGGCATGAAGCACGAAGCGTCGGGCGCCATGGCCAACTGACGCATGCTGTCGATGCCGCCCGCATAGCGTGAACGAGGCGGCGCCGAAAGCGGTGCCAAAGCCGGGGAGAAATCCCCGGCTTTTTTTGTTGCAAGTACGCCAAAAAGTTACGATTCTTTCGACTGACGCGGTGGGCGCTTACTGCATAATGCGATGCGCGCCGAGCATTTGGCGCGTGTTCGCCGCGAATCGACTCCGTTCGAATGCCGCGGCGCTGTGGCCCTTTGGCCATTTATCGTCCTTCCGTTCCACCACATGTCCGCCAGCCTCGCCCGTCCGACCGCATCGCCGATGCGGTGTCCGCCATCCCGCCACCGGGTCTTCAGCGGGGGCATCGGACCTCAAGCGGTCGGGGCGGGTTGAACGCATGTCGCCGCAACTCCCTAATCGCTTTCCGCGCAGTTTCCCCATCCGCTTGCCGCAGTCGCGCAACGGCCAGATCGCGCTGGCGCTCGGCGTCGTCTATCTCGTGTGGGGCTCGACTTATCTCGCCGTGCATGTCGCCCTCGGCTCGTTTCCGCCGCTGCTGCTGTCGGGCATGCGCAATCTGTTTGCCGGCATCGGCCTTTTTATCTTCGCGGTGCGTCGCAAGCCGGCCTGGCCGAGCGTGGCCGAAATCCGCAATGCCGGGCTGGTCGGCACGATGCTGGTCGGTTTGTCGAGCGGCATGCTGGCGTTCGGGATGCGCACCGTCGGCACCGGCACCGCTGCAGTGATGGTGGCCACCGTGCCGCTGTTCGCCACGGTGATCGCCGCAGTGGCGGGGCGCAAGATCGGCCGGGGCGAGTGGTTCGCGGTCGGACTGGGGCTCGTCGGCATCGCGATTCTTAGCCACGGCGACAGCTCGCCGGGCTCGGCGGGCGGCAGTCTGGCCATTCTGTGCGGCGCACTGTTCTGGGCCGGCGGCGCGCATCTGGCCGGGCGGCTGAAGCTGCCCTCAGACCTGTTTCTGTCGACCTCGCTGCAGATCGGGCTGGGCGGCGCGATGTCGAGCATGGTCGCGTGGGTCTCCGGCGAGCGGATGCTCGACGTGCATTTTCTGCCGGTGCTGGCGTTCATCTACCTGATGCTGGTCGGCACGATGGCCGCGTATGTCGCGTATGGCTTTCTGATCCGGCACACCAGTCCGATCATTGCCAGCAGTTGTATGTACGTGAACCCGGTGGTCGCGGTGGCGCTCGGCGCGCTGCTGCTCGGTGAGCCGGTCACGCGTTCCACCGTGATCGCGACCGTGGTGATTCTGGCGAGCGTGGGGCTGTCGTTCTGGTTCGATTACAGGAAGAAGGGGCTCGCCGCTTGAGGCGGCCAAGGGCAGGCGAGGCTCGCAGCGTTGCGAGCCTGCCGTGATAGCACGACCTGGTAGCGCGGCGCGCGGCTGAGCAAAGCGCCGCCGCCGCATCCGAGCCTTAGCCTGAGTCCAAGCCTGCGCAAACCGCGCACTTAACTAACTAAAGCGCCGCCGCCACTTCCGCGCCTTCGCGGATCGCGCGCTTCGCATCCAGTTCACCCGCCAGTTTGGCGCCGCCGATCACGTAATAGCGCGGACCGCCAGTCTGCTTGGCGGCACCCTCCGCCGCCACCGGATGCAGATCGCGCAGCGAATCCTGCCCCGCGCACACCACGATCGTGTCCACCTCAAGCCATTCCTCCACACCGTCACGCTCGATCTTCAAACCGCGCGCGCTGATTTCCCGGTACGACACGCCGCCGAGCATCTTCACGCCGTTTCTCGCCAGCGTCGCGCGATGCACCCAGCCTGACGTCTTGCCGAGTCCCATGCCCAGCTTGCCGGCCTTGCGCTGCAACAACCAGATATCGCGCGGCGGCTGCGGCGTCGACGGCGCTTTCAGGCCGCCGCGTTCCCGCACCGCGAGATCCACGCCCCATTCGTCGAGCCACGCATCGCGCGGCGTCGGCAGCGGCTCGCCGGCGCGATGCAGCAGGAACTCGCTGACGTCGAAGCCGATGCCGCCCGCGCCGATCACCGCGACGCGGTGCCCGACCGGCGCGCCACGCAACACGTCCACATAAGACAGCACGTTCGGCCCGTCGATACCGCTAATCGCCGGCCGCCGCGGCACGATGCCGGTGGCGACGATCACGTCGTCGTAAGCGCCGGCCGCCAGCAGCGCGGCATCGACGCGTGTGTCGAGCCGCACGTCGACGCGATGTCGCTGCAACTGGCTCTGAAAGTAACGGATCGTCTCGCTGAACTCTTCCTTGCCGGGCACGCGCATCGCCAGATTGAACTGGCCGCCGATGCTTGCGCCCGCATCGAACAGCGTCACGCGATGCCCGCGCGCGGCCGCCACGGTCGCCGCCGACAATCCCGCCGGGCCCGCGCCGACCACCGCGACCGAACGCGCCGCCTGCGGACCCGCGACCGGACGATAGACCAGCTCGGTCTCGCGTCCCGCGCGCGGATTCACCAGACACGACGCGCGCTGGTTCTTGAACGTGTGATCGAGACAGGCCTGATTGCAGGCGATACAGGTGTTGATTTCGTGCGCGCGGCCTTCGGCGGTCTTCACGACGAACTCCGGATCGGCCAGCAGCGGCCGCGCCATCGACACCAGATCGCCGGCGCCCTGTTCGAGCAGCGCTTCGGCGACCTCGGGCGTATTGATGCGGTTCGACACGATCACCGGCACCTTGACCGAGGCCTTCAACCGCGCGCTGAGTTCGGCGAAGGCCGCGCGCGGCACCGACGTCACGATAGTCGGCACGCGCGCCTCATGCCAGCCGATGCCGGTATTGAACATCGTCACACCGGCCGCTTCGAGCGCCTGGGCGACCTGCACGGTCTCGTCCCACGTATTGCCGCCTTCCACCAGATCGATCAGCGAGAGCCGGTACACGACGATAAAGCGTTCGCCGCACGCCGCGCGCACCCGCTCGACGATCTCGCGCGCGAGCCGCAGGCGATTCTCGATGCTGCCGCCGTAACCGTCGGTGCGCTTGTTGGTGCGCGGGCACAGGAACTGATTGAGCAGATAGCCTTCGCTGCCCATGATCTCGACACCGTCGTAGCCCGCGCGTTGCGCGAGCCGGGCGCAGCGTGCGTAGTGGCGCACGGTCTTCGCGATGCCGGCCACGCTCAGCGCGCGCGGCTTGAACTTCGAGATCGGCGATTTGAGCGCGGAAGCCGACACCACGAACGGCTGGTACCCATAGCGACCCGCATGCAGGATCTGCAGCGCGATCTTGCCGCCTTCGGCATGCACGGCTTCGGTCAACTGCCGGTGATTGCGCAGATCGAACACCGAGTTCAAAGTGCCGCCGAACGGCAGCAGCCAGCCTTCGCGATTCGGCGAGATCCCGCCGGTGATGATCAGGCCCACGCCGCCTTTGGCGCGCTCGCGGAAATAGGCGGCCAGCTTCGGGTAATGCCAGAAGCGGTCTTCCATGCCGGTGTGCATCGAACCCATCACCACGCGGTTGCGCAAGCGGGTGAAGCCGAGGTCGAGTTCGGCGAGTAAGCGTTGGTAAGGCATGCGGGGGACCGTGTAAGTATGGGACGCGGACGAACGATACACCGCGCGCCGTACCAACCCTCCGAGGAAAAATTCTAATCCACGCAAATCGTTGCGCCGTAAGACATTCTTCCGTCGCCACGAGCCAACTCGACCCCCGCGGCACACGCATTGCTCGAAGCGAGCGTCCATCGACACGGACCGCGCCGCTCCCGAAACAGGCGCGTTGTGCGGCAGGGAAGGAGGGAGTGCTCCGTTTCGGAACGCCGTCCAGACACCATTCGAAGTAGCGATGAATGCGGTGTCGGACGTTCCGAGGTTCGAAGCGAAGCACCCGTAAATCAATGGGCCATGAGCCCCACATCGATATAGGTGAACACAATGAAAACAATCCGAACCATGGCGGCGATGGCTGCTGTTGCGTCCCTTCTGAGCGCCTGCGGTGGCGGCGGCACGAGCGACGTCGGCAAGGAACTCGGCATCACGAATCCGGAGATTCATTTCATTAACGCGAATCCCAGCAGTCCGGCACTCGACTTTCTCGTGAACGGCACCGCGCCTTCGGGGCAGACCAACGTCGCCTATAAAGGCGTGACCAATCTCACCAACATCGGCACGGGCTCGACCACGGTCGCCTACGCGGCGACCAGCACGACGACCGCGCTCGCCAGCGGCAATTTCCCGAACGTCGCGAACGGTCACGACTACACCGTGATCGCGTTGCCGAACGTGACCGCGCCGGACATCGGCCTGATCGACGATCCGTTCGACAAGGGCCTGCTGTCCAATAGCGCGCGTCTGCGCGGCTTCAACGCGTCGCAGAACGCGGGCAATCTCGATCTGTACCTGGTGCCGGCCGGCACGACCGACGTCAGCAGCCTCACGCCGACCATGACGGGTGTGCAGTACAAGAACGCCGTGCCGGCCAGCGGCCAGGATTCGATCTATGTGTCCGGCGGACAATACGAGCTGATCGCGACCGTGTCCGGCAGCAAGACGCCGATCTTCCAGTCGGCTGCGTTCTCGCTGTCGAACAACGCCGACTGGCTGGTCACGTCGGTGCCGATCGGCGGCACGCTCAGCCAGTTGCTGCCGGGGCAGATCCATCTGCTGATCGCGCAGAACGGCAATACCAGCACGCCGAGTCAGGAACTGACCAACACGCTGACGGGAATGTAAACACACCGCGCTCACAGGTGCGTGCAGCGCCTGTGAGCGGCGGACAGTCCTGGGGAGGACGGAGCGGCGATCCACGCGAGTGGGTCGCCGTTTTGTTTGTGCGGGCCGTCTGGGCACGCCTGCGCTGCCCATGAAAAAAGCCCGTCGCGAGATGACCCGCGATGGGCTTTCTGTTCCTGCAAAACACAGCGTAAGGCAGCGACTCGCGGCAGCGCCGCGAAAGCGCCGCCGCGTCGCCAGAAGCCCGGCTTACTTCGCCTGATCCGCCGAGTTCGTGATGGCGTTGCCGCCCTTCGAGATGTCCTGTCCGGCGCCGGCCATCGTGTTGCAACCTGCGAGCGCAGCGGTCCCTGCAATGAGAAGCAAAGCGATCAGTCGAGTCATGAAAGTTCTCCTTGTCGAGAATGCATCGGTTGACGTGCCCATGTTGTCCGGCACGTGCGACCGGGGCTTGTGTCAGATCGCCAGTCGATCCGGTCTGATTCCATGTTAAAAAAAAGGGTGGGGGCGGCGCTGTCAGTTGCATCGCGATTTTGTTGTAGGCGGGCTCCGGTGTTTGCGTCGGCGCACTCCTACACGCGCATTAACAACGCGCCGCCGCACGTTGCTAGACCGGCGTGCGCGTGGGCGTCGCCGGCGGCAGATCGATCGACGGTGTCGCGGTGCTGACGCTCGGCATCATCACGTCGATGTCGGTGCCGTTCGGCTCGCCGCGCCGGATGTCGAAACGCCCGCCGTGCGCGGCGACGCGCTGGCGCATGCCGAGCAGCCCATGCGTGTGGGTGCGCTTCAGATCGGCCGGCATGATGCCGACGCCGTTGTCGGCGATATGCAGGGCGACCTGGCCATCGCCGACCTCTAATGCAATCGACACCTTCGACGCCCGCGCGTACTTCGCGGCATTGGTCAGCGACTCCTGGGCGACGCGAAACAGCGCGATCTCGGTCTGCTCGTCGAGCTGGATATCGTCGGCGGGGAGATGCAGATCGAGTGTCCAGTTGTTGCGTTGCGCGGCTTCGTCGGCGAGTGTGCGCAGCGCGGTGACGAGCCCGAAATTGGCCAGCACGGTAGGCCGCATGTCTTCGATGATGCGGCGCTTGAGCGCAATACCCTGGTCGAGATTGGCGAGCGCGCGTTTGAGTTTGTCGGCGATCTCCGGCGCGCTGTCCTTCAGCTTGCGGTTGGCCCACGCCACGTCCATCTTGCTGGCGGTCAGAATCGCGCCGAGTTCGTCGTGCAGTTCGCGCGCGAGCTGGGTCTTTTCGTTTTCGCTGACCGCCTGTAAATGCCAGCCCAGCGCTTCGAGCTGACGGGTGCGTTCGCTGACGAGCTGGTCGAGTTCTTCCTGTTGCGTGATCAACTGACGTTGCACGCGCGCCTGGCGATCGATCTGAATGCCGAGATTGCGAAACAGCAGAATGAACAGCACGATGTTCAAGGCCGACAGACCGGCCGCGCACAGCGTGGAAATACGCTGATCGGCGCGGCTCGCGGCAAGCGCGTGCTGCGCGCGGCGTTCCTCGTTGTCGCGCAGCAGCGTGAGCGTGCTGTCCACCAGCGACGCGTCAGCCGGATTCGCCGCGCTCAGCGGCCCGCAAGCGGCCAGATCCAGCGGATGCGGCGCCGCACGTTGCAGCGCGGCCGCGCCCGCGCCGATGCGCGCTTCGATCAGCACCAGAATCTGCGTGAAGCTCGTGAGTTCGGCGTTGTCCGCTTTGCCACCGCGGTAGAAGCGGTTCAATTGCTGTTCGCTCTGGCGAATCCGCGTGGCGGTCGCGCAATAGGCTTGCGCGGTGGCGTCCTGCTTCGTCAGAAGAAAATCGCTTTGCTGCGCGCTCAGGTTGGAGAGCTGGCTGGCGAGCGTGCTCAGTTGCACGGTGACGTCGCGGGCGTCGAGCGCGGTTTCGTACTCGGCGGCAATGCGCTCGCGCGCGGTCTCCAGAATCACCAGGCCGCCCACGGTGATGACGATCGCAACCGTCATCGCGATGGCCCAGCTACGTTTGTGCATCCACTGACTCAGTCGCGTCGTGGCCGCTGGATCGCGCGGGGTCTGCAGGTTCGACGTGTTCTGTGCATTCGGCACATTCGGCTCCTCGGATGGGGCATCAGTGTAACGTCCACCGCCGTAACGCTGCCGTAATCCAATGTAAGCGGATTCTCACACGAAAACCGGCGTGCGTCGGAATGCGCCTTCGTGCCCCGATCGATAGCATGAGCCTTGATCGTTCATTCATTGTTTCGGGAGAAAGCCACCATGCTGAAATGGGCGTTGTTCTTCGCCGTCATCGCGATAATCGCCGGCCTGCTTGGCTTTACCGGCGTTGCTGCGGGTGCGGCCGCGATTGCAAAGTTCCTGTTTATCGTGTTCGTGATTCTGTGCGTGGTGTTCCTCGTGCTCGGCTTCGTGGTGACGAAAAAAATCGTCGATTAGCGCGGCTCGCACATCGAACGGAACCCCACTGAAAGGAGAGTTGCCATGCTTCACTACGCCATTGTCTTTTTCGTGATCGCGATCATCGCCGCCGTGTTCGGGTTTACCGGCATTGCGGCGGGCGCGGCGGAAATCGCCAAGATCCTGTTCTACATTTTCCTCGTCGTCTTCGTGGTCACGTTGTTGCTCGGCGTGTTCCGAACGTAGACGCGCAGCGATTCCTCTTTGACCGGCGCATCAGGCGCGATTCGTGCGGGATGCGTTGTTCCCCCCATACGGATTAAGGAGAAATTAAATGTCGAAATCACCAGGTGCCCAGAGCGCCGCCACTCAAACTCCGCCTAACCAGCCGTTCGTGATGGACCTGAAGAAGATTCGCGAGGACGCGCGCAAGCATATGTCCGACGGTCCGGTCACGCAGAGCTACGGCGCGGACCGCGAGACCGTGCTGAAGCTGCTCAACGATGCGCTGGCCACGGAAATCGTCTGTACTTTGCGTTATAAACGGCATCACTTCATGGCCAAGGGCATCAACTCGGAGGCTGTGGCGGCGGAGTTTGCCGAACATGCGGCCGAGGAGCAGGAGCACGCCGACCGCATCGCCGAGCGCATCGTTCAACTGGGCGGCGCGCCGGATTTTGCACCGGACGGCCTGAAGACGCGCTCGCATTCGGAATACAAGGAAGGCGACAATCTGACGGACATGATCAAGGAGAACCTGGTCGCCGAGCGGATTGCCATCGACACGTATCGCGAGATCGTTCGCTATCTCGGCGAGAAGGACGTGACGACGCGTCGTATGTTCGAAGACATTCTCGCGGTCGAAGAAGAGCATGCGGACGATATGGCGGATCTTCTCGAAGGACGGGAATAGGCGCGGATACGCTATGCCGGCGCGTGCCGGGCGCGGGTGGGTCTGGAAAGAAGCAATGTCCCGCGCCCGTTGCACGCAGCATCGATAGCATGAGCCGCCGGCTTTCGCATCGCTCTGCATGACCGGCGCGCCAGCGTGCCGGAGATCATTACAATGTCTGCTCTGGAGCGTTTCCACAGCAGGGACACCAAGCCGATGATTCGAGTGTTGATAGCCGACGATCATGCGATCGTCCGAGGGGGGTTCAGGCAGTTCGTCGCCGACGAGCCGGACATGTGCGTTGCGGCGGAAGCCGCCACCGGTGACGAAACCATCAGCCTCGTGCGCGAGCAGGCGTTCGACGTGGTGCTTCTCGACATCGCGATGCCGGATAAAAACGGCATCGACACGTTGCGCGTGATCAAGCAGGTGCGCCCTGAGCAGAACGTGCTGATTCTGTCGGGCTATCCGGAGAGCCAGTACGCGATCAATCTGCTGCGCGCCGGCGCGAACGGTTATTTGAACAAGGATTGCGGGCCGGAGGAGATCGTGCGGGCGATCCGCTCGGTGGCGCGCGGGCATCGTTATTTATCCGAGGCGGTCGCCGATACGCTCGCCGACAATCTCGACAAGCCCGCCGCGGGGCGGCCGCATGAAGCGCTCTCGGAGCGCGAGTTTCAGATTTTCTGCAAGCTCGCGGCCGGCCAGCTTCCTACTGAAATCGCGGAGGAATTGCATTTGTCCGTGAAGACCGTGAGCACCTATCGGGCGCGCGTGCTCGAGAAAATGCGTTTGGCGAACAATGCCGATCTGACTTATTACGCGATCAAGAACGGCCTGATCGAATAATGGACGATCGAGACCAGCCGATGAATAGCGAACCTAACCCTGTTGCCGAGTCAGCGAATCACACGCCGTTGCGCGTGCTGCTGATCGAGGATTCGCCGCTGATCCGCCGCAGCCTGGTGGAAGCGATCGACGCGTCGGGTTTGCTGCGCGTCTGCGCTTACGCCGATTCCGCCGATCAGGCGATCGCGTTGCTGACCGACGAGGCCTTCGACGCGGTGATCGTCGACCTGCAACTCAAGCAGGGTTCAGGCGTCCCGGTGCTGGCTTATTTGCAACGCGAGGGGCTGATCGACACGGTGTTCGCCGCAGTGCTGACCAATCACGCGTTGCCGGCTTACCGGGAGCGTTGCGAGCAATACGGCGTACGGCACTTTTACGACAAGTCGTTCGAGTTCGACCGGGTGATCGACGCGCTGCATGACTATGCGTACGCACGAGGCGGCAAGTGAGCGCCTCGCGCGGTTGGAGCGGCGGCTAAAAAAAGCCGCTAAAAATAGCGGCTAACGTTTCAAAGTTTCAACGGCTCAGCGCGTCAAAGCAGGCCCTGACGCTTCGCGCGAGCCGGCAGCGCCAGATGATTCCACGCCGCGAGCCCGGCGAACGCGAGTCCGGCCACGCTGACGCCGAGCCATCCGAACATCGGCCAGACGAAGGCGCCGACGCCGGAGCCGAACGCGCCACCAATGAAATACGCGACCATGTACACCGTATTCACGCGTGAGCGTGCATCGGGCTTGAGCGCGTAAATGCGCGACTGGTTCGAAATCTGCGCGGCCTGCACGCCAATGTCGAGAATGATCACGCCGACCACGAGCCCGGCGATACTCTTCGCCGACGCGCCAAATACCACGAACGAAATGGCCACCAGCGCGATCGATACGGTGATGATCGACTGCGGTCCGCGCTTGTCCGCGAACTTGCCGGCGAGCGGCGCGGCCATCGCGCCGGCCGCGCCGACGATCCCGAACAGCCCCGCGGCCTGCGGCCCGAGATGGAACGGCGCACCGGCCAGCAGCAAGGCCAGCACCGACCAGAAAATACTGAACGCGCCGAACATCGCCGCGCCGGTCAGCGACGCCTCGCGCAGCGCGCGATGCTCGACGATCAGATGCCACATCGACACCAGCAACTTGCCGTAGGGCAGCGTCGAAGTCGGCTGACTCTTCGGCAGACGCAGAATGATCACGACCGCCAGCACCAGCAACGCAACGACCGACACCGCGAACACCGCGCGCCATCCAAAGTATTCGGCGACGAGACCGGCGGCCGTTCGTGCCAGCAGAATCCCCAGCAGCAGACCGCTCATCACCGTGCCGACCGCGTGACCGCGCTCGGCCGGCGGCGCGAGTTCCGCGGCGAACGGCACGGCCTGTTGCGCGATGGTGGCGAGCACACCGATCGCCAGACTCGCGCCGATCAGCACCGTCAGCGTCGGCGCCGCAGCGGCCACGACCAGCGCGATACACATGCCGACGATTTGCAGCAGGATCAGCCGGCGTCGATCGAAACGGTCACCGAGCGGCGCCAGCAGCAGCATGCCGGCGGCGTAGCCGAGTTGCGTGACGGCCGGTACCGCGCCGACCCACGACGCGCCGGTCGGAAACGACTGGCGGAAATTGTCGAGCAGCGGCTGGTTGTAATAGATGTTCGCGACCGACACACCGGCGATGGTCGCGAGCAGAAACAGCAGACCGCGCAGCGACCGGTCGGCGGTAGCGGGAGAAGACGGGTTGGGTGTGGACATGAGAGGCGACGTTCGACGGACCGGCCCATGCGCGGTCCTTGAGCGTGCCGATCATACCGGAGCAGGGCGGATCGTGCTGACGGTGCCGACGACCGCGTGATGCGTTTGCCCCGCGCCGGGAAGGCGCGGGGTCGAGCGAATCAGTCGATCAACGCGCCTTCCGGTTCATAGAACGGATACGGCCCGTCGGAGGCCTCGACATACGCGTGATGCGTGACGATACCCGTCGCCGGATCGTAGCGATGCAACGCGTACGCGGGCGGCTCCATCGTAAACGCGGACGGCGCGTCGTCGCGTAGATCGAGCGTGACCTGATGCGCGGGCGCCGGCACTGCGGAGGCGATCGTGCCGCCGAAGCGCACGAACATCGGCCGATGCACATGGCCGCAGATCACCCGCTCCACATTCGGATAACGCGCGATCAACGCGGCGAGTTTGTCGGCCGCCGCCGGGTCGAGCCGCAATTCGTCCATATGGCCGATGCCGCACACGAACGGCGGATGATGCAACGCGACCACGGTCGGCTTGCCTTGCGCCGCGTCGAGTTGCGTTGCGAGCCACGCGAGCCGCGCATCGCACAGCAAGCCGGCGCTTTGACCCGGCACCATCGAATCGAGCGCGATCAGGCGCAGCGGGCCGAGATCCACCGCGTAGTGCACGAACTCGCCGCCGCTCTGCAATTCCGCGCGATCCGGAAATGCCGCGCGCAAGGCGGTGCGTTCGTCGTGATTGCCGACCAGCATGAAGTAGGGAATCTCGAGCGGTGCGAGCAGCGCTTTGAGGTACTCGTACTGTTCAGGATCGCCCTGGTCGACGAGGTCGCCGGTCATGATCACGGCATCGGGACGCGGTTCGAGCGCGTTGAGCGCGGCGACGCAGCGCGCCAGATGCGCGCCGGTATCGACGCGGCGGTAAGCGAGCGCGCCCGGCCGTTTGATATGCAGGTCGCTAATTTGAGCCAGCAGCATGGGGTAGTCCCTTTTTATAGCGCGCTAGTAGAGCAGCGCGATGTCGTCAAGATAGCGCAATCAGCGCGCCTTGCGCGATCGAGATGCCGACCGGCGTGCCGCGCGCCAATTCGACGCGGCCCGCGACGTCGATCAGCAACGCGTCCGGTGCGGCGCCGCCGATCGTCAGACGGGTGCGCTCGCCGAGAAACGCCGTGCTTTCAACGTGACCGCGCAATTGCGCGTTGGCCGGATCGGCGAGATACGCGTCTTCCGGCCGGAAGAAAATCTCGTGCGCGGCGTTGCCTAACGAGGAGGGCAGCGGCACCGCACCGCCGGTGGTCGTTAGCATGCCATCGCGGCGTTCGCCGGCCAGACGGTTGATCGTGCCGACGAACTGCGCGACCGTGCGATTCGCGGGCCGATAGTAGATGTCGCGCGGCGAACCGATCTGCTCGATGCGCCCCGCGCTCATCACGACGATACGGTCGCCGAGTTCCATCGCTTCGGCCTGATCGTGTGTTACGTAGACGGTCGTAATGCCCAACTCGCGCAACAGCGTGTTCATCTCGCTGCGCAAGGTGTCGCGCAAACGCGCGTCGAGGGCGGTGAGCGGTTCGTCGAGCAGCAGCACGCGCGGCTGCACCGCGAGCGCGCGGGCCAGCGCGACGCGCTGACGCTGGCCGCCGGACAACTGGTCGATCGGTTTGTCGGCGTGCGCGGTGAGACGCATCATCGCGAGTAATTCGTCGACGCGCTGGCGCGCGGTGTCCGCGGCCGTGCGCCGGATCTTCAGGCCATAGCCGATGTTGCCGCGCACCGTCAGGTTCGGGAACAGCGCGTAGCTCTGGAACACCATGCCGACCTGGCGTTTTTCGATCGGCAGCGCGGTGACGTCTTCGTCACCGAACGCGATGCGGCCACCTGCGTCCGGTGTTTCGAGACCCGCGATCATGCGCAGCGTCGTGGTCTTGCCGCAGCCGGACGGCCCGAGCAACACCAGCGTTTCACCCGCGCCGATCTGCAGATCGAGCGGTTCGAGTACGCGCGTGCCGCGAAACGTTTTCGCGCACTGCGCGAGCGTAATGGGAACGGAGGCGAGTTTCATGGCGTGGACGTGGGTGTTGACTTGATGATGGACTTCGATGCCGAGGCCGCGCTGCGTTTTTTCGCCGCGCTGCGCTGACCGGTCGCATCGACGCCGAGCCATTGCATCGCGACGAGCAGCGGCATCGTCATGATGAAAAACAGAATCGTGTACGCGCTGCCGATCTCGATGCGCAACGACGCGTAGGTGTCGGCGAGGCCGACCGGCAGCGTCTTGGTGTCGGGCGTGTGCAGCATCCAGGTGAGATTGAATTCGCCGATCGACAACGTCACGACCGCCAGCGCGCCGGCCACGATGCCCGGCCGCGCGTTCGGCAGCACGACCGTCACGAAGCGCTGCCAGAAGCTCGCGCCGAGACTCGCCGCGCCTTCTTCGAGCGTGCGCAGATCGCTGCTCGCGCAGACCGCGGCGACCGCGCGCACCATGAAGGGCAGCGTGAACACCACATGCCCGACCACGATGAAGGCCACGCTCATGCGGAACATCGTGAAGCCGCCGTAGACCACCAGCAGGGCGAGCGCGGACGCGAGACCGGGCAGCGCGATCGGCAGCACCAGAAATTCTTCGATGATCCGTGACAGCCGCGTCTTGCTGCGCGCGAGCACATAGCCGGCAGGCACGCCGGTCAGCAGCGTGATGAACAGGGTCGCCGCCGCGACTTCGAGCGACAGGAACACCGAGTCGTGATACTGCGTCCACACTTCGACGAGCCAGCGCAGTGTGAGTCCGCTCGACACGCCTTTGAAGTAGTTGACCGTCAGCCCCGCCATGATCGACATGATGACGGGCACGATCAGAAACGCGCACAGCAGCAGCGTAACGAGCCACTGGCCGGCCGCGAGCCAGCTTCTCGATGTCGGCAGCTTGAAGCGCGAGCGCGGTTTCACGGCTGGCTGTTGTAACGAAGCAGGGAGGGAGTTCATCGAAGACGCAGGGTCCGGTGATTGGGTTGCCCCGGGTTTGACGATGCCGCTCATGCGCTTGCCGCCACGGCCGAACCGCTCACGCTGCGCGCAAAGGCCAGTACCGCCCACGTGACGATGCCGAGCACGATCGAGAGGCCGGCCGCCGTCACCATGTTCGCGTTCAGCGTGAACTCGGTGTAGATGGTCATGGGCAGCACGTCGATGTCGGTGGCGAGCGTGAAGGCTGTGCCGAACGCGCCCATCGAAGTCGCGAAGCACACCGCGCCGGCCGCGATCAGACCCGGCGACAGCGCGGGCAGCACGATGTCGCGCGTAATCCGCCACGGCGACGCGCCGAGCGAACGCGCGGCTTCTTCGAGTGACGCGTCGAGCTTGGTGGCCGACGCCATCACCGTGACGATCACGCGCGGAATCGAGAAATACAGGTAGCCGAGAAACAGACCGCTCATCGAATACGCGAACACCCAGCGGTCGCCGGTGAGTTTGAGCGAGAGCGCGCCGATCAGCCCCTGGCGTCCCGCCAGCATGATCACCATGAAGCCGACCACCACGCCGGGAAACGCCAGCGGAAACGTGAGCAGCGCGAGCAGCGTGCGCTTGAGCGGAAACTCGCGGCGCGCCAGCAGCAAGCCGGCGATCACCGACAGCACGAGCGTCGCCGCCGTGACCGCCGCCGAGAGCAGCACCGTCGCGCCGAGGCTCGACATGTAGCGCGGGTTCGTCAGCATCGCGCGATAGGTGGCGAAGGCGTGACCGTCGCCGCTCAGTTGCGCGAGCGCGCCCATCGGCAACAGCCAGAACGCGATGAACACCGCCAGCGCCGGCGCGATCAACGCAATGCGCCAGCGCAGCGGGAACGTAATGTCGTTCAATGCATCACCTGGAGATAACGCTCGCCGAAGCTCGATTGCTTCTCCGCCATCTTGCCGAAATCCACCGGCTTGGCGCGTGCGTAGTCGGCGGCCGGCAGGAATTTGGCAGCCGTTTCCGGGCTCATCGCGCTGGCGCGGACCGGACGAAGATAAGCCTCCGCCCACAGCTTCTGGCCTTCGTCGGAGAGCACGAAATCGAGCACCTTCTTGCCGTTCGCTTCGTGCGGCGCGCCCTTCACGAGACTCATCACGTACGGCACCGAGATCGTGCCTTCCTTCGGAATCACGAACTCGACGTTCGCGTGATCCTTGTACTTGGCGCGGTAGGCGTCGAAGTCGTAGTCGAGCAGGATCGGAATTTCGCCGGACATCACGCGCGCGTAGGCGGTTTGCTTCGGCACGATCGGCGCGTTGGCCTTCAGCTTGCGGAACCAGTCGAGACCCGGTTCGAAGTTGTCGAGCGTGCCGCCGAGCGCCTGGTTCACCGCCACCGCGCCCGCATAGCCGACGAACGCGCTCGACGGATCGAGGTAGCCGATCATGCCTTTGTATTCAGGCTTGAGCAGGTCGGCCCACGAACGCGGCACCGGCTTGCCTTCGAGCGCGTCCTTATTGACGAAGAAGCCCAGCGTGCCCGAGTGGATCGCGAACCAGAAGCCTTGCGGGTCTTTCTCGTTGGCGGGAATGTCGTCCCAGTGCGCCGGCTTGTACGGCTGGATCACGCCCTTGTCCTTCGCCTGGAATGCCGACGACACGCCCAGGTAGACCACGTCGGCGACCGGGCTCTTCTGCTCGGCCATCAGTTGCGCGATCGACTGGCCGGAGTTCTTGTTGTCGAACGGTACGCGGATGCCGGTCTTTTGCTGGATCGCTTTGATCTGGCTCGCCCAGTCGGCCCATTCGGGCGGGCAGTTGTAGCAGATTGCGGTTTCGTCGGCTTGGGCTGCTTGCGGGGCGAGCGCGCCGAGGGCGGCGGTGATTAGCGCGCCAGCGGCGAGCGCGGTGGTGCTGGTGCGCGCGAGGCGGGACCAGAGCGGTTTGAGCGAGTTCAGTGAGGCGCGTGACTGGGGCGACATGAGCGACTTAAGCGACGAAGTGAAGCGTGCGGACGAGCGGATCACTGCGGGTCTCCTGGAGAGGACGAGAGCGGGTGGTTCGGGGTCGAGGTGCGTGAATCGAAAGACATGAATCGAATGACTTGAGTCGAAGGCCGTGAGTCGAAAGACGGGTCAGGCGAACGGTTTTTCCGCGGTGGCCGCCGATGCATGCGGCGACGACGTGGCATCGCGATTCGAAATCGCCGCGATGGTCGCGCCCTGGCGCAAGCTGTGCGGCAAGGTCAGCGTCAGCGAGGTTTCGTTCAACGCTTCGTACGCACCGCCGACGCGCGCCAGCAAGCGCTCCCACGCCGCGCAGCCGATTTCGCGATTCGGCGCGCAGATGCTGGCGAGCGGCGGCGACAGCAGATCGCCCACGGCGAGGCCGTCGAAGCCGAGAATCGACATGTCGTGCGGAATCTGCAGACGCGCGCGGCGCAGGCCGCGCATGACCACCATCGCGAGCAGGTCGTTGCTGCAGAACAGCGCGCTCGGGCGATTCGGCCCGCTGGTCAGATGCGCGAGCACCGACGGCGACAGTTCGTCGGCGTTGAAATCGACTTCGAGCGCGGGCGCGGGGGTGAGGCCGGCCTGCTGCATGGCTTGCGAGTAGCCCAGATGCCGTTGACGCGCGCGGTCGGACGCGGCCAGCGAACCGGCCAGCATCAGGATGCGGCGGTGGCCGTGAGCGATCAGCATGCGTACGCCGTCGTAAGCGGCGAGACGGTTGTCGACCGACACCGACGGACGGCGCACCGTGTCGTTATGCATCAGCACGTAGAGCAGGCCGTCGCGGTCGAGTTCGTCGAGCAGCGGGTGCGTGTCGGCGTCGGACACCGTCAGGATCAGGCCTTCCACGCGATGTTCGCGCAGCGTTTCGATCGCGTGGCGTTCGCGGTCGGCGTCGTACTGCGTGGTCATCAGCATGAGCCGGTAGCCCTGCGCCGACGCGAGTTCGTCGATGCCCTGCAGGCATTCGGCGAACACGGGATTGGCGAGCGTCGGCAGAATCACGCCGATCAGACGCGTGCGCTCGCCACGCAGTTGCCGGCCCAGCGGGCTGGGGCGGAAGTTGAGGGCGTCGATCGATTGACGCACTTTGTCGAGCGTGACGGGATTCACGGTGTGCGGCGCGTTGATCGCGCGCGAGACCGTGGCGATGGAGAAGCCAGCGTGCGCGGCGACATCTTTGATCGTCGGGGTCATGGGGTTCCGCTCGGTTGTAAACGTTTTCGTGAGCGGATTATCGGGAAGCTTTGTGACTTGCGGATGACTTCGAAATTCAGCGCGGCGGGGTGGGGAAGGGTGAGTGGACGTCAGGATTGCGCCGGTTTGGTGCGCTCGCCAGGCAATGGTAGAATTCGCGTCCACGTAAGATTCAACACCCTGCCGGGGTGATGAAATTGGTAAACATAGCGGACTTAAAATCCGCCGCCTCACGGCTTGCCGGTTCAAGTCCGGTCCCCGGCACCACGGGAAATCTCAGCGTTTCCCGTAGTTGATAAAAAACCTCTGCGCTCAGGGGTTTAGCCAGTTTCAAATCCCATCGTTGCTCAACGTTTCCCATTGACACCCATCAGGGTGGGCATCTTTTGGGACGATTCTGTTATGTGAGGACAATCGTTAGGACAGCGCCGGGCTATTCGCAACCAGTTCGCATAACTTCATTGCTGTTCAACTTCCTGCGTTGCCTGCGCGGTCTATTTCGTCATACATTACCGTCGTCCATCGCAATTGAGGGCTGGGTAATGCCTGCATCCTGCTATTTCACGCTTAACAATCAGAAAGTGTCCGCTCTAGTCTGCTCTGGATTCGGAGGAGTGGCTGCGTTTTCAGGCAATAGTCAGCACATCGACAACCCCTCCGATACCTCGGTTGTCGGAGCAGGACCAATCCCGAAGGGACGCTACTACATCATCACGCGCGAACCCGGCGGCCGGCTCGGACGGCTGCGTGACTTCGCTCTCGATATCTGGTCTAAGAGTGAGCGTGCTACGTGGTTCGCGCTGTACGGCGCCGACGGCAAGATTGACGATTGGACGTTCGTGAAGGGCGTGCGGCGCGGCAACTTCCGCCTGCATCCCACCGGCCGCTGGAATGTCAGCGATGGATGTATCACGCTCACATCGCAGGCGCAGTTTGATCGCCTCCGAGGCTACCTGCTATCTCAACCGGCCACGATGATCCCCGGTACGGATATCCCGTACTACGGAACGGTGGAAGTGCGATGAAAAGCATCTTGCGCATGGCTCTCGCGGCCTTGCTTACCCCGCTCGTATTCATCGGTCTTTCGCAGATTGGCCCTCTGGCGCGCTGGGTCGGTAGCGATGCGGCGTGGACGGCATTGGCGCCATTGTTTCGTCTGTTCCGAACAGCTGGCACTGAGGGTGAGGAAAATGTGTTGTTGGGCGCATTGCTTACCGCGAGCTTTATTATCGCTGCGATTATCGTCTGGATGGCGTCAGCTCTGATTCGACACTTCAGAACTCGGCAGGCTTCTCACTGATTCCAAGCTTGACTGAGGGGCCTAGGCTCCAGGGATATTGTCGATGCCAGAGCCATGCGAATGAAGTTATAGGTGAGTGAGCTTTCGTGGCGCTTTCTGGATCGCCTCCATGTACGCGGTGGCGATTTCCCTCATCTCTACCCATCCAACCGATCCACCAACGCAAACGGAATACTCTCCGCAAACAACTCCCGATCCCCCGTCGCACTCGTCTGCGTATTCAACTGCAACGCGAAGTTAAACCCAGGACTCCGCGTGCTAGTAGTGCGTTCCTTAACCTTCAACTCAATCGGCATCCACGAAGCCGGATCGTTCAGAATCCCATCCACCTTCGCATCGATCTGCTGATGTCCCGCCGCCGTCTCCGCCGGCGGCAACTGCTTCGACATCGCCGCCAGCAAATCGAGTTGTTTGGCCGCGCCTCGCTTAAGCCGGTACCGATGAAAGTAAGTCTGATTCGGGCGCCGGTTCGCCTTCACATCACCGAGATGCCGATCAAGCCGTTCCTCTGCAACCGCACGCGCGGGTGGTTGCTGTGGCGCCGGTCGACCATTCAGCTGCGCGTCCTGACGCTCAGCATCCTGTTCAGCAAGCGCCTGCTCGGCAAACAGATCGACCCACTGATCGCGGCTTGCATCGAGCGCGCGCGTGTAGGTCTCGGCGCTGGAATACTCCGTGTCGAACAGACACGCGCGATGCATCAGCGCGCCGTTCTCGCGCACGAGTTGCACTTTGGCGAGATGACTGTCGTCGGCGAAGGTCATGCTCGCTGACGGCGCGTCGAGCGAAACGAGGCCCACGCCCACACTCGAGTCATGCGCTCCGACTGACTTCGTCGCGCTAAGCGTGCCGCTCAACCGTCCGATCAGACGCGAACCGGCACCCACCCGATGCTGCTCGACTTGCACGCGACCGCTTTGCTCGTTGGAATCGAGCGTCTGTTTCGCGGTCTTCTCATAGCCGATCCCGACCGCTGCGCCCGCGCGAAACGGCGAGCCGACCTTGGGCACGCTCACCGACACACCGACATCGGCAGACGCACCGCGCTTGACCGTCCGCGCCACCGTATCGGTCCAACTGACGGACACATCGGGATCGTCGAAATAGTGCTCGGCGAGCCGGTTCCAGGTGCCACGCGCGCCGCCCGAATTCGCGCCGTGCGCCTGGGTCGTCTCGTCGAAAACATGATCGATGATGCCTTCGAGTTTCTCGCGCATCGCACCGTCGTCGTAGCCCGTGCCGTTCTGATTGACGCGCCGTGCCACGCGCAGCGACACGCCGCTCGGCTCGGACAACTCCTGCGAATGCAGCACGGCCTGGGTGGTCAGTCCCGCGCGCATCTGGGTCAGGCCGACGTCGACGTCATAGCCGACCAGCACGCCGACGCCCGCATGCCGCAGCTGCGTTTTGGCGGTGCCGACGAACATCTCGACGCCATGCGTGCCGCGGCTCAATTCGACCACGGCTTCACGCGTTTTCGACGCGCGCAGATCGAGGCGCGGCGCAATCGGCACGGCACCCGCGTGCAAGACCTTGCTGAGATTCGCTGACAACCCACGCGTGCTGACGCCGATGCGGCTACCGTCGGTCAGACGCAGCCGCGAACTCGATTGCAGATCGTGCGCGACGTCCTTGAGCGTTTGCCGGACCGCGCCGGCGCTCTCCGCATCGGCGGCCGGAGTGGGCGGCCGCGCCCGATCCTTCAGGGACGACACCTGGGTCCAGAACGGCGAATCCGCAGGGACCTTGGCGACCTTGCCCCATGACGCGAGCCGTTCCAGATTGAACGGCTGTTTCGCGATCGATTTGAACGGCTTGCTGCGCGCGAGCGTGTGCGGGTCGGTGTTGGCCCAACGCGCGGTCTCGGCGCGCAGGCGGTCGAGCGTGGCGGGCGATCCGACATCGCGCGGCTGCAGTTCCGCGCACAACTGCTGCGCGCGTTCGGTGACCTGATGCAACTGGCCGGCGTCGAGCTGGCCGTTTGGAAAACCGCCTGCTTCGAGCCAGACATGCAGCGCGGCGAGCTCGGCGATCGACTGCTCCGGACGCGCGTGCGACAACGCCGCCGCGGCGCGCATTTCCGGGCGCTCGCACAACGGCGTCAACGCCTGGCGCATGCCGTCTTCGAGTTTGGCCTGTTCGGCACCGACGGTCTTGCGCGGCACGCCTTGCGTGCCGAAGCGCAGCGCCGACAGCGGCGAACTGCGCTTGCCGACGAGCCGCGGAAAGAAACTCTTCCAGCGGTTTTCGCCGACCCGGTCGATGGTCTTCGCCGAGAACTTGTTCAGACGCTCGCGTGCCTGCGACAAATCGCTGCCGCGTCCGTCGTCGCGGAAGTTCTGACGCCACGCGAAGAACGCGCCTTTCTGATCGGCGTTCAACGCGCCGCGCCCTTGCGTGGTCAGTGTCGCTGCCGCGTCGTAGGCTTGCCAGGCGAGCCGTGTGTCGCCCAACGGCGTACCTGTTGCCGGTGCGGCGCGTGCGGCGACCGCCGCGGGCGCTGGATCCTGCGCGGGGCCCGCGCCGTGAAGTGGGGGATCGAGCGCGTCGGCGGCTTGCAGCATCATGCGTTGCGCGAGCTGGGTCGACGCGCTGCCGGGCGGCGGCTGGCCGCCGTGACGTAACTGGTTGAGCGCTTCGAAACCGGCATCGGTGCGCGCCAGCGTGCGCGCGACCTGCCATGCGCCGGCTTCGGCCGGCGTGCTCGAGCGGGCGGTTTGCATCCGCGCGAAGTCGAGGTGTTCGAGCGCGTCGAGCACGTCGTTGGCGCTGCGCGCGTCGCCGATCGTCGCGCCGTGCAAGGCCTGGGCGACGAGCGCGCCGCGGCTCGCCGGCAACGCGGCATCGGGGCCGCCTAATGCGCTTAGACGATGTGACAGCGTGGCCTGCGCGAGCAGATCGTTCGCAGGCGCGGGGAGTTGATGGCCGACGTACGCGCGCAATGCGGCTTCGCTGGCCATGGCGTCGAGCGGGATCGTCGATGCGGGTTGCGCGTGGGCGGCGGCAGGCGCGGCGTTGTGCGCGGCCGCCGCGATAGACGGACCCGAAGCAGCCGACGCCGAAGAAGCCGAAGAAGCAGAAGAAGCCGAAGAACCCGACGCAGAAGAACCCGAACCACCCGAAGCTCTCGCCGTCTTCCCAAGCGCCTGCCGGCTCTGCCGTTCGCTCTTAGCCAGCGGCGTGGCTGCCGCGCTCGACCCCGCCACCGGCTTAGCCGGATACCGCTCGCCGTTAGCCGTGAAATCCGCCGGCGCGAACGGCTTGCCGTGCCGGCTCGCTTGCGACAGGGCGGTGCTGACATCGAATTTGCTCGCCCGTAACCGCGCACCGGTTCGCGATAGCGTATTACCGAGCCGGCCCAGCAGCGTATCGTCGACCAGCGGCCCCGCTTGCGGCGCGCCGGCAGGCATCGCGGCAGGTGCTTCGCCGGGCCGATGAACCGGCGCTGCGGTCGCTTCGGTCGCTTCGGCTGCTTCGGTTTCCGGCGTGCGGGGCACGCGCGGCGGTACGGCATGGATGTCGGACATGGCGAGTGGCGTTCAACGAGCGGCAGTTGAACCCACGGTAGGCAGCACGTATGACACCCCCAGGCAGCGTGCGAAGCAACGTCACCGCACGCGAAGTAGCCCCACGCCGGCCGAAGCCTCCAGCGCTTCGAGATCGACGCTGATCCGCAACGCGAGCCGCTGCGCGCCGTGCTGCCGCGCACGTTGCAGCGCGCGTTCGAGCAGCGGCCGCACGGTGCCCGAATCGTCGCCGCTACGCAAACGCACCATCGCCTCCAGACGCAACAGCTCGGGCACATACCAAAGCTCGCCGGTTCGCTCGCTGCGTGTCACGGCGTCGCGCAACGTCGCGCCGAGCGTCGCCGCGAATTCGGGCGCGCCATGCAGCGCGATACGCGGCAACAGCGTGGCGATGAACGCGATGTCGGGCACCTGCACGCGTTCGCGCGCAATGCGTTTCGCCGCGCCGCCGATCAACCTCAGCGCGGCTTCTTCGTCGCCGCGCCGGGCGTCGAGCCACAGCTGGAAATCGAGTCCGACGCGCAGCCAGCGTTTGACGCCCGCCGCACGCGCTCGCGTCACGAGTGCGGCGGCGCAGGACTCGGTCAGCGCGATGTCGTCGTCGAGCGCGGCGAGCGCGCAGGCGAGGCTGAGCGCGATGCAGCACGCGAGCGGTTCGCTCTCGTCGGCGGGGTCGCGGATCGTGACGCGCAGCGGGGCGGCCGTCTGCGGTTCGCCGACCAGCCACAGCGTGACGGCATGAATTGCCCGCGCCACCAGATGCAGCGACAGCCCATAACTGGTGGCGACCGCATTGGCCTCGCGGCTCATCTCTTCGTCGACGCCGTCGGCTTCGTCATTGAGGCCGACCACCGGCGCGAGCAGGCGGAGCGCGGTGTCGAAGTCGCCGCCGTACGCCGTGACGATGCCCTCGATCCGCCGCGCGTTGATGCTCACCACCGGACTGTGTGCGATGGGCGCAATCTCGCTGAACTGGCCGGATAGCCACCGGCAATGCTTGATCTCGCCGACGTCGAGCGCGCACATCACGAGGCAGAACAGCGCGCGCAACCGGTACGGCGTATCGGCGCAGATGTTGGCGAGGTCGTAGGTGCGCTGCCAGCTCTCGACGATCTCCGCCGACGCGCTGCGTTTGAGCGTCAGCGCTCGCGCGAGCACGGCGCGCAGCCGCATCTCGTCTCGGATGCGCCGCATCGACACGCTGTCCACCCGCGCCAGCACCGCACGCACCCAGCCGATGTATTCGTCGACGAGCGCGAGCGCGGCCCAGATCGGTGCGGTGTTGTCGAGCAACTCGGTGCACAACTCCACCTTGTCGACGGAGACGGCCCACTCCAGCGCGGCGCGCAGCGCGTCGATATCGTAGCGGCTGTGCGCGGTGGCCATGGCGACGCCCGCGCCGAACCGGCGCGCCATGTCGCGAGCCACAAACTGCGCATGATGCAGGCCGGCCTCGGCGCTTTCGCGATTACGCTCCAGCGCGTCGAGCGCGAAACGGCGCACGGCGGGCGGCAGGCGCAGCCGCAACGTGCCGTCGCAATCGACCGCATTCACGAGCCCCGCGTCCATCAACGTATGAAGCTGGTGTTCCAGTTGATGCCCTTCGGGCGGCTCGAAACCGTAATCGCTGCCGAACGCGCTGAGCATTTCGTAGGCGGCGTCGTGCGAAAACGCCGTGGCGAAAATGCCGAGCCGGCGCAGCATTGTGCGAGTCGGCGCTTCGAGCGCCGCGTAGGACAGATCGAGCATGACGTGGACGATTGCCGCACGCGGCAGCACGATGCGGCGGCCGCCGCTGCGATGGGTCATGACCGTGTCGAGTTCGCGCGCGAACGCCACGATGGCATCTTCCGGCGGCATGCCGCTGCGCACCTGGCCGGCGATGGTCGCCGCCGCCAGTTCGAGCGCGAACGGCACGCCGTCGACGCGCCGGCAAATCAGCGCGGCGGCCGCGAACGTGGCCGGCGCGAGCTGGCTCACATCGGCCAGCGGCGCGTGCGACCCCGCCGCTTTCAGACAGTGCGCCAGCCGGGTGAAGAGGAGCCGCAACGCGTCGTAGTCGAGCGTGGCGGGCGTCTCGTCGGTCTGTTCGGGCGGCACGCGCAACGCGGCCACCGGCACCGCTGCTTCGCCGCCGATGAAAAGCGGCGACTCGCACGTTGCAATCACGTGCAGGCCCGTGGTGTTCGTGACCAGCGTATCGATCAGGGCCGCCGCCGCTTCGCTCAGATGATCGCAGTGATCGACGATCAGCAGCAGGCGCCGCTCGCCGATCTGCGCGGCCAGATTGGCCGAGGTGGTCAGGTCGCCGGCGGGCTCCAGGCCGAGCGCTGCACCGATCGCGTTGGCCACGCGGTCGGGTTGCGCGAGCGAAGCGAGTGCCGCGCAGAAATCGCCGTCGGGAAATTGCGGGCCGAGGTGGCTCGCGGCTTCGATAGCCAGACGCGTTTTACCGACGCCGGAGGCGCCCGTCAGCGTCACGATGCGGCGCGTGGGCACCAGCGCGAGCAGTTCCGATAGTTCGGCATGACGGCCGATGAACGGCGACGGATCGATGCTCTGCGAACGCAGCGAAGCGCTCGCGCTGGTTGGC
This sequence comes from Paraburkholderia bryophila, assembly GCF_013409255.1. NCBI lineage: Bacteria > Pseudomonadati > Pseudomonadota > Betaproteobacteria > Burkholderiales > Burkholderiaceae > Paraburkholderia > Paraburkholderia bryophila. The sequence goes on from NZ_JACCAS010000001.1 coordinate 4,416,045, forward strand.
ATCAGCGCGGGGAAAGCTGGCGTGGACGGTGCGGCGGGAGCGGCGGGAGCGGCGGCCAGGCGCGACGCCCGCGGGGCGTCCCACGCCGCGGCGGGGGACGATGCGGAACGCGTGCCGGATGGTGTGCCGAGTTGCCCGCCGAGTTGCGTACCGAGTTGCGTACCGAGTGGTGCGCCCAATCGTGCACCGAATTGAGCACCATAGGCGAAGCCCGACGATACCCGCGACCCAGACGCGCCGAACGTCGCGCCATAGGTGGACGCTGAGCTCGACGCGAGCGTTGCCGCGGCCGACGGGCCTGCCGCCTCGCTCGCCGCAAACGAGTTGGCGAGCGACGCCGCAATGCTCCCCGCATTCGCGGCCGCGAGATCGAGTCCGGCGTCGGGCGTGTCGAGCACGCGGATTTCGCCCGCGAAGCGATAACCGCGACCGGCCACGGTGACGATCAGATCGCGGGCGTCGTCGAGGGCGCGGCGAATCGCGGAAATTTGCGCCTGCACGGTGTTCGCGTCGATCGTGCTGCCCGGCCAGACGAGTTCACGCAACTCGGCGGTCGACACCACGCGGCCGCGGGCCTCGAGCAGGGCCGCCAGCATGGCGAACGGGCGCGTGCCGAGTTCGATGACGGCGCCGTCGGATATCAGCAGGCCCACGTCGCGTGCGAGCCAGAATCGCGAAAATGCGATGACCTGACCAGTGAGCCGCGGTAGCGACATGATGGGTCTCCGGCGTAGTAGTGTTTCGGTCCACCGGCGAGGGGTACTCGCAAGGCATGCGTAACGAATTACCGCGATGCGGCCATTCGTCAGACCTTTGTATTATCGCCTGAGAAGTGAACAATTGCCTGTATTGCGAACACTTCTTCGAATTCGCGGTGCGATCGTTCGACCGGTCCAACCGTGTCAGGCATCCTCGAGACTCCATTGCATGGTGTTGCGCAGCCACGCGGCGCCTTCGCTGGCCGGTTCCGGCGGCACGGGCGCGGGCCGCGTCAGCGCGAACAGATAACTGTCGGCTGCGGCAAGGCCGCGATTCGGGCGAGGTTCGTGGTTGGTCAGCAGCGCTTCCTTGACGAAGCCGAGCCGCTCCATCGAACTGTGCGCCGCGCCGTCCACGGCGCAGCACGCGAATACACGGTACACGCCGGGCTGTTCGATCAGCCAGTCGATCAATTCCTGCAGCGCCAGCACGCCGGCCCGGCGTCGCCGCGCGCCGCCATGGCGGCTGATGATGACGCCGATTTCCACGCGCGGCAGCGTCGGTTTCAATTCGATCAGCGCGGTCAGCCGGCCGGTCTCCTTGCATTCGAGCGTGTAGCGAATCAGGCTGCCGTCGTCCCAGCCGCGCAGCGCCTCGGCGATGAAACCGTCCGTCTGGCTCACGCCGGTCTGGCGCAACACGGGCAGGTCGCGCATCGTGTCGGCGTCGCCGAGCATCTGGTCGAACAGGGCGGGGGCGTCGGCGGGGGTCAATGGGCGCAGCCGCAGAAGCGGCGTGTCGATACTGTCGAGCGGGGTGAGGCGCATGAGTCGGACTCCGATTGAGCGACGAGTCCCCGCAGTGTGCCGTTGGCGTGTGACTCGTACACGACCGGCCGCGAACCGGCGTCAAGAGGTGCGAACACGGGGAGGTGGCGAAGGCGTGGCGAGCTACGCGAGTGCGACGCGAAGATTAGGCGAGCATTAAGTGAGCACTAGGCGAGCACTAGGCGAGCACTAGGCGAGCACCTGGCGAGCACCTGGCGAGTGCCGACGGCGCGTGCCGAGTCGGCCCGGCGGTGGTCGATGCCGCATTGCGCTTCGCATCCGCGCACACGAGTTCGCATCGCGTCGGCAGACTTCGCACGCGGGTTGTAAGGTCGATCAGGACGCCCGTTCGATGCCGTTGTCCTGTGCCTCGCTCGTGCGGCGCACATTCACACCAGGAGCCCGCACCATGCCGAATTCCCCCTCGATCGGACGTTCCAGCGGCGCGCTGCCGCTCGGCGAATCCCATACCTCTCCGGCGCCCGCAGCGGACAGCGGTCAGGCGGTCGGCGGCGCGCCGCACGCCGGTCCGCAAGTGGATGCCAAGCTGAACGCGCTGGCCGGCAACGGCGGCAATGCATCGACGGCGGCGGCGGGCAAGGGCACGCGCGCGTCGTTCGCGGCCAAGGTGTCTTCGGCCGCTACCTCCGCTGTAGCCGCAATGCCTCAGAAGCTCGCGGCCGGCATGCAGGGTCGCGCCGGCCGCATGGGCGCGTTTTCCCAAGGCATGGCCAATACGGCGAACGGCGCGACCGGGATGGCAGAAGCGGGCTTGAACGTGCTCGGCGGCGTGATGCAACTGGAGCAGGCGGCGGTCAACCAGATCGCGGAATTGATGAAGCAGGGCGCACGCAATATCGAGGAGGCGTCGAAGGGTTGACGTGCGTGTCGGGGTCCGCTGCGTGCGCCACCAGGCACGCAGCCCGAACATCAGGGCCGAGGCCCGAACACTGGGCCGCAGCAGGAACACTAAGGCCGCGGCGAGAACACTAAGCTCGCAGCTAAAACACTAAGCCCGCAGCCAGAAAAACTCTCCTGAAGCGATTCCCTCGAACATCTCGTCGCTCGATTCCACGATGTTTTGCCGCCAGTAGCGGCCGTGCTCCGCGTAGTGCGCGAGCAGATCGGCGAGCGCGTTGCCGTCGAGGTCGTCGGCGAACGGCAGCCGCAACACCAACACGACGCCGCCGGTGTCCGTGTCGAGCCCCAGTTGCGCCTGGTCCTGCGCATAGATCAGCAGGTTGGCCTCGAGCATCAGACGGAACACGACGAGCGTGCGCCCGGCGGTGACCGTGCCGAAATGAAAGTTCGCATACATCGCGTCGAGGTCGCGCTCGAAGTAGTCGAGCCGCACATCGAAGCCTTCAACTTCGATTGAGCGTGAGCGCAGCACATGGTCCGCGTCGCCGAGACCGACGACCGCGCACAGATCCGTGATCAGGCTGGTGTAACGCTCGCTACTCATCCTCGTACCTTGCTTGGCGGTTGCGCGCTTGGCTCAACCGGATGCCCCGGCAAGCCGCGTCGCGGCGCCGGCGAAAAAACGAAAAAACGAAAAAACGAAAAAACGAAAAAACGAAAAAACGAAAGAGCACATAAGACACGGCCGGCGCCCGTCGGAAACGAAAACGGGACCGGCCGCATGCGAACCGCCGCCGTCGGCGAGCGGCCCGCGTCAGCGACGCTTAGCTGCCGCGCGACGCATCCTTGACGTTGCTCGCACCGCTCTTCGCAATGTTCGCCACCGATGAATACATGCTCTGCTCAACTTGCATCTGGGCAGACTGCATCGTCATCTGGTCCATTTCCTGCGTGAGACCAGCCATCATTCCGCCTGCGCTTCCTACGGACATAAGAACCTCCAGTGACTAGGGATAAAGAGTGGGAGTGGCCTACATCGAGACCTGCCGTCGCGTCGGCTGCTCATAAGAGCCACGCCGCCGCGACAAGCGCGTTGCCCGTCGCGCCGGCCGCTGCTGCGCCGGTGCGTCGGTGAGCCATTGCGTCGCCGTGTCAGGCGTGCGCGCCGGCCTGTTTTTCCTGCAGCCGCGCAATCACGCGCGACGCAGCGAGAAAGCCGCGATACAGCTTGGCCAGATTGTTGCGATCGAGGTCGGTGGCGCCCTGCGTGTCGCTGATCCGCTGCGCGGTCGCTTCGAGCGACTGGCGAATTGCGTCCACTGTCGGCGCGCCGGCCGGATCGGCCAGGGTCTTCTGCAAATCGTTGAATTCGCCGGCGTGGGCTTCGAGCTGCTCGTACATGTCGATCTCCTGATTGAACGGGGCAAGGGCGGTTAACGGGTCAGCTCGGGGTCAGCTTGCCGGACCGTGGGGTTGAGCCGATGGCAATGTCGCGGGGTTCGGCAGCGGCACGACGCCGGCCGCGCTGCGGGTGACGGTGTCGTTGTCGACGATCGCGGTGTTGGTGGTGTTTGTTGCGTTCGCGACGTTGGCGGTGTTGTTCGGGTTGGCCTTGCCGTTCAGCGCCGCGTTGGCATTGGCGCTTTTATTGACGCTCGCGTTGGCGTTGCCATTCGCGCTCGCATTCACATTGACATTCGCCGTCGCCGCCGCCACGCCGCCCGCATTCGCCTCGCTGTCCGACGCGGCCGGGTCGACGGCGTAAATATGTTTGACGCCGTCCGGTGTCTGCGCATAGCGGACGTCGTCGGAGGAAATCATTTCGGAATACGCCGCGGGCGCTGCGCCACCCGCGGCGACGTTGCCGTTTTCCGCCACCTGCACCACGATGTTTTTCACGTTCGGATCCAGATCGGCGCGCACTCGTGCTAGCGCGGCGTCGAGATCGGCGCGGCTGCTGACGGCGCCGGTAATCGCGAAGTTGCCGTCGCCGAGATAGCGGACATGCGCGCCCGCCACGCCCAGCGAATCCTCGATGCTGCGCGCGTCGTTCTGCGCGACGTCGTAGTTGCGTGCCATGCCGCTCGGCGCGATGCGCGCCAACAGAGTGCGCACGGCGTCGTCGTCGGCGGGGCTCGTGACCATGCCGGTCACCACCACCGTGCTGCCGACCGCATGCGCCTGCAAGCCGCTCAGATGGGCCGCGGCCAGCGCCTCGCTAACGCGTTGCGCGCGGTCGTCGGCATTGCGCGGCAGGGCGGCGCGGCTCATCTGCGTGGTGGTCAGCAGCGAGCCCGCGACGATCACGATACCCAGCACGAAGCACGCCGCCACAGCGCCCACGTAACGGCGCCGCTTCTTGCGTTCGGCCGCGAAACGCGCTTCGGCGGGACGCGCCAGCAACATCGACAGCAGGTCGAGGTCGGACGGCCATGCCGCGTCGTCCGCGCCGATGCACAGGATCATGTCGTCGAATTGCATCGGCACGAAGTCCACCAGCAGCACCACTTCCTCGCCGGCAAGCGGCGCGGCGGCCTGGCCGTCCGCGGTCTGCGCCGACTGCGCTGCTGAGACGGCGGCGGCGACGCGCTGCGCGCTGACCACGCCGCTCGCGTCGACGTGCAGCAGCGCATCCGCACCGCGCCAGTCGGTGAGGCGGATGTCGGCATCGTCGTCGGCGCCGACGCGATGCGTGCCCGGCGTGAGCTGCAACTGCGCTCCCGCGTGAACGCCCGTCAGAATCCGCAGCAGTTTCATCGTGCTCGCACAGGGTGGGTGGGAGGGGCGCCGGAGGAGCGCGCGGGTTGCGCGGCTCGGCCGGCTCGATCGTCTTTAATGTAGCCGCGCGATGTGGCGGGCCGCCGCGAGGATGCGAAGGCGCCGCATGGGATGCGAAGCCGCGCCGCAAACGGCTAGCGGCTGCCGCCTGGAAAGGCCCGGCGCGGGGTCGGCGGGGCAACGCCGGTTGCGCTGCTGTCGATGGCGGAGCGCTCGGCGGCGCCCTGCACGGCAGATGCGCCGGATGCACCAGCCGCGCCCGATGCACCCGATCCACCCGATGCACCAGCCGCACCACTAACCGTCCGCCCAAGCACACCACCGCGCAGCCCGCACAACGTATCGATCGACCGGCCGCGTTGCGTCACCGTGGCGGGTTTATCCGCATGCAGCCACAACAGCGGAAACAGCAGATTGAAGCGCTGCACCCGCTCAGGCGGCGGCAGCCGCGTCACCCCCTGCGCACCCGAGCCGCCCACATGCTCACGCAATGCGGCCACGCCCGAATTCGCCCCCGGCAGCGCCCCCGCAAGGCTGCCGATGCGCTGCTGCACACCGAGCAGATCGATCGACTGTTCGAGCACGCGCGCGTCGAGCGGCATCTGCGGATTGGCGGCCAATTGCTCGCGCAGGTTCAGCATGTCGCCGCGCCACGCGTCGCGTACCGCCGCAGCGCGCACACCTTCCTGACCCGGCTGCCCATACTGCGCGGCGACCGCGTCGAGCCGACCGGCCGGCGGCGGAGGCACCGCGCCGCGATCGCCGCGCGCCTTGATCGCGGGCGCCGTGCCGGTGCCGTGCTCGTCGCTGTGATCGCCTTGCGACTGGCCACCGCCACCACGTCCACCGCCGTCGCGGTTCACCTTATGACCTTCCGCGTGATTCGCTTCGGCGTCGTCCGGGCCGTCGTCGTCGAGGCCGGCGCCATTACTACGCTGTTTTTTGGCCGCGCGCCGCTTGCGCGCCAACTGGTCGGCCATGCGTTTCGCGCGCACCGAACTGACCGACGGTCCGTGCTGCGCGTCCGACCCATACGTGAAATTAGTGGTGCCGCGATACAGCGCCGCGAACTGCGCGCCGTTGCGCGCGCCTTGCGCATTGGCCGATTTCTGCTGCGCATCGGCGGTGTGCTGCGCGTGCGCCGCAGCCGCGTCGTTACCCTGATGAGAGATGCGGCTCATATCGATCGCCTCGCAAATTGGCCCGCTCGGGCGGAAAGGGCGGGCAGGGCGGGCCGTGCGGGCCGCGTCACAGCGGCACGGCGGCCTGCATCATTTCGTTGGCGAAGTGCAGAATCGCCGCGCACGACAACGGCGCGGCGACCACGATCACCACCGTCACCGCGATCAGCTTGACCGCGTGCGACAAGGTTTGATCCTGCATCGACGTGATCGCTTGCAGGAACGACACGCCGAGGCCGACCACGGCCGCGACGATCACCGCCGGCAGCGACACGGTCAGGCACAGCAACATGCCTTCGGTCGTGAAGCGGATCAGCGAATCGATTTCCATCTGGATCTCCGAAGGCGACGCCGCGCTATTTGTAGGACATCACGAGGCCGTGAATCAGCGTCGACCAGCCGTCCATCACCACGAACAGCAGCAGCTTGAACGGAATCGCGACGTTGGTCGGCGTGACCTGGTTCAGGCCCATCGCGAGCAGCACGTTGGCGATGATCAGATCGATCACGATAAACGCGATGTACAGCAGAAAGCCGATCTTGAAAGCGTCGGTCATCTCCGTCAGCGTGAAGGCGGGCGCGAGCACGATCAGGTCGTCTTCCTTGATCTGCGCGGCTTCTTCCTTCGGCCACACTACCGAGGCCGAGCGCAGGAAGAAACGCTTCTCGCGCTCGTTGGTGTGCTTGACGAGAAACGCGCGGAACGGTTCGCGCGCCGCGCCGAACGCCTGGATCAGCGCTTGCGACGGTTGCGTCGCGAGTTGCTGGCCTTCGAGCGTTTTCGCGGCGAGCATGCCGATCGGCGCCATCACGTAGATCGAGACGAGAATCGCAATGCCGTTGAGCACCATGTTCGGCGGCACCTGCTGCACGCCGAGCGCATTGCGCAACAGCCCGAGCACGACGACGATCTTCGCGTACGAGGTGACGACCATTGCAACGAAGGGCAGCAGGCTGATCGCGACGACGACCAGCAGCAGCCCGGTGATATCACTGAATTGGACCATGCCTATGCGCCATGCGAATGATACGGATACCGAGATGCTCGCCGACCGTCACCAGCTCGCCATAGCCGATGGTCTGGCCATGCGCGACGAGCCGCAATTGGGCGTCCGCTGCTGGGACGGGCAGTTCGAGCACATAACCTGGGCCGAGCGCCGACAACTGGGCGAGCGGTAGTGCCACCGTATCGATCTCGAACTGCACGGGCAGCTCGAGCTCACCGATCCGGATCGGATCGGCGGGGTCGTCGATGGCGAGCCCGGCGTCGGCGCTCGCCGGGTCAAGCTCTTCTGACATGTTCGGCTCCTTGACGATGACGAGCGATTGCCCGTCGATTTCCACAGCGGCACACACACGGGTGAGCCCGGGGGTTCCCCACGCGGCGACGGCACGCAGCCGCGCGCGGGGTGCAGATGATGAATCGTGCGATGTGCCGGGCAGCGCCGCATCGAGCGAGGGAAAGGTGGCGCGCAACAGCACGTCGCCGGGTTCGAGCGCATGCAGCGTGTCCACCGGCAGGCGCTTGACGCCGAGGATCAGGCTGCCCGGCACGTCGAGTTCGACGGTGGGATGGGCCGATTGATCGTCTGACTCGAAGGCGGCGCGCGGGTCGGTGTTCGCGGCGACGACGGCGGTGGCGACGGCGACGCTAGCGGTGCTCGAAGCCTGCGCCGCGGCGCGGGTATGCAGCAGCCGGTCGAGCAGGTCGTAACACGCGGCAGGCGCGCGCAGCGCGGCTTGATAACGGCGCCCGGCAAGCACGAACGACAGCGCGATTACCGGTGCGACCACTGGCGGGGCGGCATGAGTCCGGGCCGTGACCTCGCGCAACGGCCGCGTATCGTCGAGACGTCCACGGCACACATCGGCGACGCGTAGGTCCTTGAAACCGGCACTGCCGAGTCGCGTCAGCAACGGCTCCAGCACGACGCCCGCCACGGCCTGGCGCAACGCGGCATCGGCGGGCGGCTTCGCGCTCAGCGCGTCGCTGTCCGGCCACGCCGCGATCGACAGCGCCGGATACGCATGCAGATCGAGCGCCAGATGCAGGCTGACCGGTGCGCCGCCGTCAGGCGAAGCGAGTGTCAGGTCGACGATGCCGGGGTCCACATACGTAGCATCGAAATCGCGCGTGCTGGTCAGCGCCGCTTGCCATTCGGTGATGCCGAGCGTCGTGCGCAGATGACCGGCCAGGCGCGTATCGCAGACGGTTCGCGTGATCCGTGCAGCGGGGCGCGTGATGGCCGGCATCGTCAGCGGCGCGATGCGGGCGTTTTGCGTTTCGCCGGAAGCGGCAGCGTGCGCCGAGACCGCCGCCGTGGCGGTGGCCGTTGCTGCCACCGCAGGTGTAGCACTCGCCGTTCGCCGCGCCTCACTCCGCACTCCATCGCCCGACGACGCAGCCGGTTCCGTCGCGCACGCACGCTCACCGGCCGCATGCGGATCGGCGATGGCTTCGTCTTCGGTCGTCGGCTCGTCGAGCGGATAGATCATGCGCAGAGAATCTGTCACCAGACAGTGAGTTCGATGTCGCGGGCTTCACCCCACGCGCGCAGCAAGGTGTCGAGTTCTCGCTCGAGCAGTGCGCTGTGTTCCAAGAGTAATTGCCTCGCGACGGTATCCGTCGTGTCGAACCGAAGCTGCAGACTGAAACGCGAAAGCGTCAGATACAGCGTGGTCTGCGGCAGCAGTTTCTGATCGAGCGGCAGTTGCACTTCCCAGTTGCCGGCTTCGGCAATCGACGGATCGCCGCAGAACGCGCCGATCTCGCGGGCCAGCGAGCCGAGCAATTGCACGAAGCGCTGCTGCTGCCGGTAGACGGCAGACACGACGGGCTGCGCGGCGTCTTCGACGCGCGAGCCGATCGCGAGACGTTCGGTTAGGAGCGTATGGCCCGCGCTCGCTGCGCCATTCGCGCTGGAACCTGCGCCGTCTTCGGTCGCTGGCGAGCCGCTGCCGTCTTCGTGAGCGAAGAACGGGCGCGGCGCGGCAGGGATCGATGCGTGCTCGGCGACTTCGGCGTCGTCCGAGGGTTGACCGTCCTGCGAGCCGGTATCCGCATCAGCACCGGCCTGGTGATTCAACCGAAGCACCGCACGCCGACGTCCAAGCAGCGACGCGTAGTCGAAACCGCGACCGCGTGACGCTGAGCGCGCAGCAGCGTCGTCGTCGGGCGTGCCGTTGTCCAACTCGCCCGGAATCACGCGCACGTGGCGCGACACGATATGCGTCATCGCCGCGGCCTCAGATCGACACGCGGCCGAGCGGCCGCAACTCGACGTGCTCGCCGAGTTCCTGATACGAATACACCGCGAGCCAGCCGAGGCGCGCCTCGAT